>DATAOR010000121.1:0-8057 GCA_036265635.1 Gemmatimonadales bacterium
CACTTTCGCACGGGATATTATGGCCAAGACGTTTCGCAACTTCATCGGCGGCGAGTGGGTGGCGCCGCAGCATGGCGCCTACTTCGACAACCGGAACCCGGCCGACGCCGACGACCTGATCGGCCGGTTTCCCGATTCCGATGCCGCCGACCTCGAGGCCGCCGTCCGCTCGGCGGCCCGCGGGTTCGCGCTCTGGTCGCGCACCCCGGCTCCGGTCCGGGGCGACGTGCTCCGTCGGGTGGGCGACCTGCTGGTCGAGCGGAAGGAGGCCATCGCCGATGCCATGACCCGAGAGATGGGCAAGGTGCTGGCCGAGACCCGGGGGGATGTGCAGGAGGGAATCGATACGGCCTACTATGCCGCCACCGAGGGCCGCCGGCTGTTCGGTTATACCGTCCCGTCCGAGCTCCGGGCCAAATGGGCGATGAGCTTCCGCCGGCCCATCGGGGTCGTCGGGCTGATTACGCCGTTCAACTTCCCGATGGCGATTCCGACCTGGAAGATGTTCCCCGCGCTGCTGTGCGGGAACGCGGTGATCATCAAGCCGTCAGAGGATGTGCCCCACACGGTGCATCTGCTGGTGGAGATCCTGCTCGAGGCGGGGCTGCCGCCGGAAGTGGTCCAGCTGGTTCACGGGCGAGGCGAGACGGTCGGCAAGGCGCTGGTCGAGCACCCGGGCGTTCCCGTCATCTCGTTCACCGGCTCGACCGACACCGGCGCGATCATCGGCGAAACCTGCGGCCGGATGCACAAACGGCTCTCGCTCGAGATGGGCGGCAAGAACGCGATGATCGTGATGGCCGACGCCGATCTCGATCTGGCGCTCGAGGGGGTGTTGTGGGGCGCCTTCGGCACGACCGGACAGCGCTGCACCGCCACCAGCCGCCTGGTGCTCCACCGCAAGATCCACGATCGCTTCCTCCGCCGGCTGGTGGAGGCGGCCGAGAAGCTCCGGCTGGGGGATGGCCGCCAGCCCCGGACCGACGTCGGCCCGCTGATCCATCAGGCCTCGCGTGACAAGGTCGAGCGCTATGTCGAGATCGGCCAGCGCCAGGGGGCCGAGCTCCTCACCGGAGGCTCGGCGCCCCGCGGCAAATTGTCGAGCGGGTACTTCTACCGGCCCACCGTATTCGCCGGGGTCCGGGCGGGGAGTCGGCTGGAGCAGGAGGAGATCTTCGGTCCGGTGCTGAGCGTCGTCCGGGTCAACGGCTTCGACGAGGCCGTCAAGGTCAACAACGGCGTGCGCTACGGGCTGTCGAGCAGCCTCTATACCCGCGACGTCAATCTGGCCTTCCGCGCGCTCCAGGAGCTGGACAACGGAATCACCTACGTCAACGCGCCCACCATCGGCGCCGAGGCGCATCTGCCGTTCGGGGGGGTCAAAGCGACCGGCAACGGCCATCGCGAGGGCGGCTGGGAGGTCTACGATTTCTACTCCGAGACGAAAGTCGGCTACGTCGACTACTCCGGCAAGCTGCAGCGGGCGCAGATCGATACCTACGACGTGTGAGCGGTGTGGAGTCGGTCGCGTTGCCCGTGTGATGAATGACCGGCGCGTCATCGCGGCGCGCCGGACCGGTTGCGCACCGACCGGCCGGAGAGTAAGGTTCGTCATGTGTGCTCCGTGGTGGTGATCCTTCCCGTGTGGTGAAGGCCGGTCACGGGAACACCACGCCGCAATACGAATCCTGCCCCATTGAGTTCGAGGTCGAGTCGCATGCGTCCAATGCAGGTCGGAGCCGGCAGGCGGGGTCCTTCGTTCGATGAGGGCTCGCTGGACCAATATCTTCGGGAGATCAGCCGCTACCCGCTGATTCCCCAGGAGGAAGAGGTCAATCTCGCCCAGCGCATCCGGACCGGTGACGGCGAGGCGCTCGACAAGCTGGTGCGCAGCAACCTGCGCTTCGTGGTGTCGGTCGCCAAGAAGTACCAGAATCAGGGGGTCTCGCTGGCCGACCTGATCAACGAGGGCAATCTCGGCCTGATCCGCGCGGCCCATAAGTTCGACGAGACCAAGGGCATCAAGTTCATCTCGTACGCGGTCTGGTGGATCCGCCAGGCGATTCTCCAGGCGCTGGCCGAGCAGAGCCGGATCGTTCGGGTGCCGCTCAACCGGGCCGGCACGCTGCACCGGATCGGCAAGCGGTCCTCGGCCCTGCTCCAGGAGCTGGGGCGCGAGCCCACCCCCTCCGAGATCGCCGAGGGCATGGACATCTCCATGGAGGAAGTCCAGAAGACCCTCTCCATCTCGCAGAATCACCTCTCGCTCGACGCCCCGCTGACTCCCGGCGAAGACAACAAGCTGCTGGATTATCTCCCGGATACCCAGAATCCAGGCCCCGATTCCGAGACCTTCGAGCACGCCCTCACCGAGTCCATCGAGGAGGTGCTGTCCACTCTGAAGGAGCGCGAGGCCAAGATTCTCCGGCTGTACTTCGGCCTCGATGGGCCCGAGCCGATGACCCTCGAGGAGATCGGCAGCCTGCTCGGGATCACTCGGGAACGGGTTCGCCAGATCAAGGAAAAGGCCTTGAGCCGCCTCCGGCACGTGAGCCGCGCCCGGGCGCTCGAGAGCTTCCTCGCCTGACGGGCCTGCCGGCCCTCACCCGCCAGTCCTCCACCGACCCGGCTACCGGCCTTAACGCCGGGCATCGGTCGCGTCGGTCGCTGATCACCATCGGCCCGCAGGCGGGCGCGAGCCGCGGGAGGAAGCGATGGCCGCGGGAGGAAGCGATGATCGATCGCGTAAGGTCCGCTACGGAACTTCCCCCAGAATCCGCTCCACCTGGTCCCATTCGATGAGAAACGCGTCGTGGCCTGACGGGGAACGGATTTCCCGGTAGCGAGCGTCCACGCCACCGGCCCGGTAGGCGTCAGTCCAGGCCCGAACCTCACCCGGCAGGTACAGGATGTCGGTATCCACGCCGACGCCGATTACGCGGCCCACCCGCTCGGCTGTCTGCCGCGCGGCATCGGACACATCGCCTACGTCGTGAAGATCCATCGCGCGCATGAGCGCGACGTAGCTGGCGGCGTCGAACCGGGCCACCAGCTTGTCCCCTTGGCGGCGGAGATAGTGGTCCACATCGAACCGATCCGGGGCCCGGGAGGACGCCCGGCCGAACCGGGACTCGAACTCCACCCCCGAGCGGTAAGTGATCATCGCCAGCGCCCGGGCAGCCGCCAGCCCCGCCACCGGACCCTGGCCGGGAAGGTAGCGCCCGCGGCGCCAGGCAGGGTCGGCCTCGATGGCCATCCGCTGGACCGCATTCCAGGCGATGGATTGGGCCGAAGTGCGGGCGGGGGCGGCAAAGACGACCAGCCGGTCGACTGGTACGCTCGAACGTCGTCCCCACTCGAGCGCGACCATGCCGCCGAGCGATCCCCCGGTGGCCAGGGTCAGGCGATCCACTCCGAGGTGCTCGAGCAGGGGGACGTGCGCCAGAGCCAGGTCCGCCGGGGTGAACTCGGGGAACGGCTCGTCGTGCTCGGTGGCCCATTCCTGTGGCCCGGTCGAACCGTAGCAGCTCCCCAGCAGGTTGGCGGCGACGATGGCATGGCGCGTGGTGTCGAGGGCTCGACCGGGGCCGATCATCGGTCCCCACCACGCCTCGGCATCTGCGCTGCCGGTGAGCGCGTGGAACACGAGGATCCAGCCATGCTCGCGCGCGGCGCCGACATCGCCCAGCACCCGGTAGCGCAGCCGAAGGCCGGAATGGGTCCGCCCATCGGCGCCGGTGAACGGACCGAGCGACAGCTCCTGAGCCGTGCTTCCCCCGCCGATGAGCGCGGTCATCGGATCTCAGCGATGGGCATACTGTCTCTCCCTCGATTGGCCGGGCCGGGCCGTGCGATGCAGCGTCCCATGCAGCGCCCGGAGCAACGGGATGCCCTGGGCCGCGGAGACCAGGAAGCTTACTGCCGTAGACCGTGCCTCGACACGGAGCAGGGGAGCTCCCAGTCGCCGAACAGCCGCGGCGGCGGCCGCCCCGGCCGCCGCGATGCCTGGCCCGTCGCAGACCAGGGTGATGGTCGCCACTTCGGCCGGATCGCCGGGCTCGGCCAGCAGCCCGCCATGGCCTTCCGCCAGGACCAGCGAGCGCGCGTCGGCTGCCGTACCGGTGACGACGGTGGCTGGTGCGCCATCGGGCCGGACCGAGGCGAATCGCAGCTCGAGCCCGCATCGCTGCGCCCGAGCCGCCGCCACCGGGTGAATGATCCGGGCGCCGGCTTCCGCCAGGGCCGTAACGAAGGCGGGGCGAGCCTCGGCGATCGGCCGCGCCTCGGCGATGAGGCGCGGGTCGGCGGTGTGAATGGCACCAGGATCCTTCACCAGCTCGCAGGCCGTCGCTTCGAGCGCCTCGGCCAGGACCACCGCGGTCACGTCCGAGCCTCCCCGACTAAGCGCGGCCACGCGGCCACGTCGCCAGCCCTGAAAGCCGGTGACGACCGGAACGGCGCCCGTCTGGATCACCCGATCCAGCCGAGCCCGACGCACCTCGGCCAGCCCTGCGGCGCCGGCCGGCCCCCGGCTGACCAGGCCTGCCTCGCGGGCGTCGAGCACCACGGCGTCGATGCCCAGGTCGTTGAGCCCCAGCGCCAGCAGCGACGCGGCCACGACCTCGCCGGTGGTGATCGCCCGGTCCGCCGACGCCCGGGCCAAGGCCGTCGGCAACCTGCCGCCGTGGGCGGCCTGGCGCACCTGGTCGACCAGGCCGAGCAAATGGTCGGTGACGCCGCGACGGGCACTGGCCACCGCCACCACCGGTTGCCGGGCCCGGCGGAGGGCGATCCGCCGGGCCGCGGCGGCGATGCGCTCCGGCGTGGCCAGCGCGTCACCGCCGAACTTCACGACCAGCGGCGTGGTCACTTGGCGGCGCCCGCCGCTGCGGTGTGCCGGACCCTCTCGGTGGCTCCGATTTCGCCGAGCGCCTGGTCGAGGTCGGCGATGAGATCGCGAACGTCTTCCAGCCCGACCGACAGCCGGACCAGCTCGGGCGTGACTCCGGTCGCCCGCTGCTGCTCGGCCGTCAGTTGCTCGTGGGTGGTCGAGGCGGGGTGGATGATCAGCGACTTGGCATCGCCCACATTGGCCAGCAGGCTGAACAGCTTGACCCGGTCGATCAGGGCCTTGGCGGCGGCGTGCCCGCCCTTGACCCCGAAGGTGAGCACGCCCCCGAAGCCGCCGTGGAGGTACCGGGCGGCGTTGGCGTGCTCGGGGTGGCTGTCGAGCCCCGGATAGGAGACCCACTCCACCCGAGCATCCTGGGCCAGCCAGCGGGCGATCTCCAGCGCGCTCGCCGAGTGCCGCTGAATCCGGAGCGGGAGGGTTTCCAGACCCTGGAGGAAGAGGAACGAGTTGAACGGCGACAGCGCCGGGCCGAGATCGCGGAGCAGCTGGACGCGGAGCTTGATGATGAACGCGGCCGGGCCGAACGCCTCGGTGTAGACCAGCCCGTGATAGCTCGGGTCGGGCGAGCTGAACTCGGGGAACCGAGCCTTGGCGGGGGCGCTGGTCCAGTCGAATTTGCCGGCGTCCACCACCACCCCACCGATCGCGGTGCCGTGGCCGCCGATCCACTTCGTCGCCGAATGAATCACGATATCGGCGCCGTGCTCGATCGGGCGGCACAGCGTGGCCGCGCCGAAGGTGTTGTCCACCACCAGGGGGATGCCGGCCTGGTGGGCGATGTCGGCCAGGGCCTCGAGGTCAGGCACGTCCAGCCGGGGATTGCCGATGGTCTCGACGAAGAGCAGCCGGGTGCGGTCGGTGATCGCCCGCCGCACCTGGTCGAGGTCGTGGACATCCACCAGCGAGGTGGTGATGCCCCACTTGGGCAAGGTATAAGCGAACAGGTTGTAGGTCCCGCCGTAGAGCGTCTGGGACGAGACCAGGTGGTCGCCCGCCCGAGCCAGGTTGAGGACCGTCAGGGTCGTAGCCGCCTGTCCGCTGGCCACCGCCAGGGCCGCGATGCCGCCCTCGAGCTCGGCGATCCGCTTCTCGAACACGTCGCTGGTCGGGTTCATGATACGGGTATAGATGTTGCCGAAGACCCGCAGCCCGAACAGGTCGGCAGCGTGCTGGGTATCGTTGAAGACGTAGCTGGTCGTGGCGTAGATCGGGACGGCCCGCGCGTTGGTGGTAGGGTCGGGCAGCTGGCCGGCGTGGATCGCCAGGGTATCGGGCTGGAACGACATGCTGCGCTCCTCGAGAGAAGGGGGAAACAGAAAGGCCCGGACCGCTCCGTGGAGTGGTCCGGGCCTCGGGTGCCGGGGTGCGGGGGGTTACGTTCCGCCGCTGCCGCGACCACATGCCGAGGACGCCGTCCACCCCTGGCGGGGCCAACAGGGCATCATTCGACAGCACATCGCGCGACGCGGCATGAGAGTCCTGGTGACGGATACCCTGGACGCCGGCCGGACGCCGGCGCCGCCGAAGGCAAAACGCCCTCCAGCGTGGTGCGCTCGGAGGGCGTGCATCCGGCGCTTTAGCTCGTTGGTTCGTGACCGGCGAACCGGTACACCGGCGGGAGCAAGTGGCCCTAAATCGACCGCCGTGCCGGTGAGACTAGCGGCGGCCCGGAGGGTTGTCAAGCACGGAGGGTAGGGTAATCCTTCCGGCGTTCGCGACTCCATGCGGCTCCGACCCCGTCACCACACCATGGCCAGCAATCCTTCCTTCGACGTATCCACCGGCGCCGACCTCCAGGAGGTCGACAACGCGGTCAACCAGGCCCTGAAGGAGATCGCCCAGCGATATGACTTCAAGGGCACCCACTGTACCATCGAGTTCGACCGGCCCAAAGCGGAAATCCGGCTCGCGGCGGATGACGAGTTCCGGATGGACTCGCTGCTCGACGTCCTGCAGGGCCGGATGATCAAGCGGGGCGTCCCGGTCAAGAACCTCGATCTGGGCGAGAACGTCGTCGCCACCGGGCAGTCCGTCCGCCGCACGGTCAAGCTGACCCAGGGCATTCCCCAGGACGCGGCCAAGAAGATCATCCGGGCCATCAAGGACGGCGGATTCAAGAAGGCGCAGGCCGCCATTCAGGGCGACGAGATCCGGGTGACCGCGCCCTCGCGGGACGAGCTCCAGGCGATCATTGCGGCGCTCCGAGGTCAGGACTTCGGCATCGAGCTCAAGTTTGGCAACTACCGCGGCTGACGCCGCGGCCCGCCGCGCCCGGCTGCACCGGTGGTCCGTGGTGGCGGTCTCGGCCGCGGCGAGCATGGCGGTGCTGGTCGCCAGCTGCAGCTCCGGGGCGAAACCGCCCCGCCCGACGCCCGCCCCGGCTCCGGGGCCACCCCGCCCGGCGCAGCCCGCGCCTCCGCCTGCCGTCGAACCGACCCCCCTGCCGGCCGCGCCGCCCGAAGCCGAGCAGCCGGCCGAGCCGCAGATCCGGGTCGGCCTGGCGGTCGGGGTGAGCTCGGCGACCATCGCCGGATTCGGGGGGCTCAGCCTGAGCGACTCCGCCGGAGCGCGGCTGGCCGAGCTGCCCGCCGGCGAGCTGTGGCGGGTCGAGGTGCAGGGCCCCGGTATTGTGGCAAGGGCGCCGGGCGGGGCCAGCACCGCGCCGACGGACGTCATGGAGATCGTCTCCCCCATGGCCAACGCGCCCGTCCTGGTCAACGGGCGACCATACCGCGGGAGCGTGTTCGCCCGGCGGGACGGCAGTGGCGTGACCTTGGTGGATCGGCTGCCGATGGAGGCCTACCTCGAGGGGGTGGTGAGCGCCGAGATGGGCCGCCGAAGCTCGGCCGAGCAGGAGGCGCTCCGGGCCCAGGCGGTCGTGTCCCGCACCTTTGCCCTCCGCAATCTGCGGCGGTGGCAGGCTCAAGGCTTCGACCTCTACGCCGGCGTCGCCGACCAGGTCTACGGCGGCGCGGCAGCCGAGACGCCGGAGGGCCGGGCCGCGGTCGAGGCGACCCGAGGCCGCATCCTCACCTACGGCGGCGCGCCGATCGACGCGTTCTTCTACTCGCCCTGCGGCGGCCGGACTGCCGAGGGCACGGAAGTCTTCCGGGGAGCCGATCGTCCCTACCTTCGGTCGGTTCCC
>DATAOR010000122.1:0-8785 GCA_036265635.1 Gemmatimonadales bacterium
GCGGTAGACCCGAGCGGCCACCGAGCACTCGTCGTCCACCCGCACCGGGGCCAGCCCGTCGAGCCCGAAGCCGCGGGCCGCGACGGTGCGGAGCACGCCGGCGGCCTCATCGAACACCATGATGGAGGCCCGGCGGGCGCCGACCACGGTGCTGACCTCGCGGGCGATGGTCTGGGTGGCCTCCTCCAGCCGCACGGTGCGGCCGAGAATCTCGCTGATGGCGTAGAGGAGATCGATCTCCTCGTAGCGGGAGGTGAGCTCCTCGGCCAGAAAGCTCCGCTGCCGCTCGGCGTCGAACAGCGCGCCGACCAAGGGCAGCAGCCGACCTGCGGCCAGGGTCAGCGCGTGGTCGACCGGCCCGGCGACCTCGAGCCAGACGCCATCCGCCTCGCTCACCGGCTCGAGCCAGACCGTGCCCCACGGCGCAGGCGCGGGCCCGGCGGTGCGCGGCGCCGCCGGCGTGCCGCCCGGATCGGCTCCGGTCAGCAGGCGAAGAGCCTGGCCGTCCCACCGCCACAGGCGCAGCCGGGCCCCGGCCAGCGCGCCGAGCCCCTCGAGCACGTGTGCCAGCCGTCCTACGGACGGCGCAGGATCATGCAGATGGAGTTTCCCCGCTCGTTGAACTCGACGGCGTCCACCAGCTTGCGGATCAGGTAGAGGCCCCGCCCGTTGGCCTCGTCGAGCTGCTCGGGTCGGATCGGCTCGGGCACCGCGGCCGGGTCGAACCCGGCACCCTCGTCGGTGACGTGGAGACGGATGGTGTCGCGATCGAGCTCGGCCCGGACATGGACCCACTTGTCGCGATCCTCGCGGTTGCCCCGGACGATCGCGTTGCTGATGGCCTCCGACAGGACGACCTGGAGCCGGAAGCGGGTCTTCCGCGGCGCCGCGTGGCCGGCCAGGCAGTGGCGGGTCACCAGCTCGACCGCCTCCTCGATGCATTCCACCTCGCTCGGCAGCCGGAGGGTGACCAGCGTGCCCGCCTCGCCCCCGTCCGGGGCCGACGAGCGGCGGACGCAGAGGCGGAGCGACGACGGCATGGGATTGGTCGGCTAGAAGCTGGCGAGGGCCTGCTGGGGCGTCTCGGCGATGGCGAAGAGGGTATCGAGCTTGGTCAGCTCGAACAGCGAGCGGAGATCCTCGTTGAGTCCCGACAGCCGGAGCTCGCCGCCGGCCTCGCGCACCTTCTTCGAGATGGAGACCAGGGCCCCGAGCCCGGACGAATCGATGTAGCCGGTGCGGGAGAAGTCGATCAGCAGGCGGCGCTCGCCCTGCTCCAGGGCGGCCTGGACCAGGTCCTTCAGCTCCTGGCGGTTGCCCACGATGAGCTGGCCCTCGACCTGCAGCACCGCTACGCCGCTGGCGTCCTTGGTCTGGTGGAATCCCATCATCGTCTCCCTGTCAATGAGTCAGCCGGCCGGCGCCTTCACTCGCACTGGAGCGACACCATCGCGCTGACTTCGACAATATCATCGGCCGTCGCCCCCCGCGACAGGTCGGCCATCGGCCGGGCCAGGCCCTGGAGCATCGGGCCGATGGCCGCGGCGCCGGCCAGGCGCTGCACCAGCTTGTAGCCGATGTTGCCGGCGTCGAGATCGGGAAAGACCAGCACGTTGGCCCGGCCGCCGACGGGCGAGCCGGCCGCCTTGCGCTCGGCCACCTCGGGCACCAGCGCGGCGTCAGCCTGGAGCTCGCCATCGCTCGGCACGTTGGGGGCCAGCTGGCTGAATCGGGCGGCGGCATCGCGCACCTTGGTGACCCGGGCACCTTCCGCGCTGCCGCGGGTGCTGTACGACAGGAAGGCGACCCGGGGCGCGTCGCCCACCAGCCGGGTGCGGTCGCGGGCGGCGGCCAGCGCGATCTGGGCCAGCTGCTCGGGGTTCGGCTCGGGCACGACGGCGCAGTCGGTGAAGCTGAGCACCTGGTCGTCCGGCAGCACCAGGTAGAACGCCGAGCTGACCAGGCTCACGCCGGGCGCGGTGCCGATGGCCCAGAGGGCCGCCCGGATGGTGTCCCGGGTGGGGCAGACTGCCCCCGCCACCGCGGCGTCGGCCTCGCCCAGGGCCACCAGCGCGGCGCCGAAGTTGGCCGGCACCGAGGCTACGTCGAGCGCGTGAACGCCGTCCACGATCCGGTCGGGCCGGCGGTCGCGGAGGAACTGGGCGATGCGGGCCAGCCGGTCGTCGCGGGCGGGCACGATGCCGCCGCCGCCGATCCGGATGACCTCGGCGATGCCCTCCCGCTCGAGCCGGGCGGCGGCCTCCCGGACCCGGGGGTCGTCGCACTCGCACAGCACGACCCGGCGCCGCCGGGCGGCGGCGCGCTCCAGCAGGGCCTGGCGGAAGCTCACGCCCGGTACTTCCCGGCCAGCGCGTCCGCCACGGCGGGATGCACCAGGCCGCCGACGTCGCCGCCGAACCGGGCCACCTCGCGCACCAGGCTCGAGCTGAGATAGGTGAGCTCGAGCGCGGGCACCAGAAAGACGGTCTCGAGGGTGGGGTGCAGCCGGCGGTTCATCAGCGCCATCTGGAACTCGTACTCGAAATCGCTCACCGCCCGCAGCCCGCGGACGACCATGGCGGCCCCGACCGAGCGGGCGAACTCCGCCAGCAGGCCCTCGAACGACTGGAAGCTGACCCGCGGCTCGTCGCCCACCGTGGCCCGCAGCATGGCCAGCCGCTGCTCGACCGGGAAGAGCGGCTGCTTGGATGGGTTGACCGCGACGGCGACGATCACCCGGTCCGCCAGGGCCAGGCTGCGGCGGATGAGGTCCTCGTGGCCCTTCGTCGGTGGATCGAACGAGCCAGGGTAGACGGCGATCCGGGTCATGGCGCGTGGCAGAAGGTCAGGGCGGTGTCGCCGTAGCGGCGGCGGTCGTCGCCGTCGAGGGGGTCGCCGGCGCGGTGCTCGACCGAAAGAATGCGCGCGAACGGGGTCCGGCGGAAGAGCGCCACCAATCGGGCCCCGTCGTCGCGGTCGTAGGGCGGGTCGGCGAAGGCCAGGTCGTACGCCCCGGGCGCCAGCCGCTGGGCGAACCGGATCGCGTCGCCCCGGTGGATCCGGACCCGCTCGCCCACGCCCAGGGCCGCCACGTTGGCCTCGAGCGCCCGGAGCGAGGGCGGGTTGAGCTCGACGAAGTCGGCCGAGGCCGCGCCGCGGGAGAGGGCCTCGAGCCCCAGCGCGCCGCTCCCGGCATAGAGGTCGAGCACGCGGGCCCCGTCGAGGGCGTCGGCCAGGATGCTCATCCAGGCCTCGCGCACCCGATCGGCGGTCGGGCGGACCCGGCCGTCGCGCGGCAGCGCCAGCCGGCGGCCCCCGAACTCGCCGGCCACGATGCGCACGGCGGCGCCCTCAGCCTGCCGGGTGGGGCGACAGGGCGCACAGCCGCGCCTGGAGCGTCGAGTAGCCGTTCCACTCGTTGGACTCCAGCCGGAAGGCGGCGTCCACCAGCCCGTCCCCCAGCCAGGGCACCCGGTCGGCCCACTGGAACCCGATGGTGGCGATCCGGGTGGTGCCGTCGTCCAGGGTGCCCTTGAGGTGGCCGTTGCCGACCCGGGAGCGGCCGACCAGCCGGACGCCGCGCACGCCGAACACCGGGCTGGCATTGCCGGCGCCGCACGGCTCCAGGTGGCGGCACATCCGCTCCAGCTCGCGGGTGGCTTCGTGGAGGCCGAGCTCGAGATCGACCCGCTGCTCGGGGCCCAGATCGTCGGGTGACAGCGCCTCCCGGGCGATCTCGCCGAATCGGGCCCGGAAAGCGTCCAGGCTGTCCCGCCGGATGGTCAGGCCGGCCGCCATGTGGTGCCCGCCGAACCGCTCCAGCAGGTCGCCGCAGGAGAGCAGCGCCGAGTGGAGATTGAACCGCGAGATGCTCCGCCCCGAGCCCTTGCCGATGTCGCCGTCGAAGGCGATCAGGAAGGTTGGCCGGCCGTAGCGCTCGACCACCCGTGAGGCAACGATGCCGACCACCCCGGGATGCCAGCCGTCCCCGGCCAGCACGAAGCCGGCGTCCCGCTCGGGATCGCAGGCCTGCTCGACCTGGGCGAGGGCCTCGTCCAGGATCCGGTGATCGATCGCCTGGCGCTCGACATTGAGGCCCTCGAGCCGGCGGGCCAGCGCCAGCGCTTCCTCGGGCTCGTCGCTCAGCAGCAGCCGGAGGCCCTCGGCCGCGTCGCCGATCCGGCCGGCCGCGTTGAGGCGCGGGCCCAGCACGTAGCCCAGGTGGCCGGCCCGGATCTCCCGGCCGGCCAGCCCCGCCGCCTCCACCAGGGCCCGGAGGCCGGGCCAGCGACTTTCCGCCAGCAGGCGAAGGCCGTGGCGCACCAGCACCCGGTTCTCGCCGGTCAGCGGCACCACGTCGGCCACGGTCGCCAGGGCGACCAGGTCGAGCAGGTGATACGGCAGGTTAGCCGGGAGGCCGAGCGCGGGGACCAGGGCCTGCACCAGCTTGAAGGCAATGCCGGTCCCGCAGAGCGCGCGGGCGTCCGAATGGTCGTCCGCCCGCTGCGGGTCGACCACGGCCAATGCCGGCGGCAGCTCCGGACCGGGCAGGTGGTGGTCGGTGACCACCACCCCGATGCCGGCCGCGCGGGCGGCCCGGACCGTCTCGACCGCCGTAATGCCGCAGTCGCAGGTGATCACCAGCGACACGCCCAGCCGTTGGGCCGCGGCCAGCCCGGCGGGGCCGAAGTCGTAGCCGTCGCGCAGCCGATGCGGCACGAAGCCGACCACGTCCGCGCCCGCAGCCCGGAGCGCGCGGGTGAGCAGGGCCGTGGCGCACTGCCCGTCCACGTCATAGTCGCCGTGGACCATGATGGTCCCCCCGGCCCGCACCGCGGCGGTGATGGCCTCGACCGCCTCGGCCATCCCGGCCAGGTCGCAGGGATTCGACAGCGCGGTGACGGCCGGTCGGAGGAAGAGGCGCGCGGCGTCCTCCGCGCCATGACCGCGCTGGACCAGCAGGGCCGCCAGCGCCGGCGGCAGGCCGAGACCCTGGGCCAGCCGCTCCACGGCGACGGGGTCGGGCCGCGGCGCCACCGCCCAGCGGAGCGCCGGCGCCTGGAACACGCTCACCACGCCGGCCTCGGCGGGCGGCTCACGCGGTAGCGGCCCCCTCGGCCGGGTAGAGAATGGCGCCGCAGCCTTCGCAGCCGTCGACCACCGCGCCGCTCCGGATCTGGCTGCGCCGGTTGAGCGGGATCGCGGTGTGGCAGGCGCCACAGGTCCCCCCTACCAGCGGCACCACCACGTCCCGATCCCGCGACCGCCGGAGCCGGTCGTAGCGGGTGCGGAGCGGCTTGTCGATCCGCTCGGCGCTGGCCTCCCGGGCCAGCACCGCGGCGTCCCGCTCGGCCTCGAGCAGCCTGCGCCGCTCGGCCAGCCGGGCCCGCTCGGGTGCCTGGGCCAGGTCCACCGCCTCCACCTTGGTTTCCTCCTCCGCCACCTTGCGCTCGAGCCCGGTGACGGCCTCGGCGCTCCGGACCCATTCGGACTCTTCCTTGGCGATGACCGAGCGGGACAGGTCGAGCTCCGCCATCAGGGTCGAGGCCTCCTTCGGATTGCGGACGGTCTCCAGCCGCTGGACTCGCCGGTTCTGCAGCGTGCGGTAGCTCTCGACCCGGGCTTCGATCTCGTCACGCCGGCGGGCGCCGTCGGCCGCGGCGCGGCGGGCGGCGTCGAGCAGATCGCGGGCCTGCTGGACGGCCTGGTCGAGGCGGACGGATTCGATGTCGAGCTCCTTGAGCCGCCGCTCGGCGTCCGCGACGGCCGTGTCCTTCGCTTGCAGATCGAGCAGCTTGACCAGATCAGCGTGCATCTACATCGCCTCGTCGCATGGTCCGTTTGAACGCTTCCTCGGGGAACCGCGCACCGATCTCCCGGGTCAGCCGGCTGCGCTCCTGAATCAGCGCGTCGAACACGTCGGTCGTCATCTCGGGGTCCGGCCGCCGGAGTCGCGCGGTCAGCGCCGCCAGCTCTCGCCGGAGCGGCCGGACCTCCAGCGCGCTGCAGGCCCCCACGTACATCCGGTCGAGATCCGGGCTGCCGTACTTCGCCTCATAGCTGTCGAGCCAGGCCCAGGCCCGGCGCGCCGTCGGGGACAGCTGTTCCAAGAATATGGCTGACCCGGCATTTTCGGGACTGCGCAGCAGGGCGTCATACAGCTCGCGGAAAGCCGGCGTCTCCAGGCGGTCGGGCGGCACCTCCGCCGCGGCGCGCGGGATCCAGCTCGGGTCCTTCATCAGCACCCGCAGCAGGTCCCGCTCGCCGGCATCCACCCTCCGATGGCGAGCCGGCCGGCGGCCCGGCGCGTCACGCTCGCGCGAGCCGTCGGCCGCCTGCCAGCGCGACCGCTCGGCCCCGGCCGCGGCCCCCCCGTCAGCCCCCGGGGAGGCCGGCGACAGCTCGGGACGCGCCGCCGCCTGCTGCGCCAGTGTCTCCCGGCTCACGCCGGTCCGGGCCGAGACCGCCTGGAGGTAGAGATCGCGGGTGATCGGATCGGCCACTGCCCGGAGCGTCGGCAGCAGGCGGTCCAGCGCCTCGCGCTGGTGGTCCACCCCGACGAACCAGCCCTTCTCCTCCAGCAGCTGGAGCTTCCGCTCCAGCAGGTCCCTGGCGTCGGCCAGGATGGGATCGAGCGCGGCCGCGCCGCCGGCCCGCACCAGGGTGTCGGGGTCCTCGCCCGGCGGCATGGTGGCGACCCGCACCCGCACGCCGTGGCGAAGCAGCTCGTCGCCGGCCCGGAAGGTGGCCCGGAGGCCGGCCTGGTCGCTGTCGTAGAGCAGCACGGCGGCGGGCGCGAACCGCCGAAGCAAGGTGGCCTGATCGGCGGTGAGGGCGGTACCCAGCGGCGCCACCACGTGCTCGATCCCCGCGAGCACCAGCCGGAAAACGTCGAAATACCCTTCGACCAGAATGACCTGCTCTTCCTTCCGGATGGCGTGCTTGGCCTGGTGCAGGTTGTAGAGCTGACGGCCCTTGTGGAAGATGGCGTTCTCGGGCGAATTGAGATACTTGGGCTCGCCCGGGCCGAGCAGCCGGCCGCCGAACCCGGCCACCCGGCCGCGCAGATCGTGAATCGGGAACAGCAGCCGGCCGCGGAACCGGGGCACCACCGTGCCGTCGTCGCGTTTGGCCGCCAGGCCCGCGTCGAGCAGGGTGGCCTCCGCGAGCCCGAGCTGGCGCATGGCCGCGAGGAACAGCTTGCCCGGAGGCGCGAAGCCCAGGCCATGCAGCGCCGCGGTGTCGACCGGCACGTCCCGGCCGGCCAGGTACTCGCGGGCTCCGGCCGCCTCGCCCGACTCGAGCAGCTGGCGGGTGAACCAGTCCTGCGCCACGGCCACCGCCGCGAACAGCGGCTCGAGCGGATCAGGGCCCGTTCGGGCGGCCCGCTCGGGGATGGTGATGCCCGCCCGCCTGGCCACCTCGCGCACGGCCGTCGGGTAGTCCAGTCCCACCCGCTTCATGAACCAGGAAAACACGTCGCCGCTCTCGTGGCAGACGAAGCAGTAGTAGCGGCCCTTCTTGGGGATGACGGCGAAGTTCCGGTGGGTGCCGCCGTGGAAGGGACAGGGCCCGCGGTAGTCGGCGCCGGTGCGCTTGAGCTCGACCGATTCGCCGATGATCCCGACCAGGTCGGCGCTGTCGCGGACCTGGTCGACAATGTCGTCGGGAATCATGCTCACGGGGTGAACTCCACGATGGTGACGCCGGTGCCGCCCTGGTTGCGCGGGGCGAAGCCGTAGTGCGCGATCCGCCGGTCACCGGCCACCACCCGCCGGACCCGCTCGCGCACCACCCCGGTTCCCATGCCGTGAATGATGCGCAGATAGGGCTGCTCCGCCAGCACGGCGGCGTCCACCGCCGCCGCCGCCGCCTGCTCGGCCTCGTCGCCGGTCATCCCGCGGAGGTCGATCTCGAGCGGCGACGGCTCGGTCGCGGCGGACACGGCCGGCGGCGGGGCCGACGCGGCGGGGCGCTGCCCCTCGGTCCGGGTGGCCTGGTCCGGGTCGACCACCATCTTCATCGCCCCGATCGCCACCACCAGCTTGCCGTCGCCTCGAATCTCGAGCACCTGTCCCGCAGTCCCGGTCGCCAGGCGGACCCGGTCACCGACCTCGATGGCGCCATCGCGGTCGGCCGGCGCGGGGGCTTCGTCCTGCTCGAGCTGCTCCAGGGCTTCGCCCTGATCGCGGATGCCCTCCTCCACCAGCCGACGGGCTTCCCGCGCCGCCGCCTCGGTCCGGGCGGCCCCGAGGGCCTGCTCGACCAGCTGGCGGGCCTCGAGCAGGTAGGCCCGGGCCTGCTGGCGGCCGGCCCGGGCGGCGTCCCTCTCCTGACGGCGGAGCTCGGCTTCCCGGGAGGCCTGGGCGGCCTGCTGCACGCTCAGCTGCGCGTCGAGGGCATCGAGCTCGACGGTCCGCTCGGCCAGCGCAGTCTGGGCCGCGCTCAGCTCGCGCTGCCGCTCCTCCACCGCGGCGAGCAGCCGGTCGAGGCTGCGCTCGGCCTCAGGTACCCTGGCCTCGGCGTCGCTCAGGATCTCGGGGGCCACGCCCAGCCGCCGCGCGATGGCCAGGCCATAGGACCGCCCCGGGACCCCCTTGAGGAACCGGTAGGTCGGGGTCAGGGTGGCCGCATCGAACTGGAGCGAGGCGTTGACGACCCCCGCCGTGTGGCTGGCCACATCCTTGAGCGAGCCGAGGTGGGTGGTGGCCAGGGTCAAGGCGCGTCGCTCGGTCAGGGCGGCCAGCGCCGCGGCCGCCAGCGCGGCGCCCTCCGCCGGGTCGGT
>DATAOR010000123.1:0-12617 GCA_036265635.1 Gemmatimonadales bacterium
CGGGTGCCGTCGCCGGTGTTCAGCTCCCGACTGCGTCTGGCGGCGTTCGTGGACGCGGGCGGGGTGTGGCAGCGGGGCAGCGGCAATCCGGCCGCGATCCGGGTGACACCGGGCGCGGGCCTCCGGCTCAGCACCCCGCTGGGCCCGGCCCGGCTCGACGTGGCGTACAACCCGTACAAGCTCCAGGCCGGTCCGCTGTTCCAGGTAGACACTCTGGGCAACCTGACTGCGGTGCCGGGGCAGGGCTCCTACGTCAAGGAGCGGAGCAGCAAGTTCACCTTCCACGTCGCCGTGGGGCAGGCGTTCTGATGCGACGCCGGCTGGCGCGGTTCTTCTTCGTCTTCCTCCTGGGCCTGGTGGCGATGGTGCTTGGGGTACTGACGTCGATGACCCTCACCCCGCCGGGCCGGGCGCTGCTGGCGCGGACGGTATCGGACGCGCTCGACCGGATCATCATCGGCCAGGTGAAGGTCGGCGCCATCTCGGGCTCCTTCCTCTACGACCTGACCCTGCAGGATCTGGTGGTCCGCGATACCGCCGGCGCGCTGCTGGCCGATCTGCCCCGGGTCCGGGTGACCTACCGGCTGCCCAATCTGCTGGCCGGCCAGGTGGTGCTCGCCAGCGTCACCCTCGACCAGCCGACGCTCCAGCTGATCAAGCTGCGCAACGGCCGGATGAATTACGAGGAGGTGCTGGGGCTCAAGAAGGGGCCGGGAGGCGGCAAGTCGCCGCTGATCGACTTCTACCAGGTGAAGGTCACCGGCGGAACCCTCCGGATCGCGCTGCCGTGGAACCCGGACCGGTCGCTGACCACGCTGGCCCAGCGCGACTCCGCCCTCGAGGTCGAGCGGGCCAAGCCGGGGCGGGTGATCGAGGAAGGCTCGGACGGGCTGCGGCGGGTCATCATGCTGTCGGAGCTCGACGCCCGGTTCGCCCGCCTGCGCATCACGACGCCGGACCGGCTGCCGTTCACGGTGGACATCGATTCGCTGGCCACCCAGGTGAGCGACCCCCACGTCCGGCTGACCGACGCGGTGGGGCGGGTCCGGCTGCACGGCGACAGCGCCATCTTCAGCCTGTCGCGCGGGGCGCTGCCCGACACCAAGTTCTCCGGCGGCGGCGCGCTGACCTGGCCCCACGACACCACCCTGTTCGACTTCCAGGTGACCTCGAGCCGGGTGAACCTCGACGATCTTCACTGGGTCTCGCCCGACTTCCCCGCCATGACCGGCAGCGGCGTCCTGGCCGCCAAGTCGGAGACCGGGGCCCGCACCGCCTACGACATCCGGAATCTCCACCTCGAGCACGAGGGCCAGCGGATCGACGGGTCGCTGGTCGCCATCACCGACCGCCGGCGAGGCCTGGGCTTCCGCGACATGCGGGTGACCCTCAAGGACCTCGATCTCGACGCCGCCCGGGCCTACGTCGATTCGTTGCCGTTCTTCGGCACGCTGAGCGGAACCCTGGGCGGGGCCGGCTTCCTCGACGCGATGGACCTGACGCTCGACTGGGCCTTCGCCGACGCCCGGGTGCCTGGTCGGCCGGTGTCGCGCATCGCCGGCGCCGGCATCGTCGGCGCCACCAAGGACAGCGGGCTCACCTTCACCAACTTCGTGGTCCGGCGCTCGGACGTGGATCTCCGCACGGTGCGGCGGCTGGCGCCGGCGGTGATCCTGGAAGGCCGGCTGGCCGCGGCCGGCACGCTGGACGGCCCGCTCCGCAACGTGACCTTCCGCGGCACGGCCACCCAGCAGGACGGCAGCCGCCCCGCCAGCACCGCCACCGGCATGGTCTATCTCGACACCCGGCGCGACTCGCTGTCGCTGGCCACCGACGTCACCTTTGGGCCCCTCTCGTTCGAGGGCATCCGCCGGGCCTTTCCGACGCTCGAGGCCCAGGGCGACCTGCGGGGGCCCTTCCGGAGCCTGGGCACCCTCAGCCGCCTGGCGGTGGACGCCGACCTCAAGGGGGAGCTGGGCGAGGTGGTCGCCCACGGATTCGTCACCCTGCAGCCGCCGCGGTGGGGCGCCGACGGGCTCCGACTGGACTTCGCCCGGGTGGACCTGTCGAAGCTCTCCCGCCGGGGTCTGTCGACCTCGCTCACCGGCCGGCTCACCGCCACCGGCCGGATCGACACGCTCCGGGCCCCCGAAGGCGATCTCCAGCTGGCGCTCACCCGGAGTCGGATCCGCGAGTGGACCCTGGACAGCGTGTTCGGCCGCGGCTCGGTCCACGACAGCGTGATCCGGGTGGACACCGCCTACGCCGAGTGGAAGGGCGCTCGCGCCTCCGGCGGCGGGACCCTGGGATGGGCGGCCCCGCACGGCGGCCGGATGCAGTTCGACCTGGCGGCCGACAGCCTCATCGGGTTCGACTCGCTGCTGTTTGCCACCACCGGTCAGGCGCGCGACACCAGCGCCGAGGCCCGGCCCCTCGGCGGCCGGGCGACGGGACGGGTGCAGCTGGCGGGCAGCCTCGATTCGCTGCTGGCCGAGGGCGCGGCCGAAATCTTCGGCTTCGAGTGGCAGCGGTTCCGTGCCCCGCATCTGACCGGCAGCGGCAGCTGGCTCGGCGGGCGGCGGCCGCGGATCGCCGCTCGAGTGGGGGCCGATACCCTGCGCGTCCGTCAATGGGTGCTGGCGGGGCCGGGCGCGGCCGTCAGCGGCTACCGCGATTCACTGGCCTGGAGCGCCGGCACCGCCCTGGGGGACGCCTCCCGGTTCGACGGCACCGGTCAGTACTACATCAAGGAAGGCACTCGGCTGCTCTGGGTGGACAGCCTCGCCGCCAAGCTGGCGGTCCGGCGCTATCGGCTGGAGGAGCCGATCGTGATGACGCTGAGCGACTCGGCGCCCTCGGTCAGCCCGGTGACGCTCCGGGCGCTCGATGGATCGAGCGTGCTGCAGGCGGCTGGGCGGGTGCCGGGCGCCGCGGCGGGCAACCTCAGCGTCCAGCTGCTCGCCCTCGACCTGCACGACCTCTACGGGCTGCTCCAGCGCGACACCCTCGGCCTCGGCGGCGAGGTCGAGCTCGATCTCCAAGTCGCCGGCACGGCCGCGGCACCGACCTTCCGCGGACTGATCCGGATGGCCGATGGCCGGTTCGGCGACTTCCAGGCGCCGTTCATCCAGGGCGCGCTCAACTACCAGGCCCGCCGGCTCGACGCCAACCTCGATCTCTGGCGCACCGGCGAGAACGTGCTCCAGGTCGAGGCCCACCTGCCGCTCGACCTGGCCTTCTCCGGCGTCTCGCAGCGGCAGCTGGACGGCCCACTCTCGGTCCGGGCCCACACTGACAGCGTCTCGCTCGGCCTGCTCGAAGCGGTCACGCCGGCGGTGAGCCGGGTGGGCGGCACCCTCAAGGCCGACGTGCAGGTCGGCGGCACCTGGGCCCGTCCGCGGCTGGCCGGCCGGGTGGACATCGTCGGCGGGAGCATGGCGCTGCCCGGGCTCGGGGTTCACTTCGGCAGCGTTCGGGGCGGGGCCACGCTCGACGGCGACTCGGTCCGGCTGCGCGATCTGGTGCTGACCAGCGGCGGCGGCAAGCTCAAGGTGGAGGGGCTGGTGCGGCTGGAGAACCTGTCGCGGCCGATTCTCGATCTCGGCTTTCACGCCGACGCCTTCCGGGCGGTGGACGTGCGCAGCTTCCTGACCCTGGTGGGCACCGGCGACCTCCAGCTCAAGGGGCCGGTGTTCGGCGCCACCCTGACCGGCAGCCTGCTGGCCAACAGCGGCGTGCTCTACTTCGCCGACCTGGTCAACAAGCGGATCATCGACCTGGAGGACCCCTCGATCGCGGACCTGGTGGATACCACCCTGATCCGGCGGGAGAACCTCGGCGCCAAGTTCCAGAACCGGTTCCTCGACTCGCTCCGGATCGAGGACCTCCGGGTCGAGATGGGCTCGGACGACTGGCTCCGCTCGGCCGAGGCCAACGTGCAGCTGGAGGGGCGGGTGCGGCTGAGCAAGACGGGGGCGACCTACAATCCGACGGGGACGCTCAACGCGCCGCGGGGCAACTACACCCTCAAGATCGGCCCGGTGACGCGCGACTTCACCGTGTCGCGCGGGCAGGTGACCTACACCAACGATCTCAACGCCGGGCTCGACATCGAGGCCCGCCACACGGTGCGGAGCATCCGGGGCGACGAGATCCCGATCATCGCCAACATCGCCGGCACCCTGTACCAGCCGAAGCTCACCCTGTCCAGCACCATCCGGCCGCCGATCTCGGAGACCGACCTGGTGTCGTACCTGATCACCGGCTATCCGGCCAACGAAGCCCACCTGGTCGGCCGGGGCGGGGCGCTCCAGACCGGGCTGGCCTATTTCTCCAGCGCGCTGTCGAGCGAGCTCGAGCGGGCCCTGATCCAAGACATCGGCGTGCCGATCGACCTGATCGAGATCCGGCCGGGGGTGTCGAGCACCCCCACCGGCGGCGGGACCCTGACGCAGCTGGCGGCCGGCTGGCAGATCGGCAACAAGACCTTCCTCACCTTCAACGCCGGCTTCTGTCCCGACTTCAGCGAGGTCGGCGTCAAGAACCTGGGCGCCAGCCTCGAGTTCCGCTTCAGCCGGGAGTGGAAGTTCCAGAGCTCGGTCGAGCCGACGATCCAGTCGTGCAACACCTTCGTCAGCACCAACCAGCTCCGGACCAACCCGTACCAGATCGGTCTCGACATCCTGTGGGAGCGGGAGTTCTAGTGCCCCGGGTGGTCTGCATCATGAACCCCGCCGCTGCCCGAACCCGCCCCCGCGCGGTCGATGCCGTCATGCGGACGCTGACCGGCGCCGGCTGGCAGGTCGAGCTGGCGGCCACCACCGGCCCGGGCGACGCCCGGCGGCTGGCCGCGGCCGCGGTGGCGGACGGGGTGGAGATCGTCACCGTCTTCGGCGGCGACGGCACCACCATGCAGGCCGCCGCGGCCCTGGTGGGGACGGACGTCCGACTGGGGGTGATCCCCGGTGGGACCGGCAACCTGCTGGCCGGCAATCTCCGGATCCCCGCGGCGCCGGTCCGCGCCGCCCAGGCCCTGGTGGCGGCGCGACCCCGCCCGTTCGATCTGGGCCGGATGGCGCGGTCGGATGGGCTGCATTACTTCGCCGTGGCCTGCGGCGCCGGCTACGATGCCCGGGTCATGGCCGAAACCCTGGGCCGGCACAAGCGGCGGTGGGGCATGGCCGCCTACGTGGCCACCACGCTCCGGCTGATCGGCGAGATCCGGAGCACCGATCATGTCATCACCATCGACGGCGTGGACTACGACGCCAACGCCGCCATGGTCCTGGTGGCCAACTGCGGCGAAGTGATTCCGCCGTACATCCGCCTGGGCCAGGGGATCCGGCCGGACGATGGCCTGCTCGACGTGGTGGTGGTGCGGGCCAACAACCTGGGGCAGAGCCTGCGGGCGGTCTGGGACCTGCTCCGGATGGCCCCCGATGTCGAGGGGCTGGACAGCTACATCGGCTATGCCCGGGGCCGGGAGATCCGGGTGGTGAGCGATCCGGTCCTCCCGGTCCAGCTCGACGGCGAGCCCGGGGGCGAAACCCCGTTCACGGCCACGGTGGTGCCGCGGGCGGTGACCATCCTGGTGCCCGACCGGTGAGGTGGCGGATAAGCCGGAGGTGACTAATTTCTGGTTGGCACGCGTCGCCTCGCGCCGTCCTCGGCGCTCCGGCTGAGCCCGAACGCACTCTCCCAAGGCACCCCATGGCCGGTTCCGTCCTCCTCATCGATGACGATGTCGACGTTCTGCGCAGCATCGGGAACTACTTCGAGCGGCTGAGCTACGAGGTGACCCGGGAGCTGAGCGGGGAGGCCGGCCTGGCCACCTTCGACCGGCTCCGGCCCGAGGTGGTCATCCTCGACCTCCGGCTCCCCGGGATGGACGGCATGCAGGTGCTGGAGCACCTCCGCCAGCGGGACGCCGCGGTCATCCTGCTCACCGGCGAGAGCGACGTCGCTACCGCCGTGCGGGCCATGCAGCTCGGGGCCGAGAACTTTCTGACCAAGCCGGTGGACATGGAGCACCTGGCGGCCGCCACCGCCCGGGTGGCCGACAAGGCCCGGCTCCGCCGGGTCAACGAAGCGCTGCTGGTGCAGAGCGCGCCGGGTCATGGGCTCGACTCGCTGGGCCAGTCGTCGGGGATGCAGGACTTCGCCCACCAGGTCGGGCTGCTGGCCCAGAGCGAGCGGACCACCGTTCTCCTCACCGGCGAGAGCGGGACCGGCAAGGGCTGGGTGGCCAGGATGATCCACGACCTGAGCCCGCGGGCGCGGGCCCCGTTCGTCGAGGTCAACTGCGCCGGCCTCAACGCCACCTTCCTCGACTCGGAGCTGTTCGGCCACGAAAAAGGCGCGTTCACCGACGCCAAGGATCGGAAGCAAGGGCTGTTCGAGATCGCCGACCACGGGACCATCTTCCTCGACGAGATCGGCGACCTGGCGCCCGAGCTCCAGCCCAAGCTGCTCAAGGTGCTCGAGACCAAGACCTTCCGCCGGCTGGGTGGGACCCGCGAGATCACGGTGGACGTCCGGCTGGTGGCGGCCACCAACAAGGATCTGCAGACCGAGGTCGAGGAGATCCGCTTCCGCGAGGATCTGTACTACCGGCTGAGCGTCATGCCGCTGCAGCTGCCGGCGGTGCGGGATCGCTCCCGGGAGGACCGGCTGGCGCTGATCACCCGGCTGATGACCGACCTCCGCTCCGAGCTGCCGGACGGCCCCCCGACGCTGACCAGCGAGGTGCTCGACCGGCTGCTGGCCTACAACTGGCCCGGCAACGTGCGCGAGATGCGCAACGTGCTCGAGCGGGCCCTGATCCTCGGCCGGGGCGCTCCGGCGGTGAGCGTCGAGCACTTGCCGGGCGAGTTCCGGGCCCGGCCCGGCATCGGCGACCGGCGCCACACGCCGCTCAGCCTGGAGGACCTCGAGCGCCAGCACATTGAGCGGACCCTCAAGCACCACACCGGCAACCGGACCCGCGCCGCCATCGAGCTCGGCATTTCGCGCGCCACGCTGATCAACAAGATCAAGCGCTACAACATCACTGCCTGAGCGGACCGATGAGCGATTCCAAGCTCCACGAGCACGATGCCATGGGCTGCCGCGCCTGCGGCCGGGAGGAGCGGGCGTCCGAAGGCTATCCGTGTGAGGTCTGCGGCACCTTCATCTGCCTGATCTGCACCTTCCGCGGGGTCACCCGCTGCCGCGCCTGCGCCGCCCAGGCGCCGACCGCCCAGTGACGGCCGTCGCCGCCCGGACCGCCGTCGCGCCGATCCAAGCCGAGACTACGCTCCGGTCGGAGCAGACCAGCCAGCTGGTGCTGGGCGAGACTGCCACAGTGGTCGAGTCCGCCGGCGAGTGGCACCGGATCCGCACCGACCTCGACGGGTACACCGGCTGGGTGCATACCGGCTACTGCATCCTGCTCGACGACGAGGCCGCCGAGGCGTGGCGTCAGGACGCGGCCGGCTGGAGCGGCGGGGCCCTGGTCCGCCCGGGCGACGCCCAGGTGCGGCTGCCACTCCGGGCCCGGGTGGCGCTCGATGGGGACGCGGTCCGGCTGCCGGACGGCCGGCGCGGCCGGCTAGTCGAAGGTCAGGTGACGCCGCGGGCGGACGCGGTGGCGGCGGCGCGGGCCAAGGCGCCCGAGCGCTGGGCGGCCGAACATTTCGGCGGATCGCCCTACCAGTGGGGTGGGGTGACGCCCTGGGGAGTGGACTGCTCCGGTCTGGTCCAGAGCACGTTCCTGGCCCGCGGCCTGACCCTGCCGCGCGACTCGGGCGAGCAGGCCGGATGCGGCGCGACCGTCGCGCTCGACGCGGTCCGCCCCGGCGACCTGGTGTTCTTCCGGGGGACCACCACCGACCGGATCACCCACGTCGCCTTTGCCGGCGAGGCCGACACGCTGATTCACTCGGCCCTGTCGGTGGGCGGCGTGGTGCAGGAGTCGTGGCTCCCGGGCAGCCGGGCCGGCTCCCTCCGTGACCTGGTCGTGGCGGTCCGCCGCCTGGAGCCGCGGTGAGCCGCAAGCTGGTCCTGTTCGACATCGACGGCACCATCCTGCTCACCGCCGGCGCCGGACGCCGGGCCATCACCGCCGCGCTGGCGGAAGACGTCGGCCACCTGCCGGCGTTCGACCGGATCGGGTTCGACGGCAAGACCGACCCCCAGATCGTGTCCGAGATGCTCGAGGCCGCGGGCCAGCCCGAGCCGCGCGAATCGGCCCGGGTCCGCGCCCTGTGCGAGCGCTATGTCGGCTATCTGGCCCGAGAGCTCGAGCGCCCCGCCACCCGGACGACCCTGATGCCCGGCATCGTCCCGCTGCTCGAGCGTCTCGAGGCCGAGGCCGGCGTGGTCCTGGGACTGGTCACCGGCAACGTGGCCGCCGGGGCCGCGCTCAAGCTCAAGGCCGGCGGGATCGCCCCCGAGCGGTTCCGGATCGGCGCCTACGGCTCCGACGCGGCCCACCGGCCCGAGCTGCCGCCCATCGCGGCTCGCCGGGCCGCCGCCCTCTTCGGCCGCGAGCCGCGCGGGGCGGACGTCGTCATCATCGGCGACACCCCGGCCGACATCGCCTGCGGCGCGGCGATCGAGGCCCGGGCGGTTGCCGTCGCTACCGGGGCCTACTCGGTGGCCGATCTCGAGGCGTGCGGCCCGCACGCCGTGTTCGCGGATCTGGGCGACACCGACGCCGTGCTGGAGGCCATCCTCGGGTGATCCCACGCCCCCATGGCTGAAGAGCTGGAGCTCAAGGCCGTGATCCCCGACCCCGATCTCCTGCGCACCCGCCTGCTCGGCGCCGGCGCCGTCGCCCGGTTCCGGGGACGGATGAGCGACCGGCGCTACGATCGCGCCGGTGAGCTGGCGGCCCGCGACGAAGTCCTCCGGGTCCGCTCGTTCCAGGCTGCCGAGGGCCCCGGCAGCCTAGTGCTCGGCTGGAAGGGCCCGGTCACCCGGACCCCGGAGGGGTACAAGCGCCGCACCGAGCTCGAGCTGCCGCTCGCCGCCCCGGACTCCGGTCCCACCGCCGGGGCCCTGCTCGCGGCTCTGGGGTACGAGGTGGTGCACGCGATCGACCGCGAGGTCGAGGTGCTCGAGCTGGCGGAGGCGACGGTGCGGCTCGAGCAATATCCCGACATGGACCCGCTGGTCGAAGTCGAAGGCGTCCCGCGGGCGATCGAGCAGGCCATCGCGGTCTCGGGCATCGCCCGCGAGGCGTTTACCGCGGAATCGCTGACCGAGTTCGTCCGCCGGTTCGAGGCCCGGACCGGCCGGCCGGCGCGGTTGGCCGAGCCGTGACCATGACCGCCCCGGGGGAAACCGACTGGATCGTTCCCGAGCTCGGTCCCTCGCTCGGGCGGCTGGTGGACCCGCCGCTCGCACCCCCGCCGTCTCTGATCCCGCTCGACGACATCCGGCTGCAGCTGGTCACCGGCTTGTTCGAGTTGGCCGGCGCCGCCCGGGCCTTCGCCGCCGCCGGCGACCGGGAAGGCGCCACCGCCTCGCTCGGGCGCGTCGCCTGGCTGAGCTGCTGGGAGAAGGCCGTGGCCGCCACCGCCAGCCGCATCGCGGCCGAGGCCAACGCGGGGTTGGCGCTGGCGGCGGCGGAGTCGCGCTTTCCCCGGTCCCGCCTCGCCCGGTTGCGGCTGGTGGAAGAGGACACCCGGGCCATCGCGGCCCGGCTTGGCAGCGGCGGGGCACCGTTCGTGGCCGCCTTGGATGCACTGGAGGTGGCAGGTGGCTCCGCCGCCGGCCGGTCGCCCGAAACTCGGGCGCGCGACTGGCGCGAGGCGGTGACCGCAGCCGCGCGGCGGCTGGAGTCCGCCTGGCTGGCGCTGGAGGCCGCGGCCCGGAGCGAGCAGGAGCACTGGGCCGGCGAGATTACCCGGGTCCGGGGCTGGAGGCGTCCCACCTGGCCGCTATGGCTGATCACCGCCGCGGTGCTGACCGCGGCCGGCTATCTCGGCCTGGTGCTCGGCGGATACCTGCCGGTGCCTTCGGGGCTCCGGGGCCTGGCGAGGTTCTGGTGGGGCTGGCCGTGAACGTGATCGGGGTAGGCGTGGACCTGGTGGACCTGGACCGGGTGGCTCGATTGCTGGCCAGCAAGGGCGAACACGCCATGCAGCGGTTCTTCACCGACGCCGAGCGTGCCTACCTGGCCACCAGGCCTGACCCGACCGGCCACGCCGCAGCCCGGATCGCGGCGAAGGAGGCGGTCTACAAGGCCCTGCAGGCGCTACCCGAGGCCCGCAGGGTGGGCTGGCGGGAGATCGAGGTGCTGCGGGATGGCGACGGCCGGCCGGCCATCCGGCTCCACGGGCTGGCCTCCCGGTTGTCCGAGGCGCAAGGTGGCCTGATGGTTCAGGTTTCGCTCACCCACTCCGCCACTTCGGCAGGCGCGGTGGCCGTGGTCGGGACGAGGTTGTAAGGCCCTCCGCAGCATCCGCACACCAAGCCGACACCGAGCGCGTTCCGAATCATTCCCTCTAGCAATTGCGACCGCCCGATTCTAGTTTAGTGCGCAGACCAAAAATTCGGGTGAAAATGGTTTTCATTGACGCGGTCCTGTCCCTGCTGGTCGTCCTCTCGGTTCCACTGCCTCAGCAGCAGGCCCAACCCGCCGCCTCGCAGGACCAGGCGCCGGTCGCCCGGCGAGTGGCGGCCACCGCCCAGCTGGCCGCGCAGGAATACCGCATCGGCGTGGTGGACGGGCGAGTGGTGGCCCCCGCCGAGGTCGAAGAGGCTGGCCTTTTCCTTCAAGAGGCCCGGCGGTCGGCCGTGTTGCTGCCCCAGGCTGCCGGCGCTGCTGCGCTGGCGGACATCGACGCCCTCCTCCGTCTGGTCCGGCAGACCGCCCCGCCCGACTCGCTCGACGCCCGGGTCCGCAGCCTCACTGGCGGGCTCACTTCACGCCTAGGCATTACCCTGGACGAGCTTCCGGCCTTGACGCCCTCGCTCTCGCGCGGGGCCGAGGTGTATCAGGCCAACTGCGCTGGGTGTCACGGGACCGTGGGTCGCGGGGACGGACCGACGGCGGCCGGTCTCAAGCCCCCGCCCACCAACCTCGCGGACGGCGCTGCCCTGCGGAACGTCACGCCACTCGATTACTTCCGCCGCATCAGCATCGGCACGGTCGGCACCGCCATGCCAGCGTTCGAGGGCCGCCTCCCGGCCGAAGACCGCTGGGCCGCGGCGCTCTACTCCAGCATTCTCCGGCTGCCGGCACCCCGGGGCGAGGTCCCTCCGGCACTCCGCCAGTTTTCCACTACCGGTACCATGTCGGACGACCAGGTGCTCGCCGCTCTGGGGACCGATTCCGGGTCGGCAGCGGCACTGGGCCGGCTTGCCGCCGTCCGGACGTTCCAGGCCGGCAATGAAGGCGCGGCCAACGCCCAGGTCTTCGGCCGGGTGCGGCGCCAGCTCGATAGCGCGTTCACGCTCGCGCGGGCCGGCAACCCGGCGGCCAGTGCCCGGGCGTTCGATGCCTACATGACGTTCGAGCAGGTCGAGCGCGGCGTCCGGGCCAAGAGCCCGGCGCTGGCCGGCGAGCTGGAAACGGCGTTCGCCTCGCTCCGAACCCGGGCCGCGGGCGCTACGCCCGGCGAGCTCACGGCCCTGCGACGCCAGCTCGACGCCGGCCTGGAGAACGCCGAGCGGCTGCTGGGCGACCAGGACTCGCCGCTCAATCTGTTCGTGCAATCCTTCGTCATCCTGGTGCGCGAGGGGCTCGAAGCGATCCTGATCGTCGGCGCCCTGATGACGTTCCTGTCCAAGATGGGCGCGGCGAAGCGGAAGCGGGACATCCACATCGGTGTGGGTGCAGCGGTCGGGGCCAGCCTGCTCACCGCGGTCGCGCTCGAGACCGTCTTCGTGCTGAGCCCGGCCCATCGCGAGGCACTCGAGGGTGCCACCATGGTGGTGGCTACGGGCGTCCTGTTCTACGTCAGCTACTGGCTGCTGTCCAAGATGGAAGTGGTGAAGTGGAACCACTTCGTGAAGAGCAAGGTGCAGGATGCGCTCGACAGCGGCTCGGCCCTGGCGCTGGCGTCGGCCGCGTTCCTGGCGGTGTACCGCGAAGGTTTCGAGACCGTCCTGTTTTACAAGGCGCTGTTCGTGGCCGGCGCCGGCAACGCCATGCCGGTGGTGGCCGGCATTCTGGCCGGTTCGGTCGTGCTGGTGGTGGTGTACGTGGCGATCAACCGGTTCGGCGTCCGCCTGCCGCTCAAACCGTTCTTTGCGGTCACCAGCGCCTTCCTGTACTACATGGCGTTCGTGTTCGCGGGGAAGGGGATTGCCGAGCTGCAGGAGGGGAATCTGATCAGCACCACCATTGTCTCCTGGGCCCCGCGGGTGCCGGCGCTGGGCATCTATCCCACGGCCGAATCTCTGGCCGCCCAGGCCCTCCTGCTGCTGCTGGCGCTGGTGGCCCTGGTCTGGAACTTCGTGCTCGAGCCTCGCCGGATGCGGGGCCTCACCACCGTGATGGTGCCCGACCCGGCGTCCCAGCGGCCGGCGGATTCAGCCAAGTCCGGGTATCCCTCGGGTGAAGTGATCACGGCGGCGGCGGTCGTGGAGCTCCGCCGCTCGCTCGAGCGGATGGAAGCCGACCTAGC
>DATAOR010000124.1:0-2705 GCA_036265635.1 Gemmatimonadales bacterium
GGCGCCTTCGCTGAAATAGTCCAGGTGCCGGGCGCTGCCGGCTTCGCCCATCCGGCGGAAGGCATCGGCCAGCTGGCCGGGAGAAGCGCGGTAGAGCGCCTGGCGGACCCGGGCGGCCAGGCGGGCGGACTGAAGGCCGTCCAGATCGGCGGGGGCAACGGTGGTGCCCATGTGGGTCCCTTTCCGGACCACGGGAATCGCCGACCCCGGCGGAGACCGGCGCTCAGCGCGGACGTCGTTGTCGAAGGGTCCTGCCGGTCAGGCCCGGGACGGCCCGAGGCTCAGCCGTGTCCCAGGAACTGGGTCAGCCCATAGAGCAGGAGGCCGACCAGGCCGCCCACCAGCGTGCCGTTGATCCGGATGAACTGGAGATCACGCCCGATCTGCAGCTCGATGCGGCGCGAGGTCTCGTCCGGGTCCCAGGCGCTCACCGTGTGGGCGATGAGCTGGCCCGCCTCGTGGCGGTGCTGCTCCACGATCCGGAGCACCGCGCCGATCAGCCAGTCGTCGAGCTTGGTCAGCAGGGCCTCGTCCTCCAGGGCCGCGCCGGCCAGCGCGATCAGCCCCCGCTCGAGCCCGCCCGGCACTCCCTGCTCGGCGGCGTCCATCTGCCGGTCGAGCACCCGCTTCACTTCGCGCCAGAGCGATTCGGTGAGCTGCTCGCTGGTGGGATTGTCGAGCACCTGGTGCTTGATCTGCTCCGCCCGAGCGATGGCTTCGGGCGACTCCCGGAGCTGTTCGATCCAGCCCACCAGCAGCTCGTCGAGCTGGCGGCGGAGCGGGTGATCCGGATCGGCGCCGACCTCCGCCAGGGTGCGCTCGATCCCGTCGACGACCCGCTCGTGGACCTGCTCGTCCACGAAGCTGGGCACCCACCAGGGGCTCTCCTCGCGGATCCGCTGGCGGATGAGGCGCTCGTTCTGGGCCACCAGCTTGGCCAGTCCCTGGACCAGCCGGTCGAGCAGCTGCTGGTGCCGGTCGTTGACCGTGAGCAGGGCCAGGCCGTCGGCCAGCACCGGCGCGATCGGGCGCTGCTTGAGCGGCTCGATCACGCTGCGCTCGAGCAGCGCGTGCACGTCATCGTCCCGCACCACGGCGGTGGCGCTGCGAAGCGCCCCGGCGGCCTGCCGCACGGCCATCCGGGCGTGTTCGGGGTGGCGCAGCCACTCGGCGGCGCGGCGGCTCAGCTGGGCCGCGCGGAGCTTGTCGCCCAGCACGTCGGGCGACAGGAAGTTGTTCTGGACGAAGTTGCCGAGGCTCCGGCCGATCCGGTCTTTCCGCTGGGGAATGATGGCGGTGTGGGGGATGGGGAGGTTGAGCGGCCGGCGGAACAGGGCGGTGATGGCGAACCAGTCCGCCACCCCGCCCACCAGGCCGGCCTCGGCGGTGGCCCGGACGTAGCCGAGCCAGGGATGGCCCGGCTCGAGGGTCCAGGCGACCACGAAGGCCGCGCCCATCAGCACCAGGAGCCCCGTGGCCCGGCGCTTCATCAGCAGCAGCTGGCGCTGCTTCTGCTCCGCGTCGAGCACCTGGGGGATGGCGGCGACGGTGGTCATGGACCCGTAAGTTACACGGTCCCGGCCGGGCGGACCGCCCGCCCCCGACGGGCCGCCGCTCAGCCCGGCCGGCGATTCACCCCGGGCACCAGACCCTCGCACAGCTCCATCCGCGGCCCGTTCCGGTCGCAGACCGCGTACTTCATGAACCCGCGGTCGGTGTTGCCGGCCCAGCCCCGGTAGTTGTCGTCCTCGGCGTACATCGAGACGCCGGCGTGCTCGCCCTTCGCGTTCAGGATGTAGAACGTCAGGCTGAAGTTGGGCTCGCCGTCGGGCCGGCGGAGCCGGCGCTCGACCGTGTTGGCCCGGACTCGCCGCAGGGCCTCGAGGCCCGCGTCCTTGGGGTGGAGGCCCCGTCGCAGTCCTTCCACGATGAGGAAGGAGGAGAGGTTGTACAGGTTGGCCTCGCCCCGGCCGGTGGACCCCGCCGCGCCGACCTGCCCATCGACATACAGCCCGGCGCCGAGAATGGGCGAGTCGCCCACCCGGCCGGGAATCTTCCAGGCCAGGCCGCTGGTGGTAGTAACCCCGCAGATCTCGCCCATAGCGTTGATCCCGTCGCAGTTGATGGTGCCGTGGACTACCCGAGAGTTGAGGAAGCCGTCGTCGAACAGGCCGTCGAGCACCCGGCGGTCGGCGGCCGCCCGGCGGTCGGGGTCGAGGTAGTGGGCGGGGTCGGATCGCCGCTTCCACTCGAGCCACGCCTTGCGCGAGTGTTCGGTGTTGAGGTCGGGCTCGATGGAGAAGCCGAGCCCCCGGGCAAACGCCTGGGCACCGGCGCCCACCAGCAGGTGGTGATCGGTCTGGTCCATCACCGCCTGGGCCACCTTGGACGGCGTCCGGACGCCTTCCAGGCCGGCGACGCCGCCGGCCCGCCGCCGCGGCCCGTGCATGCAGCACGAGTCGAGCTGCACCACGCCGTCCGCATTGGGCAGCCCCCCATAGCCCACCGAGTCCTCCTCGGGGTCGAGCTCCAGCAGGTTGACCCCGGCGATCAGCGCATCGAGCACGTCGCCGCCGCGCGCCATCTGGACGAAGGCCTTTTCGACGCAGGTGACCGAGCCGCCGTTCTTGTACCAGTGGCCGTTCATCGAGGCGATGACCACCGGCTGTGCGGCGGCCGGGCGCCGCACCGCCGGGGCCGGGAAC
>DATAOR010000125.1:0-14867 GCA_036265635.1 Gemmatimonadales bacterium
GTTGACCCTGCTCCAGACGCTGCCCTTCCGCCTGGGCGTGGTCTGGGCTTTCTCGTGACCGTGCTCACGGTATGGCGACGCTCCAGAGCCCACTTTGCGGCTCGCGATCGATGGCCGCCTGTGAACCGTACGCTGGCGCGCCAAGTTCACTCGTAAGACGAAGTTGAGGTGAAAACATGGGATTGCTGACCAAGCCGATCAAGACGCTGGACGACCTGTTCGTCCACATGTTGCAGGACATTTATTACGCCGAGCAGCAGATCACCAAGGCCCTTCCGAAGATGATCGCCAAGGTGACGAATCCCGAGCTCAAGCGGGCATTGGAGTCACATCTGAGCGAGACCAAGAACCAGGTGACCCGGGTTGAGCGGGTCTTCCAGATGCACGGCCAGCCCGCTAAGGCGGTGACCTGCCCGGCCATCGATGGGATCATCGAGGAGGCGAATGAGATCCTGGGCGACGCCAAGGATAGCGAAGTGCTCGACGCCGCCGCGGCGGCCGCGGCCCAGGCCGTGGAGCACTACGAGATCGCTCGGTATGGCACGCTCATCGCCTGGGCCCGTGAGCTGGGCCGGGACGACTGCGCCAGCGTGCTGGAGCAGACGCTGAGCGAGGAGAAGGCCGCCGACCTGAAGCTGACCGAAGTGGCCGAGGGCCGGCTCAACCGGATGGCCGCCCAGCGTTAGGCTAGTTGGCTCGGCCGCGTCGACCACGGCGCGGCCAGCCCGGGGGTCGGGGGACGCCAGCCGGCGTCCTGCCGACCCCTCGGCGTATTCCAGCGTCGCGTGGACCTAGGGTCGCCGGTCGCGGGGATCCTTAGGTCGCGGGGATCCCTAGGTCGGCGCGATCCGTCGGTCCCCGCGATCCGTGGGTCCCCGCGATCCGTAGGACCCCGCGATCCGGAGGACCCCGCGATCCGGAGGAATGCCCGCTCGACGATTAGTTGCGTTCGGGCTGTCAGAGGGATCGCGCCACCACCCCTGTCGGCGCCTGGCAGCAAGGCGCTATCGTCCGGCGTGTCCGCTTTCCGCACAGCGTTTCTGGTCGTCCTGGCCGGCGCGGCCTGTGCCCCGCCCCGCACTCAGTCACCGCCGCCGGTGGCCGCCCTGGCCGCGGCCGAGTCGACCTACGCCGCCGCACGCGATGCCCGTGACCACTACGATGTCGCCCTCGCACTGGGCCTGCCGGGAGATGCGGCCGGCGTTAACCGCCTGCGCGGCCACCTTGTGGCGGCACTCGGCGCGGTGGACGCCGCGGCGCTGGCCAGCACGGAGGCCCGCGCCTTCGGCGCCATGCAGCGAGGCCTGCGAGAAGCCCTCGACTCCGTGGTGCCGCCGTCACCCCGCGCGGACGCCTCCGCCCCGCCAACCTGCCCGCCTGGGTCCGACGGCGGGCTCGACTCGCTCAAAGCCAGGCTGTACCGCTGCTACGGCTGGGCGCAATCGCACCTTCCCGTCGGCGCCGATACGCTCGACCGGCTCACCATCCTGGCCGAGATCGGCCGCGCGGCCGACCCGGCCCGTCGCCGGGCGTTGTTCTACGCCCTCGGCCCTGTCTGGCGCAGTGTGGACGGCGGCGACAGCCTGTATCGTCGCCTGGTCACCCTGGAAGCCGCCGCCCGCTCCGGTGCCGCGACCCGGCTGGCCACAAGACCCGATCAGGTACTGGCGGCAGGGCTGCCGATGGACTCGATCGAGCCCTGGCTGGTGGCGGTGCTCGAAGCTTGGCGCGCCGCCTCGCCCAGCACCGTGCTGGAGCCCTGGGACTGGCTCTACCGGAACGGCCAGGCCAGCCGAGTGCTGAGCCCGCGAATTCCGCGGTCGAGGCTTCTCCCGCTCGACCTCGCGGTGTTCCGCGCGCTCGGCGCCGACGCGGCGGCCCTCGGGGTCCGCTTCGACCTGGCCCCGCGCGACGGCAAGGATCCCGTCGCCTCGACCAGCTTCGGGGCCCGGTCACCGCTGATCGAGCCGTGGGTATTCGCCACCTACCGCGACGGTGGCCTCGACAACCTCAACGAGCTGCTCCACGAGACCGGGCACGCCATCCATCTGGCGGCCATCCGCACCCGGCCGGCCTTTCGCGACTGGCCCGACAGCGACCCGTTCACCGAGGCGGTGGCCGACGTCGTGGCCCTCGACGTGTACGAGCCGGTCTGGCAGCAGCGCTGGCTGGGCGACTCGGTCCCGCTGGCCGAGGGTCTCCGGGGCCGGTACGGCGGCATCGTGCTGGACGTGGCGTGGGCGCTGTTCGAGCGGCGGATGCTGCGGGAGCCGACGGCCGATCCCAATCGAGTCTGGACCGACCTGACCTGGCGCTATCTCCGGATCCGGCCGCATCCGGAGCTGTCCTGGTGGGCCATGCGAGGCCAGCTGATCGATGCGCCGGGCTACATGATGAATTACGCGGCCGGGGCCATCCTGATCGCGGCCATCCGTGATCGCATCCGCCGCCTCCACGGATCATTCGTCACCGGGGACCGGACCTGGTATGACTGGGTGGCGCCGAGGCTTTACCGGTTCGGGCTGGAGCGGCCAACCCGCGAGGTGGTGGAGGAATTCCTGGGAGGGCCGGTGACGCCGGCTGCCCTGCTGGAGGACCTTGGCCGGATGCGGGCGGCTGTGCCTAGGGGGACGGGTCGCTGATCCGCGACCGGATCAGCGCACGTTGGGCGCGTACACCAGACTCAGTTGGGCCTGCTGAATGAACAGCAGCAGCGGATCGGGGCGTGGCACGACCGGCGACGAGCTGGGTGAAAACTGGCTGCGGGACATCGGTAGCGACCTCCGATCGACGTTCAACCTGCTGGTCATGCGACCTTGCTGGGAGTGTCGGCGGCCCGGATGCCCGCCATGAGTGCACATCTCTGCATGAATCATTCCGCCATTCGGAGCGTGGCCAGACTTGTCGGAGCGTGGCCAGACTTGTCGGGGCGTGGCCAGACTTGAAGGAAAGAGCGGATGTCGCCAATCGCGGGCCCGCCATGGCCGGATCGGCCGCCGACCTGCACCTCTATCCACACCCTTTCCGCCCAAGCCTGCTGTCAGGCCCCCGACCTCCCCGGTGGCATCCTGCATCTTCGCCCTGCTCAACCGGATACGCTCGACCGTGAGCGCCCGCGTTCTTCGAATTGCTGCGCCCGGCAGTCGGTGCGTGCAGCCCGCCACCCGGGAATTCCGACCTCGATCTGGAGCGCCTCACGCGAGTGAAAGCCCGGCAACCGGTGAAAGGTTCCTTACGCGGGCTTGAGAGGGACCGGGGCGGGCTGCGGGATCTCGGTTCCCGAACTCTGTATCGTTACGATGCCGTCCTGCATTTTGCGCCGCCCTTGGCGACCTTCGACGATCGGCGGCGGCGGCGGCGGTGGTGGGCGGTGGAGGTGGCGGTGGCGGTGGCCGCCCGCGAATCGAGAGCAACGAAGACGGCGGGCAGGGGTCGAGCACGATCGAGTTGACGGAGGGGGGAGAGTCGAACATCGGTGACTCGGCCCTGGGGACGGGTAGGTCGAGCACCGGTCTGCGAGTCTCGGCTTGGGGGAAGCCGGCCCCCCCGGCCGATCGGACGGCAGCTCAGGTCCGGCCGGCCGCCTCCATCACCCTCCGGCGCTGCCCCGGCGTGACCATGTCGCGCTGGATCACCTGCCGCACCAACCGGGCGGCGAACGAATAGCCTCGCGGTTCGGCTACCAGCCAGCGATGCCACTCCAGCTCGTCGAGCACCCGACCCAAAGTGTCGGGATCGATCTCGAGGGCCCGGCCCAGCACCGCCGGCGCCGCCAGGTCCCCGAGCACCGAAGCCGAGACCAGCACGCGTTGCGCTTCCGAGCTGAGCCGGCGGAAGGCGATCCTGATCGCCGCCACTACCGCGTCGGGCAGGTCGCCCGGGAGACTCTGGTCGAGCGTGCGCAGCGGCTCGGGCCACGTCCCGGCGATGGTTCCCAGATCGAGCCCCAGGGCCACCGCGCGGAGCAGCTCGACCGCCAGCAGCGGCAATCCCGCCGAATCGGTGGCCACCCGACGGACGACCCGGTCGAGCGAGATCGGGTCGTAGCCCGGCAGCATCTCCTTCGCCAGGTTGCGCAGGGCGGTCCGGTCGAGCCGCCGGAGCCGGACCGCCGTGCCATCGAGATCGCGACCGATCCGGCTCCTCAGCTCATCGAGCTCCGGTCGGGCCGGATACGGTGACGTCGTGATCACCAGCGCCAGCGGCACGGTCTCGAGGTCGCGCAGCATCGGCCCGAGCGAGAGGGCCGATTCCTGATCGAGCCACTGCGCGTCGTCCACGGCCAGCACGACCGGCTGCTCCGCCGCCACGGCCCGCACCGTCTCGGTCAGCGCTTTCCCCAGCGGCCAGGCGTCGGCCGAGCGCGCCCCGGGAAACCGCTCGGCCCATTCCGGCAGGGCCTCGGCGAACGCCGCCAGCGCCGACGACGATGCACCGCCTACGCCAGCCGCGCCGCTCAGGCCGCCGCGGGCCAGCGCCAGGACGCCGCTCCAGGGGTCGCCCCGGTCACCCTCGACCGCCCGGGCCAGCGCCACCGCGCTGCCGTCGAGCCGCGCCAAGGCGAGCATCTCGGTCAACAGCCGGCTCTTGCCGACGCCTGGCTCGCCCTCGAGCAGCAGCAGCACCGACCGGCCGGTCCGGGCCGAGCGGGCGGTTTCGTCCAGCAGCCGCTGCAGCTCGGTGCCGCGGCCCGCCAGCGGCGGCCTCGCGACCGCCGGATCGTCGGGGTTCTGCTGCGGCGCGCTGCGGCGGACCCCCCGCTCGCGCCGCACCCGGTCTACCAGAGTCCGCGATTCCTCGCCCAGTTCTCCGCCCAGCTCGGCGAGACGGCTGCGGAACCGCTCCGCCAGCTCGAGCGCGGCGGCGCGATCCCCGGCCAGGGCCTGGGCCCGGAGGGCGGCCCGGAAGGCGGCTTCGGAGGTGGGCTCGATCGCCAGCGCGCGCGCCGCCACATCGGCCGCGTCGGAGGCCCGGGCGGCCCGGGCCAGCGACTCGGCATGGCGGATGAGGACCTCGACGCTCCGCCGGCGCCAGAGGTCCCGTTCGCCGGCCAGCCAGTCCTCGAAGGCGGCGGCATCGGGCACGCCGAACCCCTCGAGGAATTCGCCGGCGACCAGCTCCGCCGCCGCGGCCCACTCCTCGGCCGCCGCCAGCTGCTCCAGCCGGTCCACGTCCAGCTCGACGGCATCCTCCGCCAGGCCGACCTGCCCGACGGACACCTCGATGGCGGCCGGGCCGGCGTGCCGCCGGAGGACCCGGAGCGCTTCACTCAGCGAGTGACGGGCGGCGGTCTCGTTGCGGTCGGCCCAGAGCAGGCCGGTGAGATGGTCTCGGCTTCTGATCTGGCGGGGAGAACGGGCGAGATAGATCAGCAGGGCCAGATGCTTCCGCCACAGCATCTCGGACGGGGCGGGCTCGCCGTCCACCGTGACTTCGATGGGGCCCAGCGTCCGACAGGTGATCACCGGTGCACTCAGAACCGCGGCTGACCGATGACGCGGCAGCTGGACATCTCCCACCGGCCGGCCGCGCGCACGAAGTCGGCCCGGAACACCAGCTGCAGCGTGCGTGTCCCGCCCGATTCCTTCCACGCGAGCGGCACGCCGAACTGGAGCGAGGCGGCCTCCAGACCGGTGATCGGGACGTGATCCACCCGCGGGCCCACCTTCGCATTGAGCTCGCGGAGCACCCGGCCCAGCTGGACCAGGCGATTCTCGTCGGTCGCCGTCTCCGGCTGCCACATGCTCCTCAGTCGGCCGACGTCGCGAGCCTGTACCGCGCCGTAGCACTCCTCGACGCCCCCCAGCAGGTGCGGATCGGTCGGTTCGGCGTCGCCCTGGGCGCTCAGTCGCTCTGGCCGGGGGAGGACCGACAGCCGGATCGAGGACACCGCCCGCTCGGCCCGCGCCACGATGGTGACCATGCCCGGCGCCCGGCCCACCACCATGCCGCTGGCAGCGTCCACCGCCGCCACCGCGGAGTCGCTGCTGGTCCACGAGACCGCGGCGCCCGGCAGCTCGACGCCCCTGGCGTCGCGGGCGGCGATGCGGAGATCGATGACTTCGCCGACCGCCATGGGTCGGCCCCCCAGAATCTGCAGGGCCGCCACCGGCGCACCCAACACCGTCAGCTCGGTCAAGCCGGCCGAGCGGCCGGACCGCGCGGTGACCGTCACCGTGCCGGCGCCCACGGCGCGGGCCTGCCCGGTCAGCGGGTCTACCAGCACGATCTCCGGGTCGCTCGAGCTCCAGGTCGGTGGCGCGCCGGCTGCCGAGTCCCCGCCGACGCTGAGGGGGTGGGCCCGGAGCGCCACGATGCTGCCCACGCTCAGCGGGGCGACCGGCTCGATCGCGATAAACCCCACCGCCGGGGCCCGGATGCCGGGCCGGCGCACGATCAGGGTAAGGCTGTCACGGAACGCCCCGCTCGCCGCAACCACCTGTGTGCGGCCCGGACGGAGGGCCACCAGGTGTCCGGTCGCCGCCTCGACCCGGGCGACGGTCGACTCGGAGCTCGACCAGACGATCGCCGCACCCGGGACCGCCACACCTTCGGAGTCGCGCGCCTCGGCCGCGAGGACGAGCTCGGTCTGGGGCCGGAGCGGGTGGCTCGGTCGCTCGAGGATCGCCACCGAGCTGGCGGCGTGCGCGGTATCCACCCCGACCGTGCCGCCGAGATAGGGGGACGCGGCTGCATCGGATGGGGGCGGGGCCGCTGGCGAGGCGGGACGCCGAGCCAGCCAGGCCGCGCCGGCCACTGCGGCCAGCAACGCGGTGGCCGTGATCGCGCGCCGGCGGGCGCGGCGAGACCGCCGGCGCGACATCGGGGGCGCCGCCCCCGACTCGACCGGGGCGGGTGCCGGAGTGGCGGGTGCCGGATCGGACGCCAGCACGGCGACCCGGACCATCGCCCGGACTCCCTCGCACATGGCCGTGAGCACCACCGAGCCGGGGCGCACGCCGGTGACGTGGCCGTCGTCCGTGACCGTCGCGATGCCTTCGTCGCTGCTGCTCCACGCGATGGGCCGGCCCGGCAGCGGAGTGTTGAGCCGGTCGACCGGGGTTGCCTGCAGCGGCAGTGTGCGGCCCACTACGATCGCGGTCGGCGGCTCGGCGATGTCGACCCCGGCGGCCCGGGGCGGCAGGACCGGAATCACCAGGCTGGCACGCGCATCATCCATGATCGCGGTGATCCTGACGGTGCCGGGCGCTCGCCCGCGGATGCTGCCGTGCGGGGTCACCTCGGCGATCGCCGTGTCGGCGGATAGCCAGGTCACCGGGCGATAGACCGGCCAGCCATGTTTGTCTCTCACCGTCGCTTCCAGCCGGACCTCCTCGCCCGACTGCAGTGGCTCGGTCATCGGCTCGATCACGATGTCGTCGGCCCGGGCGGAAGCCACCTCGACCGGGAGCTGCGCGCTCACGCCCTGGCAGGTCGCGGTGACCGTCGCCGCACCCGGCGCGAGCCCTACCGCGATCCCCGCGGCGGAATCCACCCGGAGCACCCCCGGTGCGTCGCTCTGCCACTCCACCACCCGGGGCGGTAGCCGGGTCCCGTTTTGACCCAGCAGCACCGCTACCAGGCGGAAGCTGTCGCCGACCTCGAGCGAAGGGGGCGCCGGCATGATCGAGATGCCCGTGGCGGGCCGGGCGGGCGGCGGCGGCGCGGTGGAAATGCGTCCCTGCGGTACGGGACTGGTCGGCGTGAGCGAGCCCGGGACGCCGCCCGGGGCACCGGCTGGGCCGCCGCCCGTGAGCTCGGACCGAAGCGGATGGTCCTCGGCCAGCGCCTCGGCGCCGAGCGCGGTCAGCGCATCGGCCATGCGGGGCCAGCGACGGGCCGGGTCCTTCTCCAGCATCCGGAGGACCGCCGCGGCCATGTCCGGCGGGCAGTCCCCGCGCAGCTCGCCGAGCGGACGGGGCGCCCGGTCGACGTGCGCCTGCATGATGGTCAGGGTGGATCCCGAGAAGGGCGGCTCGCCGGTCAGCAGCTCGTACGCCACGGCCCCGAGGCTGTACTGGTCGGACTGGCCCGAGACTTCGCCGCCGCGGCACTGCTCCGGGCTCATGTAGACCGGCGTGCCCACCAAGGTACCGGTCAGCGTCTGGCTCGGCCGCTCGGCCGCCTTGGCGATCCCGAAATCGGTGACCACGGCGTTGCCATCGCCATCGATCAGGATGTTGGCGGGCTTGACGTCACGGTGGACCACCCCGGACCGGTGGGCGTAGGCCAGCGCGGTGCCGACCTGGTAGAGGATGGAGCGCACCACCGGCAGCGGCAGGCGCCGCCCGTCCTGGAGCACCTGCTCCAGCGACCGGCCCGCCACGTACCGCATGACGAAGAAGTGGAGCCCTTCCGCCTGCCGCACCGAATACAGGGACACGATGGCCGGGTGGTAGAGCTGAGCGATGGTGATCGCCTCGTGCCTGAACCGCTCGACCATGCCCTCGCCCAGCACCAGGCCCGGGCTCATGACCTTGATGGCGACCTTCCGATCAAGGGCGATCTCGTGGGCCAGAAAGACGGCCGCCATCCCGCCGCGACCGAGCGGGCTGAGGATGTCGAACTCCCCGATGGTCGCGCGCCGAAGCCGATCCACGATGTCGCCGAGGATCCCCTCGAAGCCGCACGACCGGCAGAACTGGTCGCCGTCCTCCCAATCGCTACCGCATTGTGGGCAGGTCAGAAGTGCCGTCATCGTCCGCCGTCGGGTTCGATCTTGCCAGGTCCGTCCAATTCTGCAGGCTGGGTGATCGGGGCGCAACGTGATCCCCATCACAGGATTGGCTTCTCTTGACATTCACTTGACGTCGCCGGGCCATACTAGGGCACGACGGTACTGCTGACTCTTGCACCGATGGTCGGACTATGAACGCTCACTCTCGTTTGGTCTTCGAGACCGCCTGTCGAGCCCTCCGGCTCCAAGGCCGCGCAGAGCCCGGACCAAGGCTCGAGCTTGGCGACAGCTCGAATCGCAAGCTATTGCTGCGGAATTCTTTGCCTTATCACAGCGGGCTGGATCACCAAGGCGGTCCTGGTGCGCGACTGCCTCAAGGGTCGGCCCGATGGCTGGCCTGATGTCGGCCTCGGCCCCCGGCCGGCCCAGCTCGTCCGGCATGCTGGCCCGGGAACTGGCGCCCTCCACCTTCACCCTCCGCCGGGTCGTCGCCGAGCGGCTGGTGCCGGCGCACTTGCCGGCCCTGCGGCGAATGGATGCCAACGCCCGAACGATGGCGGCGCTCGGCGGAGTCCGGGCCGAGCCGGAGACCGAAGCCTATCTCCAGCGCAACCTGGCCCACTGGGACGAGCACGGCTTTGGGATCTGGCTGCTCCGGGATCCGGCATCCGATCGAGTGATGGGCCGTGCCGGCCTGCGGCAGTTCGAGGTGGAGGGTGTGGCGGAGGTGGAGCTGGCCTGCGCGCTGCTGCCCGAGTTCTGGGGGTCCGGGCTCGGCACCGAGGTCACCCGGGCCTGCGTCACCATTGGCCTGGAGTGGCTCGGGTTGCCGTCGCTGGTGGCGCTGGCCGGGGTCGACCACGTCGCCGCGCACCGGGTACTGCTCAAGTCGGCCTTTGCCGCCGAGCGCGAGATCCGGCACGCGGGCCGGCCGCATATCCTGTTTCGGACCGACTAACTCGAATGGGGAGGCCGCGGGAGGAGCGCACGGCCCGGCCACCATGCCGGGCCTGCGCTGGTGTGTTCGTGCGCCTCAGCCCTCCACGACGTAAGCCTCCATGGCGAAGTACTCGGCCAGGCCGAGCCGGTCGAGCTCGGCGGCGGTGCCGGTATTCCGGGCTTCGACCCGCTGCCAGAACTCCCGCTCGTCAGGTCCCGGGAATGGCGCCGAATCCTTCTGGCTCTGGTGCTTGAAGATCGCCTGGATCTTGAGCCGGAATTCCTCCTGCGACAGCGGCACCAGCCAGGTGGCGTCCGTCACCGGCCATTCCTGCCAGGCCCCGCGATAAAGCCACACTTCGGGCCGCCGGCCGCCGGCCAGGACGTACTCGGTCAGGCCGCGGTCGATGGCCTCCTTGCACATCCGGTGGGTGCCGTGCGGATCGGACAGATCGCCGGCCACGAAGATCAGGTCGGGTGACAGCTCCTCCAGCAGGGCACGCACGATGGCGACGTCGGCGGGGCCCACCGGGTCCTTCTTGACCATCCCGGTCTGGTAGAACGGGAGATTGAGAAAGCGGGCGTCCTCTTCCCGCAGTCCCAGCGTCCGGATGCCGGCGACCGCTTCGGTCTCCCGAATCAGGCGCTTGGCGTCGAGCACCTCCTGGCTGTCCACCTCGCCGGGCGCCTTGGCCGCGAGGAACCGATCCACCCGTTCGGCCAGCGCTTCGACCGGCCCGGCAGGGATGTGCCGCTCCGCGGCCAGCCGGCGGAGGAAGTCGAAGTGCCGCCGGACATCGTGATCGAAGACGGCCACGTTGCCGCTGGTCATGTACGCCACGGTGATGGCGTTCTCGTTCTCGACCAGCTTCCGCAGGATGCCGCCCATTGAGATGACGTCGTCGTCCGGGTGGGGCGAGAAGCAGATGATGTGCTGGTCGCGCGGTAGCTTCGAGCGGCCCCGGATCTTGGCGCCCAGGCGGTTGAACACCACCCCGTTGAGCACGCCCGGTGAGCCGTGCCGGGCCACCAGTGAGCTCAGCCGGTGCTCAGCGTAGTCGCGCTGGGTCAGCTTGAGGATGGCCTTGCCGGCCTGGTGGGACAGCCACACCACGGCCCGGACGACCAGGTCCGGCGTCCACTCGACCGCCCCGATCAGCCACGGCGTGGCCTCCCGGGTGAGGGCCGCCGCCGCCGCCCGATCGAGATAGAACGTGGTGTTGGGGTGCTGCTGCAGGAAGGTGGCGGCCACCTCGTGGTCTACCTCGCCCTCCACCGCCCGGCGGACGATGCCCGCCTTGTGCTCGCCGGTGGCCAGGATGAGGATCTCCCTGGCCTCGAGGATGGTGGCGACGCCCATGGTGAGCGCCTCCCGGGGCACGTTGTCCTCGCCGAAGAAATCGGCCGCCGCGTCCTTCCGGGTGACCAGGTCCAGGGTGACCAGCCTGGTGCGGCTCTCGGCGCCGGAGCCGGGCTCGTTGAAGCCGATGTGACCGGTCCGACCGATGCCGAGCAGCTGGAGATCGATCCCGCCGGCAGCCCGGATGGCCTCCTCGTAGCTCCGGACCTCGGCCTCGACCTGCTCCCGGGGCAGGTCACCCCTGGGGATGTGGATCTGCTGCCGCGGAATGTCGAGCTGGGAGAACAGGTTTTCCCACATGAACCGGTGGTACGAGTGGACGCTGTCCGGAGCCATCGGATAGTACTCGTCCAGATTGAACGCCACGACATGCCGGAAGCTGAGTCCTTCCTCCCGATGCAGGCGGATCAGCTCCCGGTAGGCCCCGATGGGGGTGGAGCCCGTGGCCAGGCCCAGGACGGCCGAACGGCCCTCGGCCGCCCGGCTGCGGACGACCTCGGCGATCCTCCGACCGATCAGTCGGCCGAGGTCGTCGTGGTCATCCACGATCAGCGTGCGGATCCGCTCGGTGGTCATCGCGATCTCAAGATACTCACCCCCGAATGACGCGGCCGCGCGCTCACCTGTTCCCGGACCGCCGCATCGTCGGCCCCCGGGCGGCGACTACATTTCGCCTCAACCCACTTCTCCAACCCGCGGACCACGTCATGCCCGTCGATCCCCGCGAATCGCTGCCCGCCTGGTTTCTCGGTCCCCGCGCCGAGAACGCCGATCTGCTCGAGCGTCTGGTGGTCGAGTCGCTGCGGGACCATGTCTTCTGGCGGCGGAACTACCACCCGGAGGACGGCATTACCATCCGCGAGATGGAGAAGCGACGGCCCGGCTACGAGGAGAGCGTCGCCACCCTGACCCAGGAGCTGATGGGCCTGCTGGCCGAGCTCAAGCGTGACGTGCCCTTCTTCAGCGGGCGCTACAAGGGCCACATGGTGGCCGAGCAGACGATCGCCTCGCAGATCGGCTACTTCGCCACCATGCTGTACAACCCCAACAACGTCGCGATCGAGATCTCGCCGGTGACCACCCGGCTCGAGCTCGAGGTGGTCGCCCAGCTGTCGGCCATGATCGGCTTCGAGCCCGCGGAGGCCTGGGGCCATCTCACCTCCGGCGGGACGATCGCCAACTTCGAGGCCCTCTGGCTGGCGCGGAGTGTCCGCTACCTGCCGGTCGCCGCCGCCGGCGCCGCCCAGGACCTGGCTCTGTCCCTCGAGGTTCGTCGGCCGGACGGGAGCTCAGCCCCGCTGACCGAGCTGCTGCTCTGGGAGCTGCTCAACATCCCCAACACCGCCACCCTGGACCTGTGGGACCTGCTCTGGCGGGCCGCCCCCGCGCCGGACGTGAAGCGGGCCCTGAACAACCATTCGCTGGCCTCGATCGGGTATCAGGAGTACAGCCGGCGGCTGGCTCTCGCCTACGGCGACCCGCTTCCCGCCGGGGTGATCCTGGTCGCCGCCACGGCCCACTACTCGTGGGACAAGATCGTCCGCGCCCTCGGGATCGGCTCCAACCAGCTGGTCTATGTGCCGGTCGACCCCAACTGGCGGATGGACCCGGACGCCCTGTGGGGCCAGCTCCGGCAGCTCGCCCGCCGCCGCCAGCCGGTCCAGGCCCTGGTGAGCGTGTGCGGGAGCACCGAGGAGAGCGCGGTCGACCGGCTCGACCAGGTGCTCGCGGTGCGCGCCCGGGCCGAGCGCGAGCTCGGCCTCACCTTCCACGTCCACTCGGACGCCTGCTACGGCGGCTATGCCGCGGCGGTGACCCGCCGGCCCGACGGCTCGCGCCGGAGCGCCGCTGAGATTCGCGCCTCGACCGGCTGTGACTGGCCCGACGAGTCCTGGCTCGCCGCCATCGAAGCCCTGGGCCGGGCGGACTCGGTCAGCATCGACCCGCACAAGATGGGCTATGTCCCCTATGCCGCCGGCGCGATTCTCGTCCGCGACGGACGGGCCCGCCAGCTGGTGGCCACCGATCCGCCCTACCTCGCGCCGACCGACGGGCCCCCGCCGGCGGTCGAGCGGTTTCTGGGGCGCTACATCCTGGAGGGATCGAAGCCGGGAGCGGCCGCCGCGTCGGTCTGGCTCAGCCACAAGGTGCTGCCGCTGGACCAGCGGGGCTACGGCTACCTGATCGAGCGCACCGTGGCCGGGGCCCGGCGGCTGCACGCGGCGCTGGCGGCGGCCGACCTGTCGCCGTTTCGGGCGGTGATGCTGCCGCTCCCCGACATCAACATCGTCTGCTGGACGATGACCCATCCTTCGCTCGGCACCCTCGAGTCGGTGAACGGGTTCAACGAGCGAGTCTACGCCCGGATGAGCATGGCCCGACCTGACGGTGCCCCCGCCTATATCATCACCCGCACTCGATTGCGCTCGCCGATGTATGACGGGGCGATCGATCCGGTGCTGGCCCGGGTCGGCGTGTGCGACGCGGCCGAGTGGCGGGCGGCCGATCTGCGTGGCCTGGTCGTGCTCCGGTCGACGGTGATGGAGCCGTTCCTGTCCCTCCCCGATCTGGGCCCCGATCACGTGGCCGGCTTCCTCGAGGCGCTCCGCCAGGCCGCCCAGGAGGCGCTGGAGCGGCCCCGCTAGGCCGACCGGTAGATCTCGCTGCCGCCGGCCCGGAACTCCTCGGCCTTGGCGGCCATCGCCGCCGCGTACTCGCGGACGTCCTGGGTGATCTTCATCGAGCAGAACTTCGGGCCGCACATCGAGCAGAAGTGGGCCAGCTTGGCGCCCTCGGCCGGCAGGGTCTCGTCGTGGAAGGCCCGGGCGGTCACCGGGTCCAGCGCCAGGTTGAACTGGTCCTCCCAGCGAAACTCGAATCGCGCCTTGCTCAGCGCGTCGTCCCAGGCCCGGGCCCGCGGGTGGCCCTTGGCCAGGTCGGCGGCGTGGGCCGCGATCTTGTAGGCGATCACCCCCGCCTTCACGTCGTTCCGGTCGGGCAGGCCGAGATGCTCCTTCGGCGTGACGTAGCAGAGCATCGCCGTGCCGTACCAGCCGATCATCGCCGCGCCGATCGCGCTGGTGATATGGTCGTAGCCCGGGGCGATGTCGGTGGTGAGCGGCCCGAGGGTGTAGAAGGGCGCCTCGCCGCACCACTCGAGCTGCTTGTCCATGTTCTCCTTGATCAGGTGCATCGGGATGTGCCCCGGCCCCTCGTTCATCACCTGGACGTCGTGGGCCCAGGCGATCCGGTTGAGCTCGCCCTGGGTCCGGAGCTCGGCGAACTGGGCCTCGTCGTTGGCGTCGGCGATGCTGCCCGGCCGGAGCCCGTCGCCCAGTGAGAACGACACGTCGTAGGCCGCCATGATCTCGCAGATCTCGTCGAACCGGGTGTAGAGGAAGCTCTCGGTGTGGTGGGCCAGGCACCACTTGGCCATGATGGAGCCGCCCCGGCTGACGATGCCGGTCACCCGGCGGGCGGTGAGCGGGACGTACCGCAGCAGCACGCCGGCGTGGACCGTGAAGTAGTCCACCCCCTGCTCGGCCTGCTCGATCAGGGTGTCGCGATAAATCTCCCAGGTCAGATCCTCGGCCACCCCGCCGACCTTCTCCAGCGCCTGGTAGATCGGCACCGTCCCGATCGGGACGGCCGAGTTCCGGACGATCCATTCGCGGGTCTCGTGGATGTCGGCGCCGGTGGAGAGGTCCATCACCGTGTCGGCTCCCCACAGGGTGGCCCAGCGGAGCTTCTCGACCTCGTCGTCGATCGACGAGCGCACGGCCGAGTTGCCGATATTGGCGTTGATCTTCACGTGGAATGCCCGGCCGATCACCATCGGCTCGAGCTCGGGGTGGTTGAGGTTGGCCGGGATGATCGCCCGGCCGCGCGCCA
>DATAOR010000126.1:0-6352 GCA_036265635.1 Gemmatimonadales bacterium
GGCCTGGGCGGCGCCCGGCGGCTGATGAACGACTTCGCGATCGATTCGCGGCCCGGGGAGGGCACCCGGGTGACCGTCGTGCGCTGGAAGTAGCCCGATGAGCGGGCCCACCCTGGTGCTGCCGGTTCAGGATGCCAGCCAGGTCGGCAGTGCCCGCCGGACCGCCGTGGCCGAGGCCGAGCGGCTGGGCGCCGACGAGGAGCGGGTCGGCAAAGTGGCCCTGGTGGTCACCGAGCTGGCCACCAACCTGGTCCGGCACGCCGGCGGCGGAGAGATCCTGTTCCGGGTGGCCGATCCGGCCGACCCTACGGTCGAGCTGGTGGCGCTCGACCGCGGTCGGGGCATGGCCAGCGTCGAGCATGCCCTGGTCGACGGCTACTCCAGCGGTGGTACCCGGGGCGCCGGCCTCGGCGCAGTGCGCCGCATCGCCGACCAGTGCGACATCTTCTCCGCCCCGGGGGCTGGCACTGCGGTGCTGGTCCGCTGCCGGCTGGAGCCCGGCGGGCCCCTGCCCTTCGTCCCGGTGGCCGGACTGTCAGTGCCCAAACCTGGCGAGACGGCCTGTGGCGACGCCTGGAGCTGGACCGCCGGGCCGGACGGCTGGTCGGTGCTGGTGGCCGATGGGCTAGGGCACGGGCCGGGCGCGGCCGCCGCCTCGGCCGAAGCGCTGCGTATCTTTCGGCAGCACGCCCATCGTCCGCCGGCCGACATCGTGGCCGAGGCGCATACCGCCCTCCGACACACCCGCGGCGCCGCCCTGGGCATCGCCGAGCTCAGGGGGACCCAGCTGAGCTTCACCGGGGTGGGCAACATCGGCGGGGTGATCCTCTCCGCCGACGGCACCCGGAGCCTGGTGTCGCACGCCGGGATCGTGGGGCACGAGTGCCGGAAGATCCAGACCTTTCCGTACGGCTGGTCGTCGGACTCGCGGCTCGTCCTGTTCTCCGACGGCCTGCAGACCCGGTGGACCCTCGACCGGTACCCGGCGCTCCGGCTGCGCGACCCGGCCCTGCTGGCCGCCGTGCTCTATCGTGACTTTGCCCGCGGACGCGACGACGTGACGGTCGTCGCCGCCCGGGCCGTGGAGCCCGCATGATCCCGACGATCCTCGGCACCGATATCCGGAGCGAGCAGGATGTGGTGTTCGCCCGCCAGCGCGCCCGCCAGATCGGCGCCCTGCTCGGCCTCGACGCGCTGGACCAGACCCGGCTGGCCACGGCCCTGTCGGAGATCGCCCGCAACGCCTTCCAGTACGGCGGCGGGGGACGGGTCACCTTCGAGCTGGCGGACCAGCCACCCCAGCTGGTGGTCAGGGTGGCCGATCGGGGCCCGGGGATCGCCCGGTTGCAGGACGTGCTCGACGGCCGGTACCACTCGCTCACCGGCATGGGCCTCGGGATCGTCGGCGCCCGCCGGCTGTGCGAGCAGTTCGACATCCAGTCCGCCCCCGGACGGGGGACCACCGTGGTGCTGAGCAAGCGGCTGCCCCGCGGCACCCCGGTGTCCGCGGCCGAAGTGTCGCGGGTCAGCCGGATCCTGGCCGAGACCGTTCCCCCCGACCCGCTGGCCGAGATCCGGGAGCAGAACCAGGAGCTGCTCCGGACGCTGCAGGAGGGGCGGGAGCGCCAGGTCGAGGTCGAGCGGCTCAACCAGGAGCTGGCCGAAACCAATCGCGGCGTGCTCGCCCTCTACGCCGAGCTGGACGAGAAGGCGGCCGACCTGGCCCGGGCCTCGGAGCTCAAGTCCCGCTTTCTCTCCAACATCAGCCATGAGCTCCGGACCCCCCTGAACGCGATTCTCAACATCACCGGCCTGCTGCTCGAGCGGACGGACGGCCCCCTGACCGACGAGCAGGACCGGCAGGTCCGCTTCGTCCGGGGCGCGGCGGTGACGCTGTCGGAGATCGTGAACGATCTGCTCGACCTCGCCCGGATCGAGGCCGGCCGGAGTGTGGTCCGGCCCAGCGAGTTCACCGTGAGCGACCTGTTCGCCGGCCTCCGCGGAATGTTCCGGGCCATGACCACCTCCGACCGGGTGGCGCTCATCATCGACGAGCCCGGCCCGCTGCCGGCCCTGGTGACCGACGAGGGCAAACTGTCGCAGATCCTCCGGAACCTGATCGCCAACGCGCTCAAGTTCACCGAGCGGGGCGAGATCCGGGTCAGCGCCCGGCCGGGCGACGACGGCCGGGTGGTGTTCACCGTGACCGACACCGGGATCGGGATCGCTCCCGAGGACCAGGAACGGATCTTCGAGGAGTTCTCCCAGCTGGAGAGCCCGCTCCAGAGCCGGGCCATCGGCGCCGGATTAGGCCTGCCGCTGTCCCGCAAGCTGGCCGAATTGCTCGGCGGCGGCCTGACCGTGGCCAGCGTGCCCGGAGAGGGCTCGGCCTTCACCGTCACGGTGGCGAGCCGGTTCGTCGAGCCCAGCCTGCTGTCGGACCCGTCCATCCGGGCGATGACCGAGATCGAGCATGTCTGAGCCGGCCGAGAACATCCTGGTGGTGGACGACAACGACGCCGAGCGGTATTACGTCGCCCGGGTCCTGAGCAGGGCCGGCTTCGAGGTGACCGAGGCCGCCAACGGCCAGGACGCGCTCCGGCTGGCGCTGGAAGCTCGCCCCGCGCTCGTCACCCTCGACATCCGGCTGCCCGACATCAACGGGCTCGAGGTCTGTCGCCGGCTCAAGGCCAATCCCGCCACCCGGGACGTTCCGGTCCTCCACATCTCGGCCAGCTTCACCACGGCCGGCAACAAGGCCGAAGGGCTCGAGGGCGGGGCCGACGGGTATCTCACTCACCCGGTCGATGCCAACGAGCTGGTCGCCACGGTCCGCGCCCTGCTCCGGGCCCGGCAGGTCGAAGTCCAGCTGCGGGCCGCCGCCCGGGAGTGGACCACCACGTTCGACCTGATCGGCGACGCCGTCTGCCTCACCACCGACGGCCACCGGATCGCCCGCTGCAACCGCGCCTTCGCCGGGTTGGTCGGGCAGTCGTTCGACCGGATCATCGGCCGGCCGCTGGTGGACGTGGTCCCCGCCCTCGCCTCGCCGGCGCCGGGCCGCGGCGGCGACGAACCGCCGGCCGAGATCCGGATCGGCGAGCGGCACTACCGGGTCAGCGTCGACCCGGGCCCGGGCGCGCCGGCGGGGGCCACCCGGGCCTGGGTCCTCGGCGACATCACCGAGCGGCAGCAGCACGAGGAGGCGCTCCGGCGGAGCGAAGACGACGCCCAGGCCCGGGCCCGCGAGATCGAGGCGGTCTATCGCTCCGCCCCGGTGGGCCTCTGCGTGCTCGACCGGGACCTACGCTACGTCCGGCTCAATGCCCGCATGGCCGAGATGATCGGCCACCCGGTGGAGCAGCTGGTCGGCCGGACGGTCCGGGAGACCACCCCGGCCCTGGCCGACACGCTGGAGCCCCGCTTCCGCCACCTGCTGGCCACCGGCGAGGCGGTCTATGGGCTCGAGGTCCGCGGCACCACCGACGCCGAGCCGGGCATGGAGCGGATCTGGGTGGCTACCTGGCTCCCCCTCCGGGACGCATCGGGCCAGGTCGCCGCCATCAACGTGGCGGCCGAAGAGGTGACCGAGAATCGCCGGCTGCAGGAGAAGCTGATGGAGGCCCACCGGCTCGAGGCGGTGGGCCGGCTGGCCGGCGGCGTGGCCCACGAGACCAACAACCAGATGACCGTCGTGCTGGGGTGCGCCGGGTTCGTGCTGCGGCACCCCGGGTTGCCCGAGCCGGTGCGGACCGATGTCGAGCAGATCCGCCAGGCGGCCGAGCGGACTGCCCGGATCACCGCCCAGCTGCTGGCCTATGGCCGCCGGCAGCATCTCGTGCCCGAGGTGATCGATCTCGACCAGGTGACCGAGCGCCTCCGCCCGTTCCTGCTGCGCGCCCTGGGCGACCGCCACCGGCTCAACCTGGTGACCGGCTCCCGCGGACACCGGGTCAAGGCGGACGTGAGCCAGGTGGAGCAGATGCTGCTCAACCTGACGCTCAACGCCCGGGACGCCATGCCCCAGGGTGGGACGCTCACCATCGAGACCGCGCTGGCCACGATCCCGACCCGCGGGTCGCAGACGCCCCAGGACGACGAGATCCGCCCGGGCGAGTACGTCCGGCTCTCGGTTCGCGATACCGGGCAGGGGATGACGCCGTCCACCCTGCGCCGCGCCTTCGAGCCGTTCTTCACCACCAAGCCGCCGGGGATGGGCACCGGCCTTGGGCTGTCGATGGTGTACGGCCTGGTCAAGCAGAGCGGCGGCTCGATCCGGGCCGAGAGCGAGCCGGGCCGGGGCACCGTCATCGAGATCTTCCTGCCCCTGGCCGCTGCGCCGGCCGAGACCGTCACGGCGGACCCCCGCCGGGGGGCGGGGCAGGCCTCGTCGCATGTACTGGTCGTGGAGGACGATTCGCTGGTCCGCGGGGTGGTGACCCGAGAGCTGTCCAGTCAGGGCTACCGGGTGGTCGAGGCGGCCGATGGCGGGGCCGCCCTGGAGGAGCTGGCCCACTCGGCGGAGCCGTTCGATCTCCTGATCACCGACCTGGCGATGCCGGGCATGGACGGCCGCGAGCTGGCGGAGCGCGCGGCGACCCTGCGCCCCGCTCTGCCGGTGCTGTTCATGTCGGGCCATCCCGACGAGGCCACCCGCCGGGTGCTGTCCGAGTCCGACCGGCCCTACCTGCAGAAGCCGTTCACCCCCGAGGAGCTGCTGGCCCGGGTGGAGGAGATCCTAGGCCGCGTCGGATGAGGTCGTCCGCCGGGGATGGGGCGACGGCTCGCGCGGCGCGATGAAGTCGTCGGCATCGGGCGGACGCATCAGCAGGTCGAAGGCGAGAAACAGGGTCTTCGAGTAGGGAAAGAACACGATGGGGCAGACCAGCATCAACCCGGCGGTCGAGATCTGGAAGACGGTCCAAGGCGGGTCGGGCCAGGTTTCCAGCAGGAAGCCCACCACCCACAGGCTGAAGACCGCCTCCATCGCCATCAGGTTGAAGAAGTACGCGCCCAGCCAGTACCCCTCTTCGCCCCGTTCCAGCCCCAGCCCGCAGACCGGACAGGCCGGGAGCAGGCGGGACCAGCGGGTGAAGATCGGCCCGCCGCCGCAGTGCGGGCAGCGCAGGCGCAGGGCACGGACCAGGGATACGAGCACGGAACACAGTAGCAAGCCGGAGCCGCGCCCGCGAGATGCCGGATCACCTTTCGCCGGTGTGCGCCCTGGGTAGGCGACCGCTCGCACCCGCCGGCCGGGCCGACGGCTCGACTGCCGGCACCGCCAGCCGCGTCTCCAGCCAGGCGGCCAGGTCGGCCAGCACCTTCGGCCCGCCCACGTCCGCCAGGAGGGCGTGGTAGCCGCCGGGGTATTCGATCAAGCTCGCCCGCGGGCCCGCGGCTGCGGCGAACCGTCGGCTTCCGTCGGGCGGCACCATCCGGTCGGCTCCGCCGTGCAGGATCAGGACCGGCACCGGGAAGCGGGCCGCTCCGGCCTGCACCCGGGCAATGGCCGCGCTCACTTCGGTGGAGAGGCGGGCCGTGCCCCGGCGGTGGAACAGCGGATCCGCCAGGACGTGCTGGACCACCGCCGGGTCGCGGGCCAGGCCCGAGAGATCCATCCCCGTCTCGAGCGAGAACCTGGGCCACACCCGCGACAGCAGCCGCCCCAGGGCCAGCAGCGGCGCCGGCACCGCCAGGGGCCCCAGCGGCGGGGCCACCGCGATCACCCCGGCGAGCCCGTCGGGGTGATGCAGGGCATACTCCAGGACTACCAGTCCGCCCAGGCTGTTTCCCAGCAGGAACACCGGCCGGCCGCCACGACGCTCCCGCGACACCAGGCGCTCGAGATCGTCGCGCAGCTCGGCCCAGGCGGCGATGTAGCCGCGCTGGCCGGGCGAGCGCCCGTGGCCGCGGAGATCGGGGGCCACTACCTCCAGCCCTCGGGGGACGAGGGCCGCGGCCACCATCGGATAGAGGCCCGAGTGGTCGCCCAGTCCGTGAAGGCAGATCACCATGCCGCGTGGCTGGGCGGGAGGAGCGGCGCGGCGGCAGAACAGGCGGATCCCGCCCGAGCCTTCGAACCAGTCCTCGGTGGCGGCGGGCAGGTCAGGCTGCGTCATGCTGCAAGCTAGGCGGAACGGCGAGCCGACGCGCGTGGCGGCTGGGGCGGGCGACCGTGCGGTGTAGCTTAGGGGATCTATGCCGCCGGCCACCCGCCCGATATCCGCGCCTCCCGGACCCGCCCCGACCCTCGCGCCGGTGTCCTCACGATGAACATCCTCGTCCTCAACGCCGGCTCGTCCACCCTCAAGTTCCAGCTGGTCCGGACCGACGGCGAGCGGATCGCCGCCAA
>DATAOR010000127.1:0-1686 GCA_036265635.1 Gemmatimonadales bacterium
CAGGAGGACGAGGTGACTGTAGGCGGCGGGCGCCGTGGACGGCTTCTCACGCGCCTGGCGCGGCCCGAAGGCGAGATATGCCTCGAAGCCGAGGATCGGGCGGATCTTCTGGGCCTTGGCCTCCTCGTAGAACGACCAGGCCGCGTGCATGTTGCCGTGGTCGGTGACGGCCAGACTGTCCATGCCCAGCTTCTTGACGTGGGCCACCAGCTCGGGAATCTGGCTGGCCCCGTCGAGCAGGGAGTATTCGCTGTGAGTGTGGAGATGGACGAACGCCATAGGCCCCAGGCAGGGAGCGGCAAGCCTGCCGCTCACCGCTCACCGGCTCTCTCTCCGCTCCAGCTCGCGCAACACGGCGTCCAGCGGGACACCACGAGCCTGGAGCAGCACCAGAAGATGATAGAGGAGATCGGCCGCCTCGGACGCGAGACGCTCGGGCTCCTCCGCATTCGCCGCCACGACGACCTCGACCGCTTCCTCGCCCACCTTCTGCGAGGCCTTGGCCACGCCGCGGTCGAGCAGTTGAACAGTATACGAGCCGGCGGGACGTTCGGCGGCCCGCCGGGCGATGGTCGAGGCGAGCCGGTTGAGCAGGTGGCCCCCCGGGTCTTCGCACCCCGCGAGCGCCCCCTCCCAGACGACCGACGCAAAGCAGGTGCGTGAGCCGGTGTGGCAGGCCGGGCCGGTCTGGTCCACCCGGTAGAGCACGGTGTCGCCGTCGCAGTCGACCCGGATTTCCCGGATGACCTGCGTATGGCCGGAGGCCTCGCCTTTGCGCCAGAGGGTGCCGCGGGACCGACTGTAGTAGTGGGCCTGGCCGGTGGCGGCGGACCGCTCGAGCGCCTCCCGATTGGCCCACGCGACCATCAGAACGTCGCCCGAGCGGCTCTCCTGGGCCACCACCGGAACCAGTCCGTCGGCCCCGAATCTGACCCCGGCCAGCCAGCTGTCGTCGGGCACCGCCAGAAGCTATCGGCCCCCGGAGCGATTGTCAAAAGCCCTTGTGGCTCCTTATCTTGCTCCCTGATTGGCCCCCTCTCCCCCGACCGCCCGGAGTCCCGTCTCGTGCCTCTCCTCGACGTTCAGTGGCCGCTGCTGGCTGGCGCGGCCCTGCTGGTAGGCTGCGGCAGCGGTCCCGACACGCTCAAGACGGTGGACTGCTCCACCGCCGCTGTGACCAACCTGGCGGTCGGCGCCAGCGCGCTGGTCGATGCTGCTGACCAGGGCTGCCTGCTGCTCCCGGCAGCGGGTGGCGGCGGTGCGGAGTACCTCTACTTCGCCGGCCTGACCGACGGCAGCTTCACCGAGCAAGGGACCTCCGAGCCGTTCCAGCTCGCCGGCGCCGCCGGGGCCGTGGCCGTCCGCGCCGGCGCGCGAACCCCCGCCGCCCGGCCGGTACTCTCGACCCGCCAGGGGATCTCGGCCCGGAGCTTCCACGCCCGGCTGCGCGACATGGAGCGCGAGGCGGCCGCGGAGGCGGCGCGGGCGCCGGCCGCGGTCTCGGCGGTCCGGGCGGCGGTAGCGCCGCCTGCCCTGGGCGAGAAGCGCATTTTCAACGTGCTCGCCAACGGCACCGCAACGGGGAACAAGCCGAGCGACTACGTCCAGGTCACCGGAACGGTGGGATACGTCGGGACCCACACGGCGATCTACCTGGACGATGCGGCGCCGGCCCCGACCTACTCC
>DATAOR010000128.1:0-3276 GCA_036265635.1 Gemmatimonadales bacterium
CGGGGTGATGCTGCCCGGCTTGGCCAGCACCTGACCGCGCTCCACGTCCTCGCGCTTCAGACCGCGGAGCAGCGCGCCGATGTTGTCCCCGGCGATGCCCTCGTCGAGCAGCTTCCGGAACATCTCGACGCCGGTGACGACGGTCTTCTGGGTCGGGCGGAGGCCGACGATCTCCACCTCCTCGCCCACCTTGACCTTGCCGCGCTCCACGCGACCGGTGGCCACGGTGCCGCGGCCGGCGATGGAGAACACGTCCTCCACCGGCATCAGGAACGGCTTGTCCGTCTGCCGCTGCGGGGTCGGGATGTAGCTGTCGAGCGCGTCCATCAGCTTCATGATGGAGCCCTCGCCGATCTCGCTGGTGTCACCCTCCAGCGCCTTCAGCGCGCTGCCGGGGATGATCGGGGTCTTGTCGCCCGGGAACTCGTACTTCTTGAGCAGATCCCGGACCTCCATCTCCACCAGCTCGCGGAGCTCGGGGTCGTCCAGCATGTCCACCTTGTTCAGGTAGACCACAATGTAGGGAACGCCGACCTGACGGGCGAGCAGGATGTGCTCGCGGGTCTGCGGCATCGGGCCGTCCGCCGCGCTCACCACCAGGATCGCCCCGTCCATCTGGGCGGCGCCGGTGATCATGTTCTTCACGTAGTCGGCGTGACCCGGGCAGTCCACGTGGGCGTAGTGCCGGTTCTTGGTCTGGTACTCCACGTGTGCGGTGGAGATCGTGATTCCGCGCTCCCGCTCCTCGGGGGCCTTGTCGATCTGATCGTAGGCCAGGAAGCTCGCTCCGCCCTGCTTGGCCAGCACCTTGGTGATGGCGGCGGTCAGCGTGGTCTTCCCGTGGTCAACGTGCCCGATGGTCCCCACGTTCACGTGGGGCTTGGTGCGCTCGAACTTTTCCTTGCTCATTGTGCTCCTCTATCTCGAACCTTCGAATGGAGCCCTGATCCAGGATTGAACTGGAGACCTCATCCTTACCAAGGATGCGCTCTACCAACTGAGCTATCAGGGCTTGCTGCTGTTCGCTCCGTACGTGCTGCTGTTGGAGCGGGAAACGGGATTCGAACCCGCGACATTCAGCTTGGAAGGCTGACGCTCTACCAACTGAGCTATTCCCGCCTGCTGCTCCTCAGTGCCTCGTGGTTGGAGGGGGTTGGATTCGAACCAACGAAGGCGTAAAGCCGGCAGATTTACAGTCTGCTCCCTTTGGCCGCTTGGGTACCCCTCCATGACGTGTTGCTTCGTTCGGCTGCCGCCTGCCTTCCCTTCCTGATTCCCGTCCTCGAGTTCGCCTCCTGGCCGGCGGCGGGGGTCGAACCCGCGACCTACTGATTACAAATCAGTTGCTCTACCTGCTGAGCTACACCGGCAAGCAGCTCGGCCGTGGCCCCCAGGGTACACGTCGCCAGGGCCCCGGAAGGGCTGGGCCTTTTATGGGACGGACTTGGCCGGAGTCAAGGCGAACGCCCTCCCCCGCGACCCCGCTGGCGGGCCACCTCGTACAGCACCAGCGCCGCCGAGACCGAGGCGTTCAGGGACCCCACCCGTCCGGCCATGGGGATGCGTAGCCGGAGGTCGGAGTGCTTCAGCACCCCCGGACGGACCCCGGCCCCTTCGGCCCCGATGACCACCGCCAGCGGGCCGTCGAGCCGGGCGTCCCAGAGCATCTGGTCCCCCTCCGGGTCGGCCGCCGCGACCCACAGCCCGGCGGCCTTCAGCTCCTCCAGGGCCCGGGAGAGGTTGGTCACCCGGGCCACCGGGACGTGCTCGACGGCGCCGGCCGAGGCCCGGGCAACGGCCGCTGTCACCCCCACCGAGCGGTCCTTCGGGAGGACCACCCCGTGGGCCCCCAGCGCGTCTGCGGAGCGGATCACCGCGCCCAGGTTGTGGGGGTCCTGGAGGCCGTCCAGCACCACCAGCAGCGGCGGGGTTCCGGACGCCTCTGCCCGGGCGAGCACGTCCTCCAGGCTCGCGTAGGCAAACTCGCGCAGCCGGGCCGCCACCCCCTGGTGCGCCCCGCCGTCCACCAGCGCCTGGAGCCGCTCGCGTGGAACGCGCTCCACCCGGACCTGCGCCTCGCGAGCCCGGGAGAGGATCTCCGCGGCCGCGCGGGGAGGGACGCTCCCCTCGAGCACGTACACCCGCTCGACGTCCGCGGGATGCGCCCTGAGCGCCTCCAGCACCGGGTGGATGCCGTGCACCGTCCGGCTCTCCCCCGGCATGGGCGCCCCGCTACTCCACCGTGACCGGGACCGAGAGCGTCTTCTGCTGCCGCAGGCACAGCTGCTCGGTGCAGACGAAGAAGGTCATCTTCGCCTCCACGGTTCCCGCGCCCTTGCCCTGGACGGCGAGCGGCACCTCGAAGCGTGGGTCGGGGTACTTCACCGAGGCCGACGGCTTGCGCACCGAGTCCCCGTAGACGAGCTGGGTCTTCTCCGGGCTCACCGCCCCCGTGCCCGACAGCTGGATCCGGAGCGGGGCCTCGTCGGAGACGTGGGCGCCCTTGAGGCTCTGGATCTCCAGGACGAGCGTCCCCTTCTTCCCCGCCGGGACCTTCGCCGACGTCCCGTCGGTGGTGACCCTGTAGAGGGTGGTCGGGTCCACCTCGGCCGCCAGCGCGAGCGAGGCGGCCAGCAGGGACGAGGCGAGGACGAGAGGACGGGGAACGCGCATCGGCCGGGTCCTATAACTCAAGAGGCCCGGACGCGCTTGAGGGGCCGCGGCGAGGGGCGCGGGCGTCCGGACACCGACGGCAGCAGCGATGGGTCCAGCGCGGGGGGCCGCTCGCGGGCGATCTGCTCCGCCCGGACGATGATCGGCGTGGCCAGGTCCTGCCCCACCGCCTTCTCCATCTCCGCCAGCCCGGGGCTGCTGTGCACCTCGAACACCTTGGGCACGCCCCGGACGTCGAGCATGTCGACCGCGGCGACCTCGAGGCCGGTCAGTCGGGCGGCCTCCGCGGCGGCGCGCCGCTGGGCATCGGTCAGGGTGATTCGCTCGAAGCGGGCACCGCGGTTGAGCGTGTTCGCCAGGCGGTTCATCCGCGGGCGGCGGCGCACGGCGGCCACCGGCCTGCCGCCGACGACGAGCACGCGGAGGTCCCGCCCCGCCTTGCGCACGTACTCCTGCACCAGGAGGTTGTGTCCCAGCCCGAGGATCGCCTCCAGCGCCGCCTCGAGCGAGTTGAGGGTCTCGCAGACCATCACCCCCCGCTCGTCGCCACCGCCGAGCAGCTTCACCAGCACCGGCACGCCCCCCACCAGCCGCACCATGGCC
>DATAOR010000129.1:0-11846 GCA_036265635.1 Gemmatimonadales bacterium
CTACCAACTTCTGATCGGGTGGCCCGGCAGGGCGCCCAGGTGCCGGCCGCGGCCGTCCCGGCGCCTGGTGCGGACGCCGCCGGCCGAACTGGGATCGCCCGGCAGGCGGTGGACACGCCGGTGGTGCCGCCCAACGGCGCAGCGGCCGGGCACCAGGGCCGGGTGCCGCCGGCTGATCAGCTGGACGCGGTCCGGCGGCGGGCGGCCCGGATGGGTGCGGCCGGTGCGCCGAGTTCTTCCACGGTCGCGCCGAGCTCTTCCGCCGGCGCGGCCCCGGCGGGTGGGGACACCCTGGGTCCGGCTGCCGCCGGCGCGCGGGGGGCGGCGCGGCAGCCGGGAACGGCGACGAGGCCGCGATTGATGAAGCCGATCCCCCGCCCGCCGGTACCGGGGTCAGCCCTGCCAGGTCAGCAGCCCGCCGGCGTGCCCCCTGTCGCCCCCGCGAGGCCCGGCGAGCTGAAGCCCGCCGCGGCCAGGCCCAGCGGCCCGAAGCCGGGCCTCCCCGGGTCCCGCCCAGTCGTGCCGGCCACCGGTCGGCCCGTGCCCGCCCAGGGTACGCCGGGCTTCCCCCGTCCGGGCGTCGTCAGGAGCGGGCTGTCCAACTGGGCCCAGGTGGCCACCGCCCAGGACCGCCGGCAGGAGGCGGGCGGGCGGCTCGACCGGTACGCGGTCGAGGTCCACAAGAAGTGGTCCATCAGCTTCGCCTGCATCTCGTTCGTGATCATCGGGATCGTGATGGCGCTCCGGTTCCCCCGGGGCGGCATCGGCCTGGTCATCGGCGGCGGGCTGCTGATCTTCTCGGTCCATTATATCGGGCTGACGGCCGGCGAAAGCCTGGCCGACCGGGGGCTGGTGTCGCCCTGGCAGGCGATGTGGACGCCCAACATCGTGCTCACCGTGATCGGGGTGATCGGCCTGATGCGGGTGAGCCGCGAGTCCGGCTCCACCCGTGGCGGCGATTTCCAGGAGATCCTCGACGGCCTCCGCCACCGGTTCCGCCGGCTGCGCCGGCGGCCTCTGCCGGGCGGCGAGACCGCGTGACCTTCATCCGCACGCTCGACCGATACGTCTTCGGCAGCTGGTTCCGGATCTTCATCCTGACCGCGCTGGGATTTCCGCTGGTCTCGATCCTGATCAACCTGACCGACACGCTCAACAAGCTGCTCGACCGGGGGCTCACCATGCGCGACATCGTGGTGAGCTACGTGTATTCGGTGCCGGAGAACGCGTTTCTGGTGATGCCGGCCGCGGTCCTCTTCGCTACCGTATTCACCGTCGGCGCAATGGGGCGGCACTCTGAGCTCACCGCCGCCAAGGCCGGCGGGCTCAGCTTCTACCGGGTCATGCTGCCCGTCTTCGTGGCCTCGGCGCTGGCCACCGGGCTGGCCTTTCTGGTGGGTGAGATGGCGCCGGGTGCCACGGCCAAGCAGCTCGAGCTGCAGAAGGCCAAGCCGCCCCGCTCCACCAGCGCGCGCTACAACTTCGTCTACCGGGGCGACGCGGGCTGGGTCTACACCATCCGCTCGCTCGAGCTGGGCTCGCGCCAGCTCAAGGGCCTGATGCTCGAACGGCCCGGCAACGGGGCGCAGTACCCCGGCCTCATCGTCACCGCCGACAGCGCCTCCTACGACAACCGCCACCGCACCTGGCGGCTCCGGAACGGGGCCAGCCGGGTAGTGGCCGGACCCACCCGGCAGGCCAGCTTCACCTTCCGCACCATGCAGCTCCGCTCGCTCACCCAGGCGCCGCCGGACCTGCTGGCGGAGTCGAAGGCGCCGGAGGAGATGCGCTACGCCGAGCTGGGGCGATACATCGACGGGCTCAAGCGGTCGGGCAACGACGCCAACAAGCTGATCGTGGAGCAGGCGCTCAAGCTGGCCCTGCCCGCCACCTGCCTCATCATCGCCCTGTTCGGGGCGCCGCTGGCGGTCCAGGCGCCGCGGGCCGGGGCCGCCGTCGGTGTGGCCATCAGCCTCGGTACCACGGTCATCTTCCTGCTGATGACCCAGATCATGAAGGCGGTCGGGGCCGGCGGCATCATCGACCCCACCGTGGCGGCCTGGCTGCCCAACGCGGTATTTCTGCTGGCGGGGCTGATTCTTTTGTCGCGGGTTCGGACGTAGGTTCGACAACAGATTCACCACGGAGGCACGGAGGTCACGGAGGGCGCGCCGGCCTGCCACCGAAGCCGCGTTACGCGACAACAGATTCACCACGGAAGCACGGAAGCCACGGAAGGGGGCTCCGGGGTGAAGCGCGACCTCGAGGCCACAAGAACCTGTTGGTGGTGCCGGCCCACCGCACTTCCGTGCCTTCCGTGCTTCCGTGGTGAATCTGTTTCTTCTTCGTGTAAAGGCGTACCACCCTGGTGAATCGTTGTCCTCCGTGTTCTCCGTGCCTCCGTGGTGTATCCTGTGTTCTCCGTGTTCTCCGTGCCTCCGTGGTGTATCCTGCCGGCTGGCCCGGACCCCATTCCCCCTATATTTCCCGGCATGACCACCTCTCGCCCCGTGATCGTGGGAACGGGCATTGCCGGCCTGTGGACGGCCTGGCGGCTCGCTTCCGAGGGGCGGGCCACGGTGGTCCTGACCAAGGAGAGCCTGGCCGATAGCGCCAGCGCCTGGGCCCAGGGAGGAATCGCCGTGGCCCTGGGGCCGGGGGACAGCCCCAGCCAGCACGCCGCCGACACCCTGGCCGCCAGCGACGGCCTGGCCGATCCCGAAGCCGTTCGCATTCTTACAAGTGAAGGCCCGGATAGAATTTACGAGCTGCTGGCGCTGGGCGCCCGGTTCGACCGCAGTCAGGACGGCCGGCTCCGGTTCGGGCTCGAAGCGGCCCACAGCCGGGCCCGGATCATCCACGCCGGCGGCGACCAGACCGGCGCGGCCCTGATCGGCTGCCTGATCCAGGTGGTCCGCCAGCATCCTTTAGTGGAGCTGCTCGAGCACACCGAGGTCATCCGGCTGCTGGTCGCCGAAGGCCGGGTGGCCGGGGTCATGGCCTTGCGACGAGGCGCCAACAGCGCCCCGATCCCCAGCCAGGCCGTGGTGCTCGCCACCGGCGGCGTCGGACAGCTCTACGCCATCACCACCAACCCGCGGGTGGCCACAGCCGACGGCTGGGCCCTGGCCCATCGGGCCGGCGTCCGGCTCCGCGACCTCGAGTTCCTCCAGTTCCATCCTACCGCGCTCAAGCTGCCGGGCGTCAACCCCGCCCCCCTGATCAGCGAGGCCGTCCGCGGCGCCGGCGCCATCCTGGTGGATCGGGACGGCCGGCGCTTCGCCGCCGAGGCCGATCCCCGGGCCGAGCTGGCGCCGCGTGATGTGGTGGCGCGGGCCGTGGCGGCCGCGGACGCTGCCGGCGGCGCCTGGCTGGATGCCCGGCAGGTCGCCGACTTCTCCGCCCGCTTCCCCGGCATCACCGCCATGCTCTGGCGGCACGGCCTCGACGCCGCGCGGGACCTGCTGCCGGTGGCGCCCGCGCTCCACTACGCCATGGGCGGGATCCAGACCGATCTCGAGGGCCGCTCCAGCCTGCCCGGCCTCTGGGCTGCGGGCGAGGTCGCCTCGACCGGCGTCCACGGGGCCAACCGGCTCGCCTCGAATTCGCTGCTCGAGGGGCTGGTCTTCGCCGACCGGACCGGGCGCTCGGTCGCGGCGGCGCCGGCGGCGCCCGCGCCGGACCTTCCGCCCGAGTCCACCGTCGGCGCGCCCGACACCGGCGAGGACGAGCAGTGCGGCAACATTCGCCGGGAGATGCAGGAGATCATGACGGCCGGCGTCGGCGTCCAGCGCACCGAAGCGTCGCTGCTTCACGCCGAGGATGGCCTCGACCGGCTCACCCGCCGCACGCCGGCCGGCGCCTGGCGTACCACCAACCAGCTCATGGTCGCCCGGCTGATCACCCAGGCGGCCCGCCGCCGGCGCGAGAGCCGGGGCGGGCACCGCCGGCTCGACTATCCACCCGCCGCGCTCAAGCGGGAGACCGCATGACCCTGTCGCTGCCCGTCATCGAGGAGCTCCACCAGTCGCCCAGCGAGATCGCCGCGCTCCAGGCCGAGATCCGCCGGCTGGCCCGGGCCCGGAACGCGGTGGTGCTGGCCCACAACTACCAGCGCCCCGAGGTGCAGGACGTGGCCGACTACGTCGGCGACTCGCTCGGCCTGTCGCGGCAGGCGGCGGCCACGCCGGCCGAGGTGATCATCTTCGCCGGCGTCCACTTCATGGCCGAGACGGCGGCGATCCTGTCGCCTGCCAAGCGGGTGCTGCTGCCGGACCTCAGGGCGGGCTGCTCGCTGGCGGCGACGGTGACCGCCGAAGACGTGCGCAAGTGGAAGGCGGAGTTTCCCGACTACATCTCGGTTGGGTACGTCAACACCACCGCCGAGGTGAAGGCCGAGCTGGACTACTGCTGCACCAGCGGCAACGTGCTCGACGTGATCGATGCCATCCCCGAGGACAAGGGCATCCTGTTCCTGCCCGACTTCTTTCTCGGCTCCCACGTCCGGCGGATGCGGCCCCACCGGAAGGTCGAGGTCTGGCTGGGCGAGTGCCATGTCCACCGCGGCATCCGGGCGGAGACCCTCAACGCGGCGCGGGCCGAGCACCCCGACGCCGAGGTGCTGGTCCATCCGGAGTGCGGCTGCGCCGGGCAGCTGATCTACGAGATGGGCCGGGGCGACATCCGGCCCGAGGGGCTGCACATCGCCTCGACCGAGGGGATGATCCGGGCGGTGAAGGAGCGGCCGGTGAGCCAGTTCATCGTCGCTACCGAGACCGGCATCATGCACCGGATGCGCCAGCTGGCGCCGGAGAAGGATTTCATCGCCGCCGACCCCGAGGCCGAGTGCGCCTTCATGAAGACCATCACGCTCCCCAACGTGCGCGACTCGCTGGCGCTCGATCGCTATCACATCACGGTCCCGCCCGACATCGCCGCGCGGGCCAAGGGCGCGATCGACCGGATGGTGGCGCTGGGCAAGTGACCGACGACGCCGACCGGATCGCCGCCCTGGCGCTGGCCGAGGACGGAGAGGCCGACGTCACCACCGCCGTGACCGTTCCCGCCGGCCTGCAGGCCACGGGGAACATCGAATTCCGGAGTGGAGGCGTGCTGGCCGGCGCCGCGTACGCGGATGCGGTGGCGCGGGCCTGCGACTGCCGGGTCGAGTGGCGGGTGCCCGACGGGCGGTCCGTGCGGGCCGGGAGCGAAGTCGGCTTGGTGCGCGGGTCCCTCGCCCACATCCTCCGCGCCGAGCGGCCGATGCTCAACCTGCTGCAGCGGGCCGCGGGCATCGCGACCGCGACCCGGGCCTACGTCGACGCCGTGGCGGGCACCGGCTGCCGGGTGCTCCACACCCGCAAGACGGCGCCTGGTCTTCGGGCGCTCGACCTCGCCGCAGTGCTGGCCGGGGGCGGCGTGCGCCACCGGGCCGACCTGAGCCACGAAGTGATGGTGAAGGACAATCACTGGCAGGCGGTCAAGCTGGGGGGGGACACCCTGGCGGGCGCGCTGGACGAGGCCCGGCGGCGGGGCGTCGCGGCACTCTATGTCGAGGTGGAAACGCCCGATCAGCTGGCGGAGGCCTGCGCCGCCGGCGCCACCCGCCTCCTGGTGGACAACCAGGCGCCCGACACCGTGGCCGCCTGGACCCGACGAGCCCGTCAGCTCCGCCCGGGCATCGAGATCGAAGCCACCGGCGGCATCACCCTCGACAACGTCCGGGCCTATGCCGAAGCCGGCGCCGACTTCGTCTCCATCGGCGCGCTGACCCACAGCGTGCGCGCCGCCGACCTCGCGATCGAGGTCCGGCTCCGCTAGTTCACCACGGGGACCCCGCAGACGCGCCGGCCGTCCTCGAAGGCAGCGTTGAGCAACAACAGATTCACCACGGAAGCACGGAAAACACGGAAGCTCGACAGGTCACCGGGACCAACAACATTTTGTTGTGGGTGCGGCGGCCAGCCTCGCTCGACCAGCGGTCTTCCGTGCCTTCCGTGCTTCCGTGGTGAATCTGTTGTTCGCCGCCGTCAGCGGTGCCCGCCGAGGAAGACCGACCTACGCCGGCCCTTCGCTCCCGTCGGGCGCCGTCAGGACGCCCTCCGCAGCGCCGCCATTCCAGGTCCGCCAGGCGTAGTACACCGGGACCCCCAGCAGGATGATTCCGAAGGTGATGCCGGTGTTCACCGGGTCCGTCACCAGCGCGTTCACCACCATCGCCACCGACGCCAGCAGGAACAGGATCGGCACCACCGGATAGCCCCAGGTCCGGTACGGCCGGGGCAGGTCGGGCCGGGTGCGGCGGAGGACGAAAACGGCGGCCACGGCCAGGGCGTAGAACGGCCAGATCCCGAGGATGAACTTGTCGGCCAGCTGCTGGAAGTCGTTGAACAGCACGTAGAGCACGCCGAGCGCGGTGGCCAGCCAGATGGCAACGGACGGGCTCTGGTAGCGGGGCGATACCCGGGCGATGGCCCGGAAGAAGAGCCCCCGGTCGGCCATGGCGAAGAAGATCCGCGGACCGGTGATCATCGAGCCCGCCAGGCTGCCGAAGCACGACAGCATCACGATGCCCGACACCACGCTGCCGCCGGCGCCTCCGAACAGCGGGATCCGGTCGGCCGCGGTGGCCGCGACCAGCTTGGCCCCCGCCATCTCGGGCAGCGGCACCAGCCAGATGTAGGCGACGTTGAGCAGCAGGTAGACCAGCACGATGGCGGCGGTGCCCAGGATCAGCGCCAGCGGCAGGGTCCGGGCCGGGTTCTTGACCTCGCCGCCGACGAACGACAGGTCGGCCCAGCCGTCGTAGGTCCACATGATGGCGATCAGCGCGGTGCCGAGCACCGACAGGTCGAGCCCGCCCTGCCACGCCGGGGTGAAGTGCGAGGCGCTGCCGGCACCCGGGCTGAAGGCCAGCAGGCCGAGCGCGGCCAGGGCGCCGTACTTGGCCACCGTGGTCACGTTGAGCAGCACGGCGGCCCGGCTCACGCCGAAGTAGTTGACCGCCCCCATGAAGATGATGGCGCCGGCGGCGACCCAGCGGACCTGCCCCGCGGTCAGCGGGACGAAGTAGCCGAGGTACTCGGCGAAGATGGTCGAGATGGCGCCGAGGGCGGAGGCGCGGATGACGGTGAGCTCGGACCAGCCGAACAGGAAGGCGGGCAGCGGCCCGAACCCCTCGAGGATGTAGGCGAACACCCCACCCGACCGGGGCATCGCCGCCGCCAGCTCGGCGTAGGTCAGGGCGCCGAACAAGGCGATCACCCCACCGATCACCCAGGCCAGCAGGACCGGCCCGGGCTGCTGGAGGTGTCCGGCCACGCCGGCCGGAACCCGGAAGATGCCGCTGCCGATGGTGGACCCGATCAGCACCGCCACGGCGCTGCCGAGCCCCAGGTGCCGGGGCAGCCGCTCCCCCCAGGCGTCGCGTTGGACGGACATGGGCTAAATATAGCCTTGACAATGGTCTGCCGACCATGATCTTTCCCGCGATATGACGGCTCCGACCCCCCACCGCACCCGCCTCCTGGGCCGGCTGGCCTGGGGCGGCGCGGCGCTCGCGATGGGGCTGATCGTCCTGGGCGGCGTCGTCCGCATCACCGGCTCGGGCATGGGCTGCGGCGACCACTGGCCCCGCTGCGACGGGCAATGGTTCCCTCCGCTCGACCTCCCCACCCTGATCGAGATCAGCCACCGCTGGGTCGCCGCGCTGGTGAGCCTGCTGGTGGCCGCGGTCGCCGTGACGGCATGGCGCCGGCACCGGCGCGAGCCCGCCCTGCGCACCCCGGCCTCGCTGGCGCTCGGCCTGCTGGTGGCGCAGGTGCTGCTGGGCGCGGTCACCGTCAAGCTGGCGCTGCCGCCGTGGGTCATCATCACCCACCTGGCCAACGCCATGATCCTGCTGGCGGTCCTGATGACGCTGGCGCTCCGGGCCCGGGACGTCGGCCGCGCGGAGGAGGCGAGCGCCCCACCCCGGGCAGCCTCGACCGGCCGCCACGCCGATCACCGGCTGGTCCTCTCGACCGCCGCGCTCGGCTTCATCGTCATCCTGTTCGGCGCCCAGGTCGCCAACTTCCACGCCGGGCTCCTCTGCCTCGGCTTCCCGCTGTGCGACGGGGGGGTGCTGCCGCCCGCCGGGCGGCTGGCCGCGCTCCACTGGACCCATCGGGTGCTGGCCTTCGCCTTCTTCGGGCTGGCGGGCTGCACCGTCGCCCGCCTGAGCCGCCGGTCGGATACTGCCGGCCGGCCGATGCGCCGGGCGGCCGCCGTGGTGCTGGCGGCGACCGTGGCCCAGATCGGCGTGGCCGCGGCGATGGTGCTCCACCTGCTCCCGCCGGCGCTCCGGGCGCTGCACCTGCTGGTCGGCACCTTAGTCTGGGCCGCGCTGGTCTGGCTGGCGTATGAGTCGGGCCGCACCCCGGCGCCGGACCCGGCGGCCGAAGCGGCCCGGCGGGACGTGGCCGCCGGGCCGGCCACCCGGCGCCCGTCGCTGGCGGCCGACCTGGTGACCCTGACCAAGCCACGGATCATCTCGCTGCTGCTGGTGACCACCATCGCGCCGATGTTCATCACCCCGGCCGGAGTGCCCACCTGGCAGCAGATCGGCTGGGTCCTGCTGGGCGGCTACCTGATGGCCGGCGGGGCCAACGCCATCAACATGTGGTTCGACCGGGACATCGACACCCGGATGGTGCGGACCCGGCTCCGGCCGATTCCGGCCGGGCGGGTGTCGGCCGGGTTCGGGCTCGCCTTCGGCGTGGCGCTCGGCCTCGCGGCATTCGCGGTGTTCTGGTATCGGGTCAACCAGCTGAGCGCCTGGCTGGCGCTGAGCGGGCTCCTGTTCTACGTGCTGGTGTACACCGTGTGGCTCAAGCGGACCAGCCCGCAGAACATCGTCATCGGCGGCGCGGCCGGCGCCTTCCCGCCGCTGGTGGGCTGGGCGGCGATGACCGGACGGCTCGACCTGGCCGCGGTGTACCTGTTCGCCATCATCTTCTACTGGACCCCGCCCCACTTCTGGGCGCTGGCGCTGATCAAGCAGGCCGACTACGCCCGGGCCGGCATCCCGATGATGCCGGTGGTGCGGGGCGAGGCCCGGACCAAGTACGAGATGCTGGTCTACACCCTGATGCTGCTGCCGCTCACCATCATGCCGGCCCTGTTCGGGGCGCTGGGGCCGTTCTACCTGGTGGCGGCGGTGATCCTGGGCGGGCGGCTCCTGTGGTACTGCGTCCGGCTGCTCCGGGAGCGCTCGGTGACCCCGGTGGCGTGGCAGATGTACAAGTACTCGCTGCTCTACCTCGCGCTGCTGTTCGCGGCCATGGGCGTGGACCGGGCGCTGCCGTTCGGCCAGCCCGTCCGGCCAGAGCCGCTCATCATCCTCGGCGGGCCGGGCAGCGAGCCGGCGGCGCATCTTCAACACTAGGGTCGGCGCCGTCGGCAGGCGAGCAAGCGGCAGCGCCCCGGTCCTCCTGAGCGCAGTGAAGGATCTTGCCGGATGACAGGGCACCATCGCTCCAGGACCACACTGCCGCAGCCATGAGCCACACCCCGCCGAAGCCCCTCCCGACCGGTCCCGCTGCCACGGCTGCGTCCCCCCAGGCGCCGACTCCCGCCGATCCGCCCGCCAGGCGGTGGCTGCGTCTGCCCAAGCCGGGCCGCCTGGCCCGGCTGTGGCCCCGGGTCCGGCCATACCGGGGCATGCTCATCGGGGCCACGGTGGCGCTGATCCTGAGCGGTCTCGCCAGTCTCGCCTTCCCGATGGTGGTGCGGTACCTGCTCGACGCCGCCTTCGTGAACAAGGACCGGGCGATGCTCGACCGGATCGCCGGCGGGCTGGTGATCCTGTTCTGCATCCAGGCGGTGCTCAACTACGCCCAGGCCTACCTGCTGAGCGCGGCGGGCGAGCAGGCGGTGGCGGGGCTTCGGCGCGACGTGTTCGCCAAGCTGCTCGAGATGCCGCCCGGCTTCTTCGCCGAGCGGCGGACCGGCGAGCTGACCAGCCGGCTGACGGTGGACATCGGGCTGCTCCAGAGCGTCCTGAGCCACCAGATCTCCGAGTTCTCCCGCCAGATCATCTCGCTGATCGGCGGCGTGGTGCTGCTGACCTGGCTCCAGCCGCGGCTGACCCTGACCGCCCTGCTGGCGGCCCCGGTCGTGGTGGGCACCGCGATGATCTTCGGCCGCCGGCTCCGGCTGATGACGACCGGGGTGCAGGACCGGGTGGCCGAGGCCACCGCGGTGGCCGAGGAGGCGTTCTCCCAGATCCGGACCGTGCAGAGCTTCGTCCAGGAGCCGGCCGAGCGGGCGCGGTACGCCGAGCGGATCAAGGCCAGCGTGCGGACCGCCCTCAAGCGCGCCCAGGTCCGGGGCATGTTCTTCGGCATGCTGACCTTCTCGACCTTCGCCGCCATCGTGTTCGTGCTGTGGCAGGGCGGCCTGCTGGTACTCGACGGCAAGCTGACGGCCGGGGCGCTGGTGGGCTTCCTGCTCTATACCATCACCATCGCGGCCTCGATCGGGGCCCTGGCCACCTCGTTCACGAACTATCAGGAGGCGGTCGGCGCGGCGGAGCGGGTGTTCGAGATCCTGGAGATGGAGCCCGCCATCGCCGATCCGGCCCAGCCGGCCCCGCTGCCGGCGCCGGTCCGCGGCCAGGTAACCTACGAGGCCGTCGGCTTCCGGTATCACACGGAGGACGGGTCGCCCTGGACGCTGGACGGGGTCTCGCTGTCGGTGGCGCCGGGCGAGGTGGTGGCGCTGGTGGGCCCGTCGGGCGGCGGCAAGACGACCCTGGTCTCGCTGCTGCCCCGGTTCTGGGACGTCGACCGGGGACGGATCACCCTCGACGGGACCGACATCCGGTCGCTCCGGCTGGCCGACCTCCGGAGCGCCATCGGGGTGGTGCCGCAGGAGCCGGCCCTGTTCAGCGGGACGGTGCGGGAGAACATCGCCTACGCCCGCCCCCGGGCGAGCGACGCCGAGGTCCAGGCGGCCGCCCGGGCGGCCCACGCAGCCGAGTTCATCGAGCGGATGCCGCAGGGGTACAACACGGTGGTGGGGGAGCGGGGCGTCAAGCTGTCCGGCGGCCAGCGGCAGCGGGTGGCGATCGCCCGGGCGATCCTCAAGAACCCGGCGGTGCTGATCCTCGACGAGGCGACCAGCAACCTGGACACCGAGAGCGAGCGGCTGATCGAGGACGCGCTGGCCAAGCTGCTGGTGGGCCGGACGACGCTGATCATCGCCCACCGGCTGAGCACGGTGCAGCGGGCGGACCGGCTGGTGGTGATCGACCGGGGTCGGATCCTGGAGGAGGGGACCCACGCGGAGCTGCTGGCCAAGGGCGGGCTGTATGCCCGGCTGTACCAGCGGCAGTTCCGGGAGGATCGTGGGTCGCTGGCGCCGGCGGTGGCGGGCGCGTAGCGGCCCCAGTCAGGGGCGCCGAACCGCCGGGCGCCGCCATGCCGGCGTCGAGTTGCCTGCGTGCCTCCGAACTGACCTCGCCCCTCGTTTAGGTCTCCTCCAGTCTCTTCGGTTTAAGCCGTCGTAACGACCGCCGACAAAGCCAAGCCCCCCCGGTGCACTCCTGAGTTCGCGAAGAGCTTGTCCCAGGGCTCGCGAGGCCCGAACAGACCAACGCCCCGCGGCCTTCCGCGGGGCGTTGGGTGACGATCAACCTGCCACGTGACTGGGCTCGGCGTCAGGTCCCGGACGGGAGCGGCTCGTGGGTCAGGCTCAGCGAGAAGAACGGAGGCGCCGCGCCGCCAAACAGCACGACCGAGTAATAGTACGTGCCGGGATCGAGCGTCAGCGTGCCGTCCTCGGGCTGGGTTAGACCGGTACCGGCA
>DATAOR010000130.1:0-4848 GCA_036265635.1 Gemmatimonadales bacterium
CCGGAGGTGGGCATCCCGCTGAGCCTCCCGGGTATCGATGCTGGCGGCGTCGATGACGGCGTGGACCGTGGACCCGGCAAGATCCCGCGGGTCCAGCGTAACCGACCCGGAAAGCCTGTCGAACTGGCCACGCACCGTGGCAAGCACCAGATGCTTGACCGAGAAGTGGACCCCGCTGTGGGCCGGGTCGATGGTCCAAGTGGTGGTGGCAGCGGGGGTTGGAGAGGCAACGGGCGACATGGTGAACTCCCAGGGCTTAAGTGTCGAGATGCTGCTTCTGTATGGCCGCTATAATAGCTATAGCGCTATGAAATGTCAAGCGCTTGAACAAACGTAGTGATACCACTAGTTTGTTGGCCATGAAGGCTGACGACACCCCGTTTTGCCCCGTCTACGCATCCATCGAGCTCCTGCAGGAGAAGTGGAGCCTGCACATCATTCGGTCGCTGCTCACCGGGCCGATGGGCTTCAACGAGCTTGGCCGGGCCCTGGGCGCCAACCCCTCCACCCTGGCGCAGCGGCTCGAGCGGCTGGAGCAGGCCGGCGTGGTCGAACGGACCGTGCACTCGGTCATGCCTCCACGCACCAGCTACAGCCTCAGTTGTGCCGGGCGGGATCTGCAGGAGGTGATCGAGGCCATCGAGCGCTGGGGCCGGGCCCATCTCGAGCCTCCCCCCGTGGCCGGGGGCCGGGCGTCCACGGCCGGAGGCGTGGCCGGCGGCTAGACCTGCTCCAGCGCCCGCAGCAATTCGCCGGCGCTCTGCCAGCGGTCCTCGGGCCGCTGTTCCAGGCAGCGCAGAATGATGCGGGCGAGCTCGGGTGAAACGTCGGGGTTGAGCGCGGCCGGGTCCGGCAGATCGTGATCCACGTGGAGCGCGCCGAGCTCGGGCAGACTTGGCGTCTCGAATACCAGACGGCCCGTCACGCATTCGAACAGCACCGCGCCCACCGCCCACAGATCCGTGCGATGGTCCACCGGGTCGCCGAAGAGTTGCTCGGGCGCCATGTATTGCGGCGTACCCACCACCATCCCGATCGCCGTGAGCGCTTCTTCGTTGTCCGGCCGCCGCTCGGTCAGCCGGGCGATGCCGAAATCCATGACCTTGAGGAAGCCGGCGGGGTCCACCAGCAGGTTCTGCGGCTTGATGTCCCGGTGGACGATGCCCTCCTCGTGCGCGACCTCCAGCGCCCGGCAGAGCTGTTTCCCGATGGTCAGGGTCGCGGCCACGTCGAGCCGGCCGGCATCACGGATGAAGGTGGCCAGGGTAGTCCCCCGGACCAGCTCCATGGTGATGTAGTAGGTTCCCCCCGCCTCGCCAATGTCGTAGGTCCGGACGACGTTCCGATGAGTGATCCGGCGGGCCAGCTTGAGCTCCTGCTTGAACCGCTCCAGCGTGGTGGCGTCGAGCACACCGAGATCCGGCCGGAGCACCTTGACCGCCACATCCTCGCCCAGCTGGCGGTCGTTGGCCCGGTAGACCACCCCCATTCCGCCCCGACCCAGCACCTCGACGATCTCGTACCGTCCCGCGAGCAGGCTCCCGGGCGTCAGTGAGCCCTCGGCGAGCGCCCCGCCCCGGCCCAGCGTCGCGGGGCGGGTCCGGAAGTAGGCCACCAGCCGATCCTTCTCGCGCAGCTCCTCCACCATGCGGCCGAAGGCGGCCGCCAGCTCGCCGATCTCATCGCGGCTGGTGACCGGGACGTCGGCATAGGCGCCTTCGCTCACCTCACGCGTCGCGGCCACCAGGCGGCGCACCGGCCGGGTGATCTGGCGGGCCAGCAGCACCGACGAGGCCAACGCCAGGAGCAGTCCGCCCGCGAACGTCCAGCCGATCGTCCGACTCAGCTGCCGCCAGGCCGCCAGCTCGGACTCACGGTCGTGCAGGCCGACGTAGCCGCCGATGGGTACCCCGTCGGCCGTCTGCAGCAGGCCGGCCACCCCCTCGTAGGTGTGCCCACCGGCCGCGAGCCGGAATCTGGCTGGAGCGGTATCGCCCGGAGCCGCCTCCACCGGCAGAGCCCGGACGGCCTCAGGCAGGCCCGAGGCGCTCACCGTGGACACCGCCAGGACGGGTACACCGGCGGTATCCCGGGAGAAGAACACCACCTCGGAGTTGGTGTGGCGCTTGAGCTGGGCGGCGAAGGTGCTGTCGATCCGGACGGCGGCCACGACCACGCCGTAGCGGGCGCCGCCCGGGTCGCTGACCGGGACGCCCACGGCCTGAAACAGCTCGTCCCGCTGCTGGCCCGATTCGATCCACAGGCCTTCGGTCGTCCGGCCCTCGAGCGCCCGGCCGATGAGGGCCCCGCCCGAGAAATCGGCCTCGGGGGCGTTGCGCTGGGCGGTCCAGGCTTTGAGCACACCCTGGTCGTCCACCACGAGCACCCAGTCGGCGGCGGTCTGGGCCCGGAGCTCGTCGGCCTGATCGAGCAGGTTGGCGCGATCGTCCCGCCGGAGCGCCTCACCGATGCGGGACACGTAGGCCGGTACCTGGACCAGTGCGGTGAGCAGCTGCCGGAGGTTCTGGCTTCGGCTCACCAGCGCATCGCCGATGGAAGAGCGGGTGGCCCGAAGGGCGCGCGCGGAGGCGGCCTGCGCCGCCCGATCGGTCCGGCTCCTGGTCACCAGCAGCGCCGCGCCGAGCGCGGCCACCACCACCAGTCCGGCGCTGCCGAAGATCTTGGTGGCGAGCCGCATCCTCAGTAGCGCCGCCCCTCGAGCGGGTAGGGCTGGCCGAACTTGTTGAGGTGAGGCCGGAAGCGATAGCCGCGGGCGTCGAGCTGGATGGTCACGTCCGTCAGACCCGATGGGGACACCTCGACCGCTCGGCTGGCGCCCTCGCCCCGCTCGTGCCAGGCCTGCAGGACGTAGTGGCCCGGCGGGACCTGCGGCAGCGTGAACGAGCCGTCACCCGATGGCTGGGTGTAATGGGGGCCGTCCCGTACCACTACCAGCGCGCTCATCTGCGCGTGCACGTTGCAGTACACTCGAATGATGCCCGCCCGGGTGAACCGCACGGACCGGGTCTCACCCCGGCCGTACAGGCCGAGGTCGAAGGGCTGCTCTTCGGCGAGCGAAAAGACGTTGTGGTTGAAGGGGTCGTGATTGGGACATGCCACGGTCGAGCCGACCGGCACCACCAGCACGTGAGGCGAGAACGCCTTGTTCGAGGTCGTGATTTCGACCTGCACCGGCTGGACCGGGCCTGGACGCTCCAGCCAGACCACCGCCTGAGCGACGTCGTCGGCCTGGTCTTTCCCCTTGTCGATCAGCGTGAGCCTGCCCCGCACGTCTCCCAGCCGAGGGCCGGCCGCCGCGAGCGCCAGCGCGGTGGCGCCGGCGGCGACCCGAACCGCCCGGCGGAGCCGCCCGGCACGCTGGACTTTAGCCCGCATGCCCAAAAGCTTACCGGGGCCCCCGGAGACCGTCAACGCGACTCACGAGTGAACGGCCATGGCAAAGATGAGGACGATGGTGCTCGGACTCCTGCTCGCGCCCTTGGCCAGCCCGCTGCCGGCCCAGGCCGGCAGGATCCAGGCCGAGCTGCACGGCCTGGTGCTGCTCAACGGCTTCGTCAACGGGGACGCCGTCAACAACAGCGACGTGCCCCAGTTCGTCCTGCCGCCGCCCGCGCCCGGCGGCCCGCCCGCCAGTGCCGCCGGGGCGACCATGCGCCAGTCGCGCGTCACGGTCCGCGCCGGCGTTCCCCAGTTCGCCGGGGGCCAGCTCGGGGCCGAGCTCGATGTCGATTTCTTCGGGGGCCAGCAGCCGTCGAACGGCGGACGGACCTTCCCGCTCCTTCGGATCCGGCGAGCCTTCGCTGAGCTGACACGCGGCAGGCTCAATCTCTTCGTGGGCCAGGAATCGCCCCTGATCGTCGAGATCAACCCGTCGTCGGTCGCCAGCATCGGCGTGCCCGAGTTTGCGGGGGCCGGAAATCTCTGGCTCTGGCTGCCCCAGATCCGGCTCGGAGTGGATCTGGTCCAGGCCGGTTCCACCCGGCTGGGCCTCGAGGCCGCCGCGCTGGCGCCGACTTCCGGCGACGCTCAGACCGCCTTCTTCACCCAGCCCGACATCGCCGAACGAAGCAGCCGGCCGTACGTCGAAGGTCGGCTCCGTGCCCGCTGGGGGGAGGGCGCTCGGCGGGGCGAAGTGAACGTAGGGGGACACTACGGATGGCTGGCCGTGGGCCCTCAGCGGCGGGTCCATTCCAAGGCCGTGGCGGCCAGCCTGTGGGTTCCCCTGCGGGCGGGCCTGGAGCTTCGCGGCGAGGCCTTCACCGGCGAAGCGCTGGCTGGGCTGGGCGGGGGCGGCATCGGGCAGAACTTCGGGCGGGACAGCACCGCGGTGAGCACCACGGGAGGCTGGCTCCAGCTCAATCTCCTCCCGACCGGCACCTGGGAGCTCGGAGCGGGCGGCGGGCTGGACGATCCGGACGATCGCGATCTCGATCGGGCGGCGCAACGCCTGAGGAACTTCACCCTCGAGGGTCACGCCATCTGGCGCCCCGCTCCGGCCGTGATCGGCGCCACCGTCCGACGGCTCAGCACCCGCTACGGGGCCGGCGCGGACGTCAAGACCACCCAGGTGAATCTGGCTCTCGGATTCGAGTTCTGACGGCGAGCGGGGGGAGCGGAGCGGCTAGGATACGCCGCCGGCCGCTTGGGCGCCGAAGGCGCCCGCATCCGCCAGCGGCTGCTCCACCGGCATCGGCGGCAGCGCCTCCTCGAATGGCGCGGTAAGCTCATCGGCCGCCACCTTGGCCGCGACCCGCTGGGAGACCATTTGGGCCACTCCTGCGGCCAGCCCGAATTGCAGGATGTAATGTTCGGCCGCCGATCCTACCG
>DATAOR010000131.1:0-10083 GCA_036265635.1 Gemmatimonadales bacterium
CGGCGACGATGGAGGCGATCGACCCGACGGGGGTCAGCGCGGGACTGCTGGTCGGCAGGCTGATGCTGGGCCTGGCGATGGTGGCGCACGGCAGCCAGAAGCTGTTCGGCTGGTTTGGCGGGTACGGGCTGGCCGGCACCGGCGGGTTCCTCGAACAGCTGGGCTTCCGGCCGGGCCGGGTCTATGCCGCTACCGCGGCCGGCACCGAGGTGTCGAGCGGGCTGCTGGTGGCGCTGGGGCTGCTCGGGCCGGTGGGGCCGGCACTGATGCTATCGGTCATGGTGGTCGCCGCCATCACGGTCCACTGGAAGGGCGGATTCTTCGCCCAGACCAACGGGATCGAGCTGCCGATGCTGTACGCGGCCGGGGCGATCGGCCTGGCGCTCGCAGGGCCCGGGCGGTTCTCGCTCGACGCGGTGCTGGGACTGCAATGGCTATGGGCGCCCCGGATCGCGGCGGCGGCGCTGATCGTCGGCGTGGCGGCGGCGGTCGCCAACCTGCTGGCCAGGCGGCCGGCCGCGGCCGGCCAGCCGGTCCCGGCAGCCTGATCGGCGGCGCCACGGCATTGGCGGAGGGGAGAGTCGGGCTCGCCACAGTTGTGGAGCAGTCGCAGCGGAGCTTCCGGCCGGCAGCGAGTGGGTTAGATGCCTGAGGCACCGAGTGTTGCGTTGGGTCAACCGGGCCGGCGGCGGTGAACACCCCCGCTGGCACGGGTCTCGCGCGTGGCGGGCATCCGTCACCATAGGCACGACTTCCCTTCGGCTCCCTCACTTGGCCGCCTGCTCGGCTGGGATGCACCCATGCGATCACTGCGTCTGTTGGCGTTGGTCACCGGCACTCTGGCGCTGGGCTCGGCGTGCGGCGGGGACGGCGGCACGCCGCCGACCGAGAACTCCGGGCCGACCGCGAGCTTCACGGTGCCGTCGTGCACCATCAACGTTCCCTGCGAGTTTACCTCCACCAGCACCGACGATGTCGCGGTCACCGGGTGGAGCTGGGACTTCGACGGCGACGGCACGGCCGACGCCACCACGGCGACTGCCTCCTTCACCTACACCGCGGCCGGCAGCTACCCGGTCAAGCTGACGGTGCAGGACGCCCAGGGCGTGAGCAACAGCAAGACGGCCTCGGTCACCATCGCCCCGCCCAATCCGGCCAACACCCCGCCGACCGCGGCCTTCACCTTCACCTGCACGGCCGGCGACTGCAGCTTCACCAGCACCAGCACCGACGCGACGCCCGGCACGATCGCGGCGTACGCCTGGGACTTCGGCGACGGGGCCACGGCCGCGGAGCCCGCGCCGTCGCATAGCTACACCCCGGTGGCCGATTCGACCGACTTCACCGTCAGGCTGATCGCGACCGACAACGAGGGCGCCGCCGACACCGTGTCGCAGGCCGTCCGGATCGGCCCCCCGCCCAACACCCCGCCGACGGCGGGCTTCACCTTCAACTGCAACACGGCGGCGACCTGCAACTTCACCAGCACCAGCACCGACGCGGCGCCGGGCACGATCGCGATCTTCGCCTGGAGCTTCGGCGACGGCGGCGCGTCCGCGCTGCCCAATCCGACCCACGGCTACGCCGTCACCGTCACGACCGACTTCGACGTGACCCTGACGGTGACCGACGACGACGGGGCCAGCAGCAGCGTCACCCAGACGGTCACGGTGTCGCCGCCGCCCCCGGGCGCCGAGGGGTGCACCACGTCGGGCACGCAGGTGAACTGCTTCATGAACGTGACCGACTCGTCCAACATCAAGGTCAAGCTGATCGGGCTGGCGTGCGACCTGAGCGGTTCCCGGGTCACCGCCCCGCCGCCGAGCGGAGACCAGATGTTCCTCGATGTGTGCGGCCTGGCGGTGGGCGACTCGACCAAGATCTTCGGCGGCCCCGGCGACACGGCGTTCCTCTACGTGTCGGGCAGCCAGGTGCGGATCAAGTTCACCCAGGGCTCCAAGGGAGCGGGCGACCCGCCGCTGGCGGCGCCGGCCGGGACCCTGACGGGGACGTTCCCCAACTGGGTCCTGAGCTTCGAGGATGGCTCCCACCCGGGGGATGCGGGGGAGCCTGACTTCGCGGATGTGGTGGTGCAGGTGGACGCGATCCCGCCGGTCCAGCACTAGCACATACCCGGCAGGGCGATCGGCGCCGGTCCTGATGGCGCCACGGTGCGGGCTCGAGATCTCGGGCCCGCACCGTCGCTTTGCGGGGCGGTCTAGTCGGTCACCTCGGTACGCGCCCAGGGGATCAGGTCGAGCCGGTCGAACGGGATCGGCCGGCCGGTGGCCTCGCTCAGGCCGAACCGGTCCGGGTGCTCGTACAGGCGCTGCAGGGCGGCCTCGATCTCCTCGAGCTCCCGGCTGGCCCGCTCGGCCAGCTGGACCGACATGTCCTGGTCGAAGCTGTCGCTGCCCTGATCGGCCATGTGGAACGGATAGTTGGTCAGGTCGCCGTCGTCGGACGGGTTGGTCCGGGCTTCGTCGTAGCGGCGGATGACCTCGAGGGCGCGCTCGCGCTCCTCCTGCAGCCGGCCTTCGAGATGGCGACGCTGGGTTTCGGTGAGAGCCATGACCTTCGCTCGGTGTCAGGGTGGGGATGCGTCCGGCTCCTCAAGAGAACCTGCGGCGAGGCCGGCGTCGGTGACCGCCGCCACGCTCGTCCGCCCGCGGAATCTTGACGGGTTCGGTCCCCGGCTGCACCGTTGGGCACTTCTCCCCCACCACGAGGTGCCGATGCACCGCCCCTTCGGGCGCCCCCCGCGCCCTGGTTCCCGCTCCGGGACGCTGGTCGCGCTGGTGCTGGCGGCCTGGCTCTTCCCATCCCCGGCATCGGCTCAGGCGCCGGCCGACGCCGCCGCCCCGGCCGGCCTGTCGGCCGAGCTGCTCCGGGTCCGGGCCAACCTGGACAAGTACCGCGACCCGATCGTGGCCGTGCACGACGGTTACCTCTCGTCGGTGGCCTGCGTTGAGTTCAAGGAAGGTGGGGAGGGCCGGATGCACTACCCCGCCGGGGGCATGGGGGTGCACTTCCTCAATCTCCAGCTGGTGGGCCAGCCGCTCGATCCGGCCCGGCCGCAGGTGCTGATCTACGAGCCGGTCGCCGGCCGGCTCCAGCTGGCGGCGGCCGAGTGGTTCGTGCCGACCGCGGCGGCCGGCGGGAAGCACCCGGTGATCTTCGGGGAGGCGTTCCAGGGTCCGATGGAAGGGCACGACCCGATCCAGCCGAAGGGCCTGCACCACTACGATCTCCACGTCTGGCTCTGGCGCCACAACCCGGCCGGCACCTTCTCTCCGACCAACCCGGCGGTGGTCTGCCCCCAGGGCGGCTATGCCTTTGAGGAGGAGGCGCCCAGGGAGCTTCCGTCACGGGCCCAGTAGCGCCACCGCGACACGGTTCGAACCAGCGGGCGCTGCCGGCCAGGTAACGCGCAGGGAGCCCGGCCTACTGGAAGTGGGCCGGGCTTCATCGTGCCGGTGGCGAGCGGAGAGGCGGCCGACGCACAGCTCCGCTTACATATCCGCGACCGGACGCACCTCGCACTCGCCCTCGAACGACGGCCAGTGCACCCGGTGGAGGTCCATGAACTCTCGGGCCGCCCGAAGCGCCTCCTCCCGCGAGGCCACCTCGACCATGGCGTAGCCGCCGACGATCTCCTTGGACTCGCTGAACGGCCCGTCGGTCACGGTGAGCTTCCGGTTGGCGGAGCGGACCTTGAAACCTTCCGAGCTGGGCAGGAGGCCGCCGGTGTCCTTGAGGGTCCCGTTCTGGAAGTTCCGGGTGACCAGCTCGCCCATGGCGTCCATCAGCGCCTGAGGGACAGGCTCGGCTCGGAACGCCTCGGAGTTCTTGATCAGCATCAGGTACTTCATGTTTCCTCCAGCAGGTGTGGTATCGCGGTCGTCGACAACGGTTCATATGACAGGGGGGAGCCGCCCGGGGGCCGCCTTCCCGCCGCCGTCTACCCACACGTCGAACGAGGCTGGGGGGTTTCGACACTGGGCCGGTGGGCGTGCCGCGGGCAGGGTCAGGCTGGGGGGCCGGCGCGTCCCGGGGCGGCCGGGCCGGCGCTAGGGCGCGGCGTGTGGCCGGTGATGCAGCCGGTGCGGCAGCCGGACGATCTCATCGCGAACGACCAAGGCGCCCAGCAGGAGGAGCAGCATCGCGGTCACCAGCGCCACGGTTCCGCCGAGGGCCACCAGGCCCAGCGGCAGCAGTATGCCTCCGGCCGCCGCCAGCACGGCGACACGCACAAACGTGCGGGCACCGCGCGCCTCCGTCAGCGCCGCACGGATATCCGCCAGCAGCAGCCCCAGCGCCACCAGGTTGAGCGGCAGCAGCAGCAGGGAGGCCACGCGGAGCAGCTCGACGGCCTGGGGCCGGCCCCGAGCCAGGCCGATGAGCAGCAGCTCTGCCGCCCCCAGCACCAGCGCAGAATTGACGAGATAGCCCCCGAACCAGCGGGCGTCGCCCCAGCCCCGCTGCGCGGTGGTGCTGAAGAGCACGCCCTTGTACGCCGCCGCGGCCAGAGCCGGCACCAGCCCGACGACGGCGATCACCCGGCGGGCACCCTCCAATCCCCATTCGACGGGGACGAGACTCAGCCCGGCCACCAGGGTAAGGGGGGCAGCATACGCGGTCAGGCACCACGTGCCCAGCGACATCGGCGAGCTTGGCTTCCACACCCGGAGCATGTGGTGGAAGCGGGCAGGGTCGCCCAGGTCGAGGACCAGGCAGACCAGGTCGACGAGGAGCCAGGCGAGCGCGAGCGGATAGGCCACCGATGCCAGCGGCCGGAAGACGGCCGGCGCCACCAGCTCGGCGAGGACGGCCACCATGAAGAGGCCGCTGCTCAGGTTGTTGACCAGCAGGTCGAGGGTGACCAGACCGTGCCAGTTGGGTGGCTTGGTCACCGGCCTCGACTGATAGCCGGCAATGGTGGCCTGCTGGGTGGGGTCGGCGTTGAGCGGCGCGGTCACCCGGGGCCCCCGGCGAGCGCCAGCGCCGCCAGCAGTGCCGCGAGCGAGACCAGCCCGCTCACCGCGGCGCGAAGATAGTCGCCCTTCATCCGGAGCCACGGATTGACCGGGGTCTCGGGCAGGCCGTAGACCGAGGGCCGGTCCACCAGGAGGTAGAAGGAGTTCAGCGCGGAGTAGGTGTCGCCGGGCCGGTCGCCGTAGAGGTAGGCATCGGTGACGCCGCGCTCGTGCAGGTCCGCCACCCGTTGCCGGGCCCGCTCGCGCAGCTCGTCGACCGGGCCGAACTGGATCGAGGCGGTGGGACAGGCCTTGGCGCAGGCGGGGACCAGGCCGTCTCGCTGGCGGTCGAAGCAGAGGGTGCACTTGTGGGCGTGGCCGTCGATCGTGCTCCGGGTGATCACCCCGAACGGACAGGCCGCGATGCAGTAGGCGCAGCCGTTGCAGACGTCCGGCTGGATGTAGACGTTGCCGAACTCGTTGTACACGATGGCGCCGGTAGGACAGGCCTGCTGGCAGGGGGCGGTGACGCAATGCTTGCAGACGTCGCTCATCATCAGCCAGCGGCCGGGGTCGAGCAGCTCGCCGAGGACGCCGCCGGGGAGCTGCTCGATGAACTTGACGTGCCGCCACGAGGTGGCCGACAGCCCGCCGGTGTTGTCGTAGCTGTTGCCGGTCCAGTCGAACCCGTCCGCGGGGAGCAGGTTCCACTGCTTGCAGGCGACCTCGCACGCCTTGCAGCCGATGCACACAGTGGTGTCGGTGTAGAAGCCGGTGCTGGGCTGCGGCTCGGGGGCGGCGCCGCGCCGGAACGGCTCGGCCACCCTGTCCAGCAGCAAGGGCAGCGACCTGGGCGGATCGGTGCCGGGCGGCAGATGCGCCAGCGCCCTTTCGCTACTCGTCACGGGTGAACCTTCCCTCCGGCTGAGCCGCGGCAGGCGTATCGGGCAGACGGGTCCGCGGCCAGGGGGCGGGCGCGACGGTCGGCCGGGGCACCGCGCCCTCGCGCCGGCCGGCGGACACCTGGCAGGCGAACGCCTTGGCCTCGTGCATGCTGACATTGGGATCGGCCACCAGCGAGGTGAGGTCGTTGGCGTTGTCGCCCACCACCTCGCCGGCAAAGGCCCAGTGGAACGGCAGTCCGATCTGGTGCATGACCCGCCCGGCCACCCGGAGAGGGCGCAGGCGCCGGGTCACCATGGCCCGGGCCTCGATCCGGCTCCGGGCCGTGGTCACGGTGAGCCAGCCGCCGTGGACGATGCCCCGCTCGGCGGCCAGTTCGGGACTCAGCTCGACGAACATCGCGGGCATGAGCTCGTTGAGCCAGCTGTTGAACCGGCTCATCGGCCCGCTGAGGTAGTGCTCGGTCAGCCGGCAGGTGGTCGCCACCACGGGGTACTCCAGCGTCGGGGTATGGGCGATCCGGTTGAGCGGACCCTCGAAGAACCGCACGGTCGGATTGGTCGGCTGCCGGGGATAGATCAGGTTGCCGACCGGCGACTCGACCGGCTCGAAGTGGGCCGGCAGCGGGCCGTCCCGCACGCCGCCCGGCGCGAACAGCCAGGCCTGGCCGTCGGGCTTCATGATGAAGGGCTGGTCGCCCGCAATGGCGTCGAGGCCGGTGGCTCCGCGGGGCGGCCGGTAGTCGGGCGGGGTGTCGAGGTCGAAGTCCGGCTCGTCGGGCCCGACCCAGCGGCGCGCCTGCGCATCCCACCAGACCAGCTTCTTTCGCTCCGACCAGGGCCGTCCCTCGGGATCGGCTGAGGCGCGGTTGTAGAGCACCCGGCGATTGTGGGGCCAGGCGTAACCCCACTCCGGGTGGATCGAGTCGGTGCCGCGCTTCCGCTCGCGGGCCCGGTTGCGGCCGGGCTCGGGAAACACACCGCTGTAGATCCAGCAGCCACACGCGGTCGAGCCGTCGTCCTCGAGCTCGGCGAAGCCCGAGACCAGTCGAGGGCGGCCGGTGCGCGGGTCGGTCTGGTCGAGCCGATAGCCGTTGATCTCCATCAGCACCTTTTCGAGATCGGGCTCGCCCTCGATCCGGCTCAGGCTCCCGTCAGGCAGCCGGGGCGGATGGTCGAACTCGTAGTCCCAGGTGAGGTTCAGCAGGGGCTGGTCGCGCGGGTCGGTCGAGCCGGCATACAGCCGCTTGAGCCGCTTGCCGAGCTGATAGAGGAACCAGGCATCGGACCGGCTGTCGCCCAGCGGGTCGAGGGCCTTGTCGTGCCACTGGAGCAGACGCTGCGTGTTGGTGAGGCTGCCCTCCTTCTCCTGCGACGCGGCTGCGGGGAGGAAGAACACCTCCGTCTTGATCTCCGACGGCGGGGGCGCGGCGGGGTCGTTCCGCCAGAAGACGGCGCTCTCGATCTCGAACCAGTCGGCCACCACCAGCCAGTCGAGCTGGCGGAGCCCGGCGCGGTGCAGGCCGGCATTGGGCGAGCCGCCGGCCGGGTTCTGGCCCCAGAGGAAGTAGCCCTTCACCTCACCCTTGGCCATCCGGTCGAAGTAGGGGAGCTGGGAGTAGTCGGCGTCGGGCCGCGGCAGCCAGGCGAAGCCGAACTCGTTGTCCGGGGTGGCGGCGTCGCCGTACCAGGCCTTGAGCAGGCTGACGACGAACTTGCGGAAGTTGGCCCAGTACCCGGTAGTCTGACCCTCCTGCCGGATGTAGGCGTCGAGCGTCTCGTGGCTCTCGTCGGCGCAGGGCTGCGGCAGGTAGCCGGGGAGACTGTCGTACAGGGTGGACAGGTCGGTGGAGCCCTGGATGGTGGAGTGGCCCCGCATCGCCATGATGCCCCCGCCCGGCCGGCCCATGTTGCCGAGCAGGAGCTGGAGAATGGCGGCGGTCCGGATCATCTGGACGCCGGTGGTGTGCTGGGTCCAGCCCAGGGCGTAGACCACGGCCGTGGTCCGCTCGCGGCCCGAGTTGGCGCAGAGCAGCTCGGCCACCCGGACCAGCTCTTCGGGGGCGCAGCCGCACACCTGGGACACCAGCTCCGGCGTGTAGCGCGCGAAGTGGCGCTTGAGGATCTGGAAGACGCAGTTGGGATCCTGCAGGGTCAGATCGCGATGCTGCTCCGGCTCGCAGGCCGTCATCTGCTGCCGGGCGCCGGCGTGCGAGGTCGGGCCCGAGTCCAGACTGTGCCCGTGCATGCCGAGATCCTGCTTGTGCATCCGGTACATCGGCGTCGCGCCGGTCCACTCCTCGTCCCACTCCTCCTGGGCCTGCTCCGCGGCCGCCGCGCCGGCGTATCCCCACTGCCCTTCCCGGGCGCTGTAGTGGCCGGTGCGCCGGTTCCCATGGTAGCCGCTGAACAGGCCATCGAGGTCCTCGGTGTCGCGGAACCCCTCCTCGACGATGGTGGCAGCATTGGTGTAGTGGAGGACGTACTCCTTGAACCAGCGGTCGTGGGTCAGGACGTAGTTGACCAGCCCACCCAGGAAGGCGATGTCGCTGCCCGCCCGGATGCCCACATGGACGTCGCACAGGGCGGACGTGCGGGTGTACCGCGGGTCCACGTGAATGAGGGTGGCCCCTTCCTCCTTGGCCTTGAGCGGCCAGCGGAACGCGACCGGATGGGCCTCCGCCATGTTGGAGCCCATGAACAGGACGCAATCGCTGTGGGCGAGGTCCTGCTGATAGTTGGTGGCCGCGCCACGGCCGAACGACGTGCCCAGACCGGGCACCGAGGCGCTATGTCATATTCGGGCCTGGTTCTCGATCGAGATGACCCCCAGGCCGCCGGCGAAGAGCTTCTTGATCAAATAGTTCTCTTCGTTGTCGATGGTGGCCCCGCCCAGGGTGCCGATCGAGCGGACCGAGTTGAGCAGGCGGCCGCGCTCGTTGCGGGTGGTGAAGTCGGCGTCCCGGACGGTCTTGACCCGCTCGGCGATGCGGTCGAGGGCCCAGTCGAGACTGCGGGTCTCCCAGTGATCGGCATACGGGGCGCGGTAGAGCACCTGGGTGACGCGATGGGGATTGACGGCCAGCTGGTAGGCGTTGGCGCCCTTGGGACACAGCGTCCCCTCGTTGATCGGGCTGTCCGGATTGCCCTCGACGTCGATCAGCTCGCCGCCCTTGGTGTAGATCAGCTGGCCGCAGCCGACCGCGCAGTAGGGGCAGAGCCCCTCGGTGACCGTGGCGCCGCGGAGCCGCGAGGCCTTGCCGGCGGACTGCCGGCTGAACGGCTGGCCGGAGGAGGGAGTGCGGGGCCAGCGGGGGAGATCGGACATGACGTGCTCGCGGGGGTTGGAGGAAAAACGTCAACCGCAGATCGTCATCAGCAGGTCGTCATCGGCAGATCGTCATCGGCAGACCGTCATCATCGGCAGACCGTCATCATCGGCAGACCGTCATCAATAGAGTCGGAGCCGCATTTCTGGTGTGACCCGGCTCACCGGCGGCCGCCGTCCACTTGGCTGGCCCCACCGACCGCTGTCTGACCTGCCAGCCCATGGAGCCTCACAGCTTCCCGGCGATGGCCCGGGCTGCCGGCTCCCGGAACCGAGGCTCTCCCGTGACCACCACGTAGTATCCGTGCAGGCTGAACCAGAGGCCGTCCTGCCGGTCGTAGAACGCGCGGGGAAGGTCCGTCGGCGCCCGGTGGCTGGTGCTCCGGTAGCTGTTGCTGAGATCGTACTCGACCATGGTCTGGTAGCCTACCCGCAGGTACGGCCGACCGCCATGGGAGTAGGTACACAGGTTGTCGAGCGGGAGGGTATCGGGCGCGCGGCCCGGCTTCGCCTCCACCGGGTCGCTCATACCCAGTCTGCTCTCTTCCGCGCTCGAGAGCGACTGGCACGGCGCGCCCCCGAACGGCACCGGCGGCTGGTCGGGGCGATCGGCGGGCCGCGCCGTGCCGCGCGCCGGGAGCGACGCCGAATCCCGCGGGGCTCGGGCGGGGGTGCGCCCGCTACCGCAGCCGGCCGCCAACACCACCGCCACCCCGAGAAACAGGACAGCACCCGCCCGCGCTCCATGCTCGAGACCGCTCGCAGTCGGCATCGCTTCCTCCGTGCAGTCGTCAGGGCCGCTCGACGTGACCGCAGCGCGATTCCCGCTAAGGCATCAGGGAGCGGACCGCGTCGAGGATCGTGTCAGGTCGCCGCT
>DATAOR010000132.1:0-15095 GCA_036265635.1 Gemmatimonadales bacterium
CCGAGCGATCAGCGCGCCGAGCCGGGGGTCGGCCTCGGACAGGTGCCGGCAGGCCACGACCGGATCGTAGGCCAGGCCGGGCGCCGCGAGCATGACAGGCATGGCTTGGAAGATACACGGCCTGCCGCGCCGGCCCGTCCACTCGCCGTGGGGAGCCGATTGCCATGGGGGCGGCCGGCCAGGTCTCCCGATGAGGCCGACCGCGCGCGCCCCGCCGAGACAGGCCGCGACGGGCTCCCGCGCGGCTGCGGATTTGGCGACCGAGCTGGTCCGCTTGACGGCCGGAGCCGTCGGCGTTCGCTTTGGCCGATGGACTCCGACGAGTTCCGCCGCCAGGCGCACGCGGTGGTGGACTGGATGGCCGATTATCTCCGCGACGTGGGCGGGCTGCCGGTGACGCCGGCCGTCGCGCCCGGGGACGTCAGACGGCAGGTCCCCGAGTCGCCGCCGCTCGATGCCGAGCCGTTCGACGCCCTGTTCGACGACTTCCGCCGCATCGTCGTCCCGGGCATGACCCACTGGAACCACCCCGGCTGGTTCGCCTACTTCCCCTGCAACAACAGCCCGCCCTCCATCCTGGGTGAGATGCTCACCGCGGCGATGGGCGCGCAAGGCATGAGCTGGGTCACCTCGCCCGCGGCAACCGAGCTGGAGCAGGTGGTCATGGACTGGCTCCGGCAGATGCTCGACCTGCCGGCCGAGTTCGTCGGCGTCATCCAGGACACCGCGTCCACCGCGACGCTGGTGGCGCTGCTCAGCGCCCGGGAGCGGGCCACCGCCGGGCGGTCCGGAGCGGAAGGCCTCGACGGCAGCCCGCCGCTGGCCGTCTACGCCTCGCGCGAAGCCCATTCATCGGTGGACAAGGCCGTCAAGCTGGCGGGGTTCGGGCTCGACCGCCTGCGCCGGATCGAGACCGACCCGGCCTTCGCCCTCCGGCCGGACGCGCTGGCCCAGGCGATCGAGGCCGACCGGGCCGCCGGCATCCGGCCGGCCTGTGTCGTGGCGACGGTCGGCACCACGTCGAGCACCGCCATCGATCCCCTGCGCGCGGTGGCCGAGCTGGCGCGGCGGGCCGGCGCCTGGCTTCACGTGGACGCGGCCTATGCCGGCTCGGCCGCGATCGTGCCGGAGCTGCGGACGCTGTTCGACGGCATCGAGGCCGCCGACAGCGTGGTGGTCAATCCCCACAAGTGGCTGCTGACCAACTTCGACTGCACCGCCTACTTCGTGCGCGACCCGGCCGCGCTCCTGTCAACCTTCCAGGCCACACCGGAGTACCTCAAGACCGCCTACGACGCCGACGTGGTCAACTTCCGCGACTGGGGCATCCAGCTCGGCCGCCGGTTCCGGGCGCTCAAACTGTGGTTCGTCATCCGGAGCTACGGGGTGGAGGGCCTGCGGGCGATGATCCGGAGCCACGTCGCGCTGGCGCGCGAGCTGGCGGGCTGGATCCGTGAGGAGGAGGACTTCGAGCTGATGGCGCCGGTGCCGTTCGGCCTGGTGTGCTTCCGGTACCGCCGGCCGGGCCTGAGCGAGGAGGCGCTCGATGCCCTCAACGCACGGCTGCTGGCGGCGGTCAACGGTACCCGCGAGCGGCACCTGACGCATACGCGGCTAAACGGCCGCTACGCCATCCGGCTGGTCGTGGGACAGCGGACGACCGGCCCGGCGCACGTGCGGGCCGCCTGGGAGGCGGTGCGAGCGGCGGCGGGCGCCCTCCGCTAGCGGACGACGGACCCCCCCGATCCGACGGGGCGCTGGTGAGCAGCGGCCGACACCTGGAATGGCTCCGGACGCTACCCGGGCCGGCTCTCCGGAGTTAGCCCCGGCCGGCTCTCATGAGGTAGCCCCGGACGGCTCTCCGGAGGTGGCCCCGGACTGCTCTCCTGAGGTAGCCCCGGCCGGCTCTCCGGAGGTGGCCCGGCCGGCTCAGCCGACCAGCACAGGTTCGGCGGGAGTCTCGGTCAGCAGCGGGCGGAGGTACCGGCCGGTGTGCGAAGCTTCGACCGTGGCCACCTGCTCGGGCGTGCCCTGCACCACCACCCGCCCGCCCCCCGGCCCCGCTTCGGGTCCCAGGTCCACGATCCAGTCGGCCCGCTTGATCACGTCCAGGTGGTGCTCGATGACGACCACCGTATGCCCCGCGTCCACCAGCCGATCGAGCACCTGGATCAGCACCCGGACGTCGTCGAGGTGCAGGCCGGTGGTGGGCTCGTCCAGGATGTAGAGCTTGCGGCCGTCCCGCTTGCCGGCCTGGGCCAGCTCGCGGGCGATCTTGAGTCGCTGCGCCTCGCCCCCGGAGAGGGTCGTGGCCGGCTGGCCCAGCCTCAGGTATCCCAGGCCGACCTGCTGGAGCTGCCACAGCGCGGCTCCGAGCCTGGGCTGGTGGCGGAACCGGGCGATCGCCTCGTCCACGGTCCACTGGAGTACGTCGTGGATCGAGTGGCCCCGGATGCGGACGTCGAGCACGTCTCGCCGGTAGCGCGTCCCGCCGCAGGTCTCGCAGGGGACGAAGACATCCGCCAGGAAGACCATCTCCACCTGAACGTGGCCGGCACCCTCGCAGGCATCGCATCGCCCGCCCGGCAGGTTGAACGAGAAGGTGGCGGCCGAGTACTTCCGCTCGCGCGCCAGCGGCTGGGCGGCGAACAGCTCGCGAATCTCGTCGAAGGCCTTGATGTAGGTGATCGGGTTGGAGCGGGGCGAGCGGCCGATGGGCGACTGGTCGACCAGCAGCACATCCTGGAGCAGTTCCCACCCCGTCAGCGACGCCACCTGACCCACCGGCTCGCCCAGGTGGCTCTTGGCCGAGTGGCCGCCGTGCATCCGGGCCTCGAGGTTCCGGTAGAGCACGTCGTACAGCAGCGAGCTCTTGCCCGAGCCGCTGACGCCGGTGATGGCGGTCAGCGCGCCGAGGGGGATGTCGGCGTCCACCCCGGCGAGGTTGTGGAGGGTGGCGCCCCGGATCCTGAGCCAGCGAGGCCCCGTCGGGCGCCGGACGCTGGGCACCGCGATCCGCTTCTGCCCCGTCAGGTACTGGCCGGTCAGCGAGTCGCCGGCCGTGTCGACCGGCCCGGCGTGGACCACCCGGCCGCCCCGGTCGCCCGAGCCGGGGCCGAGTTCGAGCATGAAATCGGCCTGGCGGATGGCGGCGAGGTCGTGCTCCACCACGATCACCGTATTGCCGGCATCGCGCAGCCGCCGGAGCAGGCCCAGCAGGCGGTCGGTGTCGCGCGGGTGAAGCCCGACGGACGGCTCGTCGAGGACGTACAGGGTGTCCACCAGCCTCGACCCCAGCGCATTGGCCAGCGAGATCCGCTGCGCCTCGCCGCCGGACAGGGTGCGCGTCTGCCGGTCGAGCGTCAGATAGCCCAGTCCTACGTCCGCGAGAAACCCCAGCCGGGCCTCCAGCTGGTCGACCACCAGCTGGGCCACCTCGCGCTCCCACGGGCTGAGCGTGAGCCCGGTGACCCAGGCGTGAATGCCGTCAACCGACCGGGCGGACACGTCCGCGATGGTCTGCTCCCCGATCCGGACGGCCAGGGCGTCGGGGTTGAGCCGGCTGCCGCCACATGCCTCGCAGGTCCGGGCCAGCTGATACTGCCGGAGGAAGACCCGGATGTACTGCTTGTAGCGCTTCTCTTCCAGATCCTTGAGGAAGGGAAAGATGCCGACATAGCGGCCCTTCCGTCCGTAGAGCAGCTCGCGGCGGTGGGCCGCCTTAAGCTTGTGCCACGGCTTGGCCACGTCGGCACCCAGGCCGCGGGCGAAGTCGAGCAGGATCCGGCGGCGTGCCTCGTAGCGCGGCTTGGTCCAGGGGTCGATCGCGCCGTCGGCCAGGGATCGGGCAGGGTCGGGTACCACCAGCGACTCGTCGTACTCGAGGGTGGCGCCGAACCCGTTGCACTGGCCGCAGGCGCCGCGCGGGTTGTTGAAGGAGAACAGGGCGGGCGTGACGGTGGCCGCGGAGGTGTCACAGGCGCTGCAGGCGGGGAAGCGGGTGAACCGCAACCGGTCACGGCCGCGAGGATCGGGCGGGTGGAGCACGACGGCGACGCCTTCGCCTTCCTGAAATGCGGTGGCGACCGACTCCGACAAACGCCCGGCCGCACTCGGCTCCGCGGCCAGCCGATCGACCACCACCAGCAGCTCGGTCGCCCGGGTGAGGTCCAGGCCGGGTGGCAGCTCGTCCAGGTGATGGGGAACGCCGTCGGCCTGCACCCGCACGAAGCCGAGGGCCCGGAGATTTTCCACCACGGCCTGGTGGGTCAGCCGGGCGACCGGAGGGAGCGGAAAGGCCACCTGAATCCGCGCCCCCGGAACGGCCGCCAGGGTGTCGTCTACGGCGCTCTGCGGGGTGTCGCGCCGGACCGGCGCTCCGCAGGCGCGACAATAGCTGCGGCCGAGCCGGGCCCACAGCAGCCGGAGGTAGTCGTAGACCTCGGTAGCGGTGCCCACGGTCGACCGGCTGCTCACGGTGGGATTGCGCTGCTCGATGGCCACCGATGGCGCCAGGCCCTCGAGGTGGTCCACCAGCGGCTTGGGCATCCGCTCGAGAAACTGCTTGGCGTAGGTGGAGAGCGATTCGATATAGCGACGCTGGCCCTCGGCATAGATGGTGTCGAAGGCCAGGGTACTCTTGCCCGAGCCGGACGGCCCGGTGACGACGGTCAGCGCGCGGTGCGGTAGCTCGACGGTGATTCCCTGCAGGTTGTTCTGCCGGGCGTTGACGATCCGGATCATCGCGGGAAGCATAAGGGGTTCGGGACATCTTCGGGAGCTGTCCGCGCCGCGGTGCGCCCGGTCGGCTGAGGACCGTCCCGTCGCTTCTCCGGCCCCGCAGTCCCCCTTAGCTTTGCAGGTTCATGTCGCGCCTCCTCACCCCCCGACTCCTCCTCCGCGGGTTCGAGTTTTCCGTCGTTGCCTCGCTCATCGGCTTCGGAATCACCTTGCTGTACGGCAACAACTTCAAGGCGTTTCTGGCCGGGATAGGACGGCTCCACTGGGCCTGGCTGGCCGTGGGAGTGGGTCTGGCGTCGCTGGACTGGATCGGCGGTGGGCTGCGCAACTGGGTCGTCGCCCGGCACATCCATCCGAACCCTTCGCTCAAGGGGATGATCCTGGCCGGCGGCATGGGAGCCTGGGCCGGCTACATCACGCCGCTCAACTCGGGCGCCGGCCCGATGACGATGTACACCATGCGGCGCTACGGCGTGCCGCTGCCGGTGGCGGTGACCTCGACCTTCATGAGCTTCGTCGCCACCGTGCTGTTCTTCGCCCTGGCGGGGCCGCTGGCCCTGCTCTTCGGGGCCGGGCGCTCGCTGGGGCAGCGGGGCAACGTCCTGGGCCTGTCGTTGTACGACCTGTTCCGGGGCAGCCTGACCATCATCGGCGCGATCGGCGTGCTGATGGCGGTCGTGATGTTGTTCCCCCGGTTCGTCCGCGACCAGATTCACCGGCTGGCGGGCTGGGTCGGCCGGCGCAGCGGGCGAGTCAGCGAGCAGCTCGAGCGGCTGACCAGGGGGATCGACGACATCCATCGGAGCGTCATCGCGTTCAACAGTCCGAGCGGGTGGCTCACCCTGTTCTGGGCCACCATCCTGTCGGCCCCGTCGCATGCCAACAAGCTCCTGGCCGGGTACGTCGCGCTCCGGGCGCTCGGCCTGCATGCCAACTTCGTGGATATCCTGCTGGTGCAGACGCTGGTGATGTTCCTGCTGTACTTCGCCCCCACGCCCGGCGCCTCGGGCATCGGCGAGGTGCTCAGCGCCGCCGTGATGAGCTCCTACCTCCCGCGGGAGCTCACCCCGATCTACATCCTGCTCTGGCGCCTGATCCTCACCTACATCACCCTGGCCGTGGGCTTCGTGGTCTTCTCCGGCTGGGTCCGGCGCGGCCTCAAGGGCGTGGGCCAGGCGGCGCTGGCCGAGCCGGCCCCCTCGGCCGCGGGGGCGCCGTGAGCCGGGCGAGCGACGAGCTCGAGGCCCGAGGGCGGGCCTACGATGCGCGGCTGCTGCGGCGACTGCTGGGCTATCTCCGGCCGTACCGCTGGCTGACCGCGGGCGCCATCGTCGTGCTGATGTCGCAGTCGGTCCTGGCGCTGGTGGGGCCGCGGCTGACTCAGCACGCGCTCGACGTCGCCGTTCCCCGGCACGACCTCGGCCTGCTCACCCTCCTGGCCGGGCTCTATCTCGCCACCCTGCTGCTCGACTTCGTAGTGGAATACGGCGGGACGCTGCTGACCACCTACATCGGCCAGCGGGTGATGTACGATCTCCGGATGGAGATCTTCGGGCACCTCCAGCGGCTCAGCGTTGGCTACTTCGACCGCAACCCGGTCGGCCGCCTGATGACCCGGGTGACCTCCGACGTCGAGACCCTGAACGAGCTGTTCTCGTCGGGCGTGGTGACCATCTTCGGCGACGTGTTCACCCTGGTGGCGATCATGGGGATGATGCTCGCCATCGACTGGCGCCTGGCGCTGGTGACCTTCGCGGTGATTCCCCTGGTCTATCTCACCGCCCGGATCTTCCGCCGAAGGGTGCGCGAGGCGTTCGGCGACATCCGGGTCCGACTGGCCCGGCTCAACGCGTTCCTGCAGGAGCGGCTGAGCGGGATGCGGGTGGTCCAGCTGTTCGGCCGGGAGGAGGACATGGCCCGGCGGTTCGGCGCGCTCAACCGGGACCATCTCGAGGCCCACCTCCGGTCCATCACGGTCTATGCCGTGTTCTTCCCGGCGGTCGAGGTGCTGACCGCCATCGCCATGGCCCTGCTGCTCTGGTACGGCGGCCTGCGCACGCTCGACGGCACCCTCACGGTCGGCATCCTGGCCGCGTTCATCCAGTACACCCGCCGCTTCTTCCAGCCGCTGCAGGACCTGTCCGAGAAGTTCAACCTGCTCCAGAGCGCCATGGCCTCGTCCGAGCGGGTGTTCACCCTGCTGGACGAACCGGTGGTGGTGCAGGAGCCGGCCGTGCCGGTGCCGCTGTTACGGCCGGTGCGTGGCGAGGTCCGGTTCGAGGGCGTGTGGTTCCGCTACAGCCCGGACGGGCCGTGGGTGCTCAAGGATGTGAGCTTCACCGCCTCGCCCGGCCAGACCATCGCGCTGGTGGGGCATACCGGCGCGGGCAAGACCACGGTGGTGAACCTGCTGCTCCGGTTCTACGACCCGGACCGCGGCCGGATCACGGTGGACGGGATCGACATCCGCCAGCTGGCCACCGCCGATCTCCGCTCGATCATTGGCTTCGTGCAGCAGGATCTCTTCCTGTTCACCGGCGACATCCTGCATAACCTGACGCTCGACGCCCCGATCGGTCCGGACGCGGCCCGGGCGGCGGCGGTACGGGTCGGCGCGGATCGGTTCATCGAGCGGCTGCCGGGCACCTATCGTCATGTGCTGGGAGAGCGCGGCCGGAGCCTCAGCGTGGGCGAGCGCCAGCTGCTCAGCTTCGCCCGGGCGCTGGCGCTCGATCCCCGGATCCTGGTGCTGGACGAGGCCACCAGCTCGGTGGATGCGGAGGCCGAGGCCCAGATTCAGCGAGCCATCGCCGAGCTCATGGCCGGGCGCACCAGCCTGGTGGTGGCCCACCGGCTGAGCACTATCCTTCACGCCGACGAGATCCTGGTGCTGCATCACGGCGAGATCCGCGAGCGCGGGGACCATCGCGCCCTGCTGGCCCAGCACGGCCTCTACCACCGGCTGTATCAGTTGCAGCTGCGAGGACAGGAGCAGCGTCGCATTGCCTAACCCAAGCTTGCTTGCGCGGTTACGGGCCGAGGGGTACGTTTGTCGGCGGTCGGTCCACCTCCAGGAATCTGCTCGATGATGCACCTCGAATTCGGCGGAGCGCGCATTCCCGTCCCCGCCGGTGAGTCGGTCATAGGCTCTGCCCCGGGATCCGCCGTCGTGCTGTCGGGCGAGGGCGTCCTGGCGCAGCACGCTGTGGTCCAGGGCAGTCCGCAAGGCGCGGCCGCCATTCGCGCCGCATCGCCCGACGCCGAGGTCGTGGTCAACGGGGTGCGGGTTGGCGCCGACCCGACGCCCCTGCTCCACGGGGACAAGATCCAGATCGCCAGCCACGAGATCCTGGCGGTCGACTCCCGCCGCACCGGCAGCACCCAGCTGTTCGATTCGGGCGCCTTTGCCGACCTGGTGCCCCAGCGCCGGGCGGCGTCGGCCGGGCCGGCCGGTGCCAGCGGCGGCCGGGTGGTCTGCCTGACCGACGGACGGGAATACGCCATCACCGGGGACAGTCTGGTGTTCGGCCGGGACGCCAGCGCCGACGTGGTAGTCACCGGCGGCGAGGTCTCCCGGCGGCACGCCGAGATCCAGTCCACGGCCGAGGGTTACATCCTCAACGACCTGAGCGTGAACGGGACCCACGTCAACGGCGAGCGGGTGGGTCGGCAGCACCTGCTGGCCCGGGCCGACGTGATCCGGATCGGCAACGACGAATTCCGGTTCTACGCCGACGCCGCGTCGCCTCCCACCCCGCGTTCTCCCCGCAGCGTTCCCCAGGTGACTGCGCCCCAACCGCCCAAGGGCGCCGGGGCCCGCCTGTCCGACACCCTGATGGGGATGCCGCAGCCTCCGCCCAGTCCGTCGCAGACGCCCACCTCGCCCCAGGTGGCCCCGCTGGCCTCGCTCCTGGTGCGGAGTGGCGCGTTGAAGGGGCGGCGGCTGGCCGTCAAGGTGCCCGTGGTCAACATCGGGCGGGCCGAGTTCAACGATGTGGTGATCGCCGATCCCAGCGTGAGCACCACCCACGCCAAGCTGCAGCGCCGTGACGACGTCTGGATTCTGACCGACCTCGGCTCCACCAACGGGACCTTCGTCGAGGGTGAGCGGGTGACCGGCGAGCTGGCCATCCTGGCGGGGTCGACCGTGCGGTTCGGCGAGGTGTCGGTCCTGTTCGAGCCGCTGGATCACAGCACGCCGATCCGGCGGGCCTCGGGCACCCAGGTGGTCTCGGCGGTGCTCCCAGGGGCGGAGGAGGAGGCCGCCGCTGAGGCCGCGCCTATCCCGCGCGCGCGGCGGCCGATCCGGGCCAGTACGCCGCAGCCCAGCGGGCCCCCGGCCTGGCTCATCGCCGCCGTCATCGTGGTCATCGGCGCCGTCGCTTACTTCTTTCTGCGTTAACGGGGTTTCGTGCACTTCACCTGCGCCGCTCGCACCGACATCGGCATCGTCCGCTCGGGCAACGAGGACAACTACCTCATGCTGGCCGACCGCGGCATCTTCATCGTGGCCGACGGCATGGGCGGGCACGCTGCGGGCGAGGTGGCCAGCGAGATGGCGGTCCGGATCACGTCGCACAAGATCGGCTCGCTCCGCGGCCTCGACGACGAGCAGGCCGGCGATCGGGTCTCGACCGCCATCCGGGCGGCCAACGACGCCATCTTCGAGCGAACCCTGGCCGAGCACGACAAGCGGGGCATGGGGACCACCGCCACGGTCCTGGTGCTGATGCCGCGGCGCTATCTGATCGGCCAGGTGGGCGACAGCCGGGCCTATCTCCTCCGGAAGGGCGAGTTCATCCAGCTCACCAAGGATCACAGCTACGTCCAGGAGCAGGTCGACGCCGGTCTGCTGACGCCCGAGCAGGCCCGGGTCCACCCCTACAGCAACGTGATCACCCGCTGCGTCGGGGCCAGCATGGACGTGATACCCGACATCTATTTCGGGACGCTGGAGGCGGGTGACGTGCTGCTGCTCGCCTCGGATGGCCTGACGGGAATGCTGGAGGACGAGCAGCTGACCCGGATTCTCAACGCCGAGGGCGGCCCGCAACACTGGGTGGACCGGATGGTGACCGAGGCCAACCGGCGGGGCGGACTGGACAACATCACGGCGATCGTGATTCGGATCGACTCGGTGGAAGGCACCACCGGCGAGCATCCGGCGGCGGCGGCGGCGGCGGAATCGACCTGAGGCGCACGCCCGAGGCCGGGGCGGCGGAGTCGAGCTGGGCGCGCGCCCGAGTCAGGGGGGCCCCGAGGCCACGGCGGCGGAGGCGAGCTGAGAAGGGCGTCCGAGGCCGGCGGAGCCGGCTAGCCACGGGCGCCGGTTGAGCTGGCCTCATCGCGCCGGCGCAGCACCCGCTCGAGCTGGATGTCGGCCCGGACGTAGCGCTGATCGGGTGCCAGCGGCACCTCGACGAAGCCGTGCTTCCGGTACAGCCGGATGGCCGGCGCCAGCCGGGTGTTGGACACGATGACGACGCGCTCGGCGCCGGCGGCCTGGGAAAAGGCCACGGCCGCCTCCATCAGCAGGTCACCGAAACCCCGTCCCCGCGCCTCGGGCGCCACCGCCATCTTGGCGATCTCGTGCACCGCCGGCTGGTGGCGGACCACGGCGCAGGTGCCGAGGACGCGGCCGTCCTCGACCACGACGAAGATCTCGCCGCCGGGCGCGATGATCCGGCCGGCCGGATCGCGAAAGGCCTCGCGATCGGCCTCCTCGAGGGTGAAGTAGGCCTCGATCCATTCCCGATTGAGCCGCTCGAAGTCGCCGCGCCATTGGTCGCGGTAGGTCGTCACCTGTGCCATCGGGCCGGCCTCGCTGACGCGCCTCCCCGGCGATCAGTGCTTGGCGAAGACGCTGGTCTTGCCACCCGCGGCGAAGGCCACGACCTGGTACGGCTCCGGCGTCTCGCCGGGGACGGCCATACCCGGCGCGCTCTTGGGCATGCCCGGCACGGCCAGCCCCAGCACGGCGGGCCGCTCGGCCAGCAGCCGACGGAGGTCTGCCGCGGGCACGTGTCCCTCGACCAGGTAGCGCCCGAGCATGGCGGTGTGGCAGGAGCGAAGGTCCTTGGGCACGCCCATCTCATCCTTGATGGCGTCCACGTTCTCATCGTCGTGCACCGTCGGCGTGAACCCGCTGGCCCGGAGGTGATCGACCCATTTGGTGCAGCAGCCGCAGGACGCGCTCTTGTAGACCGTGATCGCGGTCCCCGGCGCCCCCAACGGGTGACCCCAGGCGGCCCGGGCACCGAACGCGCCCAACGCCAGACCGGTGGTCTGGGCCACGAAGTCGCGGCGGGACATCATACCGGCACTCTCCTCTCAAGCAGTGGCGTTTCTTCGTCCAGCCTGCGCCGCAGCTCGGCGGCAGGACAGGTGAGCAGGTCGGGCACGCCGCGGAGCGGGGTCCGGGGCACCTCTCGCACGAACACGCGGAGCCGCCGGGCGCTGCGGTAGAGCTCGTCGGCCACCCGCGGCAGTCCCAACTGGCCGGCCCGCCCGGCGTCGGTCAGACGCTCGACCGCGCCGCTCCGGGTCCGCAGCGGCAGATCCACGCCCAGCATCGACGAGCGCGCCGGGAAGTCTAACAGCACGTCGCCAGGGGTGAGGCCGACCTCGAGGGCCAGGGCATCCTCGACCCGCTCGAGCAGATCCGGATCGTCAGCCACCCAGGGCTCGGTCTCGCTGGGGACGTCGCTGGCCGGCAGGTCGAGCGCCCGCTTGTACAGCCGCCGGGCCCGGATGGCGATGGCCAGCGCGTTGCCGTCCCGGGTCACCAGCCTTTCCATCAGGCCGTCGTCGGTCGCCTCCGCGATCTCGGCTACCGTGACCGTCCCTCGGGCGACGGCCCCGCGGACCGCCCGCTTGAACATGCAGGTGGCCGAGCGGACCGCGTGGTGCCAGTAGACGTTGCGGTACATCTGGTACTTGGCGAACAGGAGCGACTCCAGCGCGCTCACCCCCTTCTCCAGCACGCCCACCTCGAACCGCCCCGGGGCGACCTCGACCAGCGTCAGGGTGGCGAGCAGCCGGTCCACGTCCACCGTGCCGTAAGGCACCCCGCACATCCGGGCATCGCGGCTCAGATAATCGATCTTGTCGAGGTCGAGCGAGCCGGAGATCAGGCCCTGGAGGGGGCTGGCGCTCGTGCCGCGGATGAGCCGGCCCAGGTCGGCCGCGAAGCCCGGCCCGCCGATCCTGACCAGCCGCTCGCCCAGCTCGCCCTCCACCAGCTTGGCCACCCCAAGCTGCTCGTGCGACGGGAAGCCGGCCTCCTCCAGCGCGTGGGAGAAGGGATAATGTCCGATGTCGTGCAGCAGCGCGGCCAGCCGGACGGCCAGGCAGTCCGCCTCGGCCACCCGCTCGAGCTCGCCCCGCTCCTCCAGGCTGGCCAGGGCGCGCCGGGTGAGGTGGTACGCCCCCAGGGCGTGCTCGAAGCGGGTATGGGTGGCGCCGGGGTAAACCAGGAAGGCGTGGCCCACCTGCCGGACATAGCGGAGCCGCTGGACCGAGGGGGTGTCGAGCGCCATCAGGGCCGGGCGGTCGAGCCGGATGTTGTCCCACAGCGGATCCCGGATCACCTCGAGATCCCGAGATTCCCGCCGGTCATGCGGCTGATCGAGCATCACGAAAGGTAGTCTACGTTCGCGCGCCGGCGGGAGCGGCGCCGGGAAACGCGAAGGGGCATGCTGCATCGCATGCCCCTGGCGCTCCGGTGGCCCCCGGCAGGCCGGCTCAGGATGCCGGCCCCGCCGCCCCGACCGCCGCCGAGACCTCGGCGCGATAGGGCGCGAAGTTCTCGTGGAACATCCGGGCCAGCTTTCGGGCCTGCTCATCGTAGGCGGCCGGATTGGCCCAGGTCTGCCTCGGGAGCAGGATGTCGGACGGCACCTCGGGCACGCTGGTGGGAACCTCGACCCCGAAGACCGGGTCCTTGACGAAGGTCTCGCCGTCGAGGGCGCCGGCCAGGGCGGCCCGCACCATCGCCCGGGTGTAGCCCAGCTTCATCCGCGATCCCACGCCGTACGGCCCGCCGGTCCAGCCGGTGTTGATCAGCCAGACCTTGGCGCCGTGACGCTCGATCCGCTCCCCGAGCATCCGGGCGTAGACACCGGGGTGCAGCGGCAGGAAGGGCGCGCCGAAGCAGGCCGAAAAGGTGGCGCTGGGCTCAGTGACGCCCCGCTCGGTCCCGGCCACCTTGGCGGTATAGCCGGATAGGAAGTGGTACATCGCCTGATCGATGCTGAGCCGGGCGATGGGCGGCAGCACGCCGAAGGCGTCGGCCGTGAGGAAGACGATGTTCCGGGGGTGCCCGCCCGCGCCGCTGGGCTGGTGGTTCGGGATGTAGTCGATGGGGTAGCAGGCGCGGGTATTCTCGGTGATGCGATCGGCGTCGAAATCGAGCGCTCGGGTGGCCGGATCGAGCACGACGTTCTCGAGCACGGTGCCGAACATCTGGGTGGCGCCGTAGATCTCGGGCTCGGTCTCGGGCCGCAGGCGGATCACCTTGGCGTAGCAGCCGCCCTCGAAGTTGAACACGCCGCGGTCGCTCCAGCCGTGCTCGTCGTCGCCGATGAGCAGCCGGCCGGGGTCGGCCGAGAGGGTGGTCTTGCCGGTGCCCGACAGGCCGAAGAAGACGGCGGTATCGCCCGCCGGCCCGACGTTGGCCGAGCAGTGCATGGTCATCACGCCCTGCTGAGGCAGCAGGTAGTTGAGCACCGTGAAGATGGACTTCTTCATCTCGCCGGCGTATCGGGTGCCCCCGATCAGCACCACCTTCTTGGCGAAGTTGAGCACGATGAAGGTGCTGCTTCGGGTGCCGTGGCGGGCCGGATCGGCCTGGAAGTCGGGGGCATGGAGCACGGTGAAGCCGGGGCGGAACTGGGCCAGCTCGGCCGGCAGGGCCCGGATGAACATGTTGCGGACGAACAGGGCGTGCCAGGCGTTCGGGGAGATGAACCGGACCGGCAGCCGGTAGGCCGGGTCGGCGCCGCCGAACAGGTCCTGGACATAGAGCTCCCGGGCATCCAGGTAGGCCCGGACGTCGTCGTGGAGCCGGTCGAACGCCTCGGGGTCGATCCGCGGGTTCTTCTCCCACCAGATCCGGTCGGCGCTGCCCGGCTCCTCCAGCAGGAACTTGTCCCTGGGGGACCGGCCGGTGTGGGGCGAGGTGACCGCGGCGAAGCCGCCCTGGTCGGTGAGCTGGCCTTCGCTGCGTCGGAGTGCGTGTTCGATCAGCGCGGGGGGCGTCAGATTGGCGTAAATGCGGATGGGAAAGAGGCCATGCTCGACGAGGGTCAGGCTCTCGCGAGGGACTGAGCTGGTCTCGGTAGTCATACGCTCCTGGCGCCTGGCGCGCGGGAAAAAGAGGACCGGCCCGGGCCTGGGCCGGTCGCTGGGCAGAGCAGAATTATCGGCAGATCGACGGGCGAGGGCAACCTGTGATGATGCAACGGCTTGCAGCCCAACGGTTTGCTGGAGCCAGCAGGGGCCCGCGCGGCTATGGCCCGGCCGGGGCGGCGGTCCGGGCGACCGCCGTCGGCAGGCGGACCGGCTGCACGTTCGAGGGCGTGTGGTAAAGCAGCTCCGCCGTATTGAGGTCGCGCTCGCCGGGCCCGGGCACGACGGGATCGGCGAACATCAGGTCGGTCGACGCCGGTGAATGGCGCCAGATCCCGAGCGCGTGACCGATCTCGTGCGCCGTCGTCAGCGCGAGGCAACTGCTGAGCGCCGGGCCCGGGGCGCTGCGGCTATCGACGTAGACCCGGACCGGCAGCCGGAGCTGGGTATGGTCGTCGCTGAGGTCCAGATCGGTGGCGCCCGAGCATTCGAACGCCAGCGCGCTGTGGAGCCGGTTCCGGGCGAACTGGGCGCCCGGCGCGGCGCCGGCGCGGACGATCACGTCGGCCGTGGCGCTGTCGCCCACCACGGTGGCGTCGAACTCACCGTACAGGAACGCGGCCCGCCAGGCCGCGATCGCGGCGGGGACGTTGGCCGGGAGCTCCGCGGCATCTTCGACCCAGATCTTGACCGGCAGCGAGGACGCCGGCCAGTGGAAGCTGACACTGTCGGTGCCGTCCCCGCTCGGCACCAGCAGCCGCCAGGAGTAGAAGTCGGTCCGGAGCGGCGTGGCGATGTCGCCGCAGGCAGACGCGGCGACCACCAGCGCTCCGGCCAGCCAGCGGCGGGTCACCGGCCGGGGCTCCGGCTCAGGCCGATTGACAGGGAAACCCGGCTCACGCCCTGAGTCTGCGAGAAGCCGCGGGCTGCCAGCTGGTCGGTCATGAATCGGTGAAAGTCGTAGCGAAGCGAGGTCACCAGGTCCCACCGCGGGAGCACGGGTCGGC
>DATAOR010000133.1:0-5958 GCA_036265635.1 Gemmatimonadales bacterium
GTCGGGATGGCCGTTGGCCGAGTCGACCCAGGACACGAGAGCCGGGTCGTGAGTGGCATCCATGCGCGGTCCAGTAGTGCGCCGGTCGGTCGGTCCAGACGGGAGGGCGGGCCGGTCGAGCTCGTCGCGACCCCGGCAAGATCCCTGGCTCAGGCCGGGATCACAACCTCAGGTGCCTTCAGCGGCCACCCGGCACGGGCCACCCGGCACGGGCCACCCGGCACCGGCCACCCGGCACCGGCCACGGGCGCATGGCAAACATTAGCGGGATGGACGTAATGCCCTAGCGCAGCGCGAACAGCGCCAGCGCCACCACCAGCGCCACAAGCGCCACCACCAGCAGCACTTTGGGGTTCGCCGCCGGCCGGGGCGTCTCAGCCGCTGGCGGCACCATCGAGTCGGTGATCGCCGCGACGCCGCCCGGCGGGGTCGACCCCGGGGTGGCCCCCAGGGCTCGCACCAGCTCGGCCAGCGAGCCGAATCGGTCCGCCGGATCGAGGGCCAGCGCCCGCTGGAGCGCCGCGTCCACTCCCGGCGGGACGTCGGTGCGGCTGGCCCGGACACTCGGGGTGGAGGCGGTGAACCGCTGCGCGATGATGGCGGGCGCGGTCTTCCCCTCGAACGGCGGCCGGCCGACCAGCATCTCGTAGCACACGATCGCCAGGGAGTACTGGTCGGTGCGGGCGTCCACCCAGCGCTCTCCCGTCGCCTGCTCAGGCGCCATGTAGGCCGGCGTGCCGAGCGCGAGACCGGCCTGGGTCAGCCGGTTCTCGTTGGGGCCGCCCAGCGCGCGGGCGATCCCGAAGTCGGCCACCAGCGTGTCCCCGTCGAGGGTGAGCAGGATGTTCTCCGGCTTGATGTCGCGATGGATGATGCCTTCGCGGTGGGCATAGTCGAGCGCCCGGCCGGCCTCGATGGTGATCCGGAGCGCCTCCTCCACCGTGAGCGCGCCATCACGCCGGAGCCGGTCCTTGAGGCTCTCGCCGCGGACGTAGGGCATGGTGTACCACAGCAGCCCCTCGGTCTCGCCCGAGTCGTGGACGCTGAGAATGTGCGGATGCTGGAGTCGGGCGGCCGTGGTGATCTCGCGGCGGAACCGGTCGGGCCCCATGGACATCGCCAGGGCGGGGCGGAGGACCTTGAGCGCGACCGGCCGGTCGTGCTTGATGTCCCGCGCCAGGTAGACCGTCGCCATGCCGCCGCGTCCCAGTTCGTGCTCGACGGCGTAGCTGCCACGCAGCCCGGCCTGTAGTACCGCGCGCGCGTCGGTCCGGGGATCGGTCAGGGCAGGGCTCGTCGGTGCGGGTGAGAGTGACGTCGGTCAACGATACAGCCTGGGATCGAACGACGGGAGGGCCCAGGGTCGTGCTGCCTGATGACGTGCTTGTGCCTTAGAACGAAGGCTTCTACATCAGATTATATGCAATGTCGTAAACGCTTACAGTACAATTTGTTACAGATAGCACATGAGATAACAATTTAAGCCAAGTCCAAGGTGATCTCACGCGCTCCCCCGACAAGCAAGCGATCCCGGCCGCGTTCAGCGCACCCTACCACCCCAGCGCTGCCGCTTCCCCCACCGGCTCGGTGAACGAGCACGATCCGAACGCCACGATCCCCTCGCGCCGCGCCGCCGCGATCGCCGCCAGGTCCGCCCGATGTCCTCCCCACGCGATGCCGTCAGCATCGAAGCGAAAGGCCGCGGCCGAGCGCTCCTCCAGCAGTGCCAGGGCCTGGTCATCCGGTAATCCCAGGCGCAGCAGCACCGCGGTGAGAAAGACGTTGACGAAGCCGAACATGGTCCCCCGCGGACTGTCGGCGGCGTAGCTCAGCCGGTACTCGGCTCGCAGCGGATGATGTAGGCCGGCGGTCGCCTTGAACGCCACGCGGGCCTCGACGCAGGCCCGGAGGAACCCGAGCACCTGGGCGGCCGAGGGCATGGCGTCCGGCGTGATCCCTCCGGTCCGCATCTTGGCCCGGCCGCCGTGCCGGGCGATCGCGGCCACCAGGGGCGCGGGGTCGATACTGAGAGGAATCTCGACGTAGGTCTGGGCCCAGCGTGGCGTCGCCCCCAGCAGGCTCGACACGGCTTCGGGTGAGGCGGCCTTGACTTCCACCACGTCGCCGGCCAGCGCCGCTGCGCCGGCAGTGGCCTGGCGGCAGTTGAATTGACCCAACGCCTCGAGCTCGGCCCGGGGGTCGGACCCGAGGAGCACGCTCAGTCGCCAGGGCGGCTCCGGCGCCGTGGGCGCCAGCCGGGCTGCCTCCAGCGCCAGTTCGGGCAGCCTTCCCGCCGGGACCACGAACCGGCCAAGGGCCCAGGCATCGGGGCCGGCCCGGTGCTCGGCGTAGGCGCGCACCGCCGCGGCCATGTCGAGCGAGGCCGGTGGGAACAGTCCGGCGTAATCCACGCTGTCGGCCAGCAGCGTCCGCAGGGCGGGGGTGGGATCGGGTGCGAGCATCATGCCCATCAATCTAGATCTTCCCGCCATCCGGGGCCCGCTCACGGCGGTCGCCTCCCGGGCCTCCGCGCGGGCGAGTAACTTCCGGCATGACCATCGCCTCGATCAATCCCGCGACGGGACAGACTCTGCGCACCTTCCAGCCGCTCACTGCCGCCGAGCTCGAGGCCCGCCTCGACTGCGCCGCCACGGCCTGGCGGCGGCATCGGCGAACCAGCTTTGCCGAGCGCCGGCAGCTGATGCTCAAGGCCGCCGACCTGCTGGAATCGGAGAAGGAGGCGTTCGGCCGGCTGATGGTGACCGAGATGGGCAAGCCGCTCAAGGCCGCCGTCGAGGAAGCCGCCAAGTGCGCCCTCGGCTGCCGCTACTACGCCGACCAGGCCGAGGGCTTCCTCAAGGACGAGGTCATTGCCACCACCGCCTCGCGCAGCTGGGTGGCCTATCAGCCGATCGGACCGGTGCTGGCGGTCATGCCCTGGAACGTCCCCTTCTGGCAGGTCTTCCGGTTCGCCGCCCCGGCCCTGATGGCCGGCAACGTCGGCCTGCTGAAGCACGCGTCCAACGTGCCCCAGTGCGCCCTGGCGATCGAGGACATCTTCCGCCGGTCCGGCTTCCCCGAAGGCTGTTTCCAGACCCTGCTGATCGAGACCGACCAGGTCCAGGCCGTGATCGCCGATCCCCGGGTGGCGGCGGTCACGCTGACCGGCAGCACCGGCGCCGGCAGTCATGTCGCGGCCGCGGCGGGCAAGGCGATCAAGCGGTCGGTGCTGGAGCTGGGCGGAAGCGATCCCTTCATCGTGATGCCGAGCGCCGATCTCGACAGCGCGGTCAGGACCGCGGTTCGCGCCCGGGTCATCAACAACGGTCAGTCGTGCATCGCGGCCAAGCGCTTCATCGTCCACCAGGCGGTGGCCGACGAGTTCGAGCGCCGCTACCTCGACGGGTTCCGGGCCCTCAAGGTGGGCGACCCGATGGACCCGGCCACCGACGTGGGCCCGCTGGCCAACCAGAGCCAGGTCGAGACCATTGCCGGGCAGGTCGAGCAGTCGGTCGCGGCAGGCGCCCGGGTGCTGGTCGGCGGCCGCCGCATCGACCGGCCCGGCTTCTGGTTCGAGCCGACCGTGCTCACGGGCGTCACGCCCGAGTCCCCGGCCTATCACGACGAGGTCTTCGGGCCCGTGGCGATCCTGTTTCGGGTCGGCAGCGTCGACGAGGCGATCCGGCTGGCCAACGACTCGCCCTTTGGGCTGGGAGCCAGCGCCTGGACCCGGGACGCCGCCGAGCGCGCCCGGTTCGTCGAGGAGATCGAAGCGGGGATGGTGTTCATCAACGCGATGGTTGCGTCGGATCCGCGGGTCCCGTTCGGCGGGGTCAAGCAGAGCGGCTATGGCCGGGAGCTCTGCTGGCACGGCATCCGGGAGTTCGTCAATGCGAAGACCGTCTGGGTGGTGGACTCGCCGGCGCCCGAACCGCTGGCGCACGCCGAATAGCCCGGGCGCCGTCAGCGCCCGGGCAGTCCGAAGACGGTCACGCCCCGGGACGAGGCCACCGCCACCCGCTGCCGGCCATCCAGCATGAAGCTGATCGGCGGCCCGAGCGTGCCCTTTCCCAGGAGGTAGCGCCACCGGGTGGCCCCGGTAGCCGCATCGAGCGCGTGGAGCGCCCCGACCTCGGAGAAGAGGACCAGTCCCCCCGCCAGCGCCAGCGTGCCCCCGAACACCAGCGGGCTCTCGACCTCGTGCTGCCACCGGATCCGTCCCGTCGTCACGTCGACCGCGGAGACCACGCCGTGGCGAGGCTCGCCCTTGATCTCCGAGAAGACGCCGAACTGGTGGCGATCAGGACCCGGCACCCGCGCATCCGCCGCGGCGCCGGCCGCCGAGTCCACCCGGTACCGCATGGGAAAGTGGCTCCCGACCACGTACATCACGCCCGTCGCCGGCGAGTACGCCGCCGAGGGCCAGTTGCTCCCGCCGTGGGTGCCGGGCGCCGTGCGCGCCCCCTCGGGCGTCGGCGCGGCGAACAGCCGCTCGTGCGGGACCAGCGGGTCGGAGCGCCGGATCCGCCGGCCGGTCCGGCGGTCCAGGATGTAGACCCAGCCGGTCTTGCCTGCCTCGGCCACGGCCGGCACCGTATCGCCGTCCTGGGCGATGTCGATCAATATCGGCGGGCCGGCGGGATCGTAGTCCCACACGTCGTGCGGAACGACCTGGTAATACCACCGGAGCTTGCCGGTCGCGACGTCGACCGCGGCGATCGAATTGGTGTAGAGGTTATCGCCCGGCGGGGTCCGGCCCTCGACCGGCGAGGGATTGCCGATCCCGAAGATGACCAGGCCGAGTGCCTGGTCGTAGGCGGGTGTGGTCCACACCGGGCCGCCGCCGCGGCGCCACTCGTCCGGGTACGCGGCGCTGTCGCGTCGTTCCTGGGCGATGTCGCGCGGCAGCGGGTCGCCGTCCGGCGTGGTGGCGGCCCAGCGGCCCCACCAGCCGCCCTCCTCGGGGCTGGGGACGGTGTAGAACCGCCATGCGCGCTCCCCCGTCTCGGGGTTGTAGGCGTCGAGAAAGCCGCGGATCCGGAACTCGCCGCCGCTGGTCCCGATGATGATTTTCCCGCCGGCCGCCAGCGGCGCCATGGTGAACGAATAGCCCTCCGACGGCTCGGCGCCTTCGACCCGGCGGTCCCACACCACGCTGCCCGTCCTCCGGTCGAGCGCCACCAGGTGGCCGTCGAGCGTGCCGACGTACACCTTGTCGCCATACAGCGCCACGCCGCGGTTGACCAATCCGCAGCAGAGCGCGCCGCCGGTGGTGCGGCGGTACCAGCCCCACAGCTTGCGCCCGGTTCTGGCGTCCACCGCGGTGACGTGGTTGCCCGGCTCGCCGGTCCGGATACCGGGATCGGTGTAGATCAGCATGCCGTCGGCCACCACCGGGGTGCTCTCGTTCCGGAGGTAGGACTTGAGCAGGTGGATCCCGCCCTCGTGCCACAGCGGCTTGAGCCGGGCCACCGAGCCGGCGTTGATCTGGTCGAACGGCGCGTAGCGGTGCTGGCGGAGGTCGCGGCCGTAGGTGAGCCAGTCGCCGCTGGTGTCGGCCGCGGCGAGGCGCTGGTCGGTGACCGGACGGAGGGGCAAGGTGACCGGGCCCGCGCCCCGGCCGCGCAGCGCCAGCCCCAGCGCGACGGTCCCGGCCAGGGCGCCGAAAGCGATCCAGGCTGATTTCATGGTCGAGAAACTAACCTCGAGGGCAAGCGCGCAGAGAATGGCGCTGCCGGGATAATCGGGCGCCTTCTCGGGACCCTGTGACGCGGGCCACATTGGGCCGCACTTTCCCTGTTATAGTGAAGAGCTGTGACCGCCCACCACCCCCCGCGGCCGGATCGTTCGCCCGCCCATCGCCGCTCCGGCACCACGCCGCTCACGCCGGGCGCGCTCTGGTGGGTTCTCAAGCACGCCTTCATCGGCTGGTGGGCCGACAACGTCCCCCGTCTGGGC
>DATAOR010000134.1:0-8589 GCA_036265635.1 Gemmatimonadales bacterium
CGCGTGCCCCAGCGGTGGGGTCGGACCGGCGTACTATGCCGGCCACGCGACGCGCGCCCAGCCAGATGCCGGCGACGACTCGGGGGTACAGGGAGGCGTACTCCGGCCGAAGCCGGGCGCGCCGGCGACAAAAGAAGCCCAAGGGGGGCTCGATTCAACAATGGGTAAGCGGGGGTGAGGAAAAGCTAATCATCCAGGGGTGAGATACCAAGCACCTGCACACCAGGCGCCGCTCAGCGCCCCACCAGGGCGCCGAGCCGAGCCCGCGCGCTGTCCAGCTCGGGACGAAGCCGCGGCTCGGCGCGTGACCGCAGGGCCACGTAGCGCGCCAACGCCCGCGCGGCCCCGGCCGTATCCCCCATCTCCTCGGCGATCCGCGCTCCCTCGCGGAGATAGGTGGACCCGAACACCGGGCTGATCGGCAGGGCCACGCCCATCCGACCGATCACCCGGGCTGCGCCGGGCAGGTCGCCGATCGCGGCCCGGAGAGGGGCAATAACCAGGTTGCTGTAGTCGTCGGTCAGTACGTCGCTCGTGAGGTAGATCGAATCGGCCCGGTCCAGCAGCCGCCGTGTCCTGGTGCTGTCGCCGTCACGCCACGCCAGCCAGGCCTCCAGGACGCAGGTGCAGAGCAGCCGGTCGTCGTCGTTGAACCCGTTGTCTGCCCGGGTCCGGGCCGACACGAGATGAGCCCACCAGCTCCTGACGCCCGCGCGGTCCCCCCGGCCCAGCGCCCAGAAGCCGAGCCGGCAACGGCCACGGGCCTCGGGACCGGTGAGCGGGCCGGCCGGGCGCCGGGCGCTCGCCGCCGCCGCGAGCGCCCGCACGTCCGAGGCAGCGGCGGCCGTATCACCGTCCCAGAAGAGCGCGTCCTCGATCCGGGTGAGCCGCGCCCACCCGGGAAAGGGCTGGGCCGAGGCCATGCTGTCGATGAGCGCGAGCGCGGCCGATGGCTGCCCGGTGTTGAGCAGCCAGTCATGGCGGTAACGGCGCGCCCGCCAGAGCTTCGGGCCCGTCACGGCGCGGCGCTCGAGCTCGCGCATGGCGCGCTCCACATCGCCGAGTCCCACCGCGTCGGCCTGCGCATTCCCCGCGAGAAACAGCAGGGCGTCCTCGCTCCAGTGGTCGAGCGAGGCCCGCTGGCGCGCCACCAGCTCCGAGTCGCCCAAGGCCACGCCGAGCCGCCAGCGGAAGTAGGCGGAGCGGTCGCCCGGGATGGTGTCCTGCGCCAGCCACCGGAGGGCGAGGGAGCGAAGCTCCGTCGTGTCCTCCAGCCAGAGCTTCGCCATGAGGATGTGGTCCAGCGGCAGCACCCAGGCGGGGTCGAGCTCGAGCGCCCGGCGGAAGTTCGCCTCCGCCCGCGCCACGGGATCGGGGATGTCGTTCGTTCCGCCCCGGTGGAGCTGGAGGTCGCCCAGCTCGAACCAGGCGGTGGGCAGGTCCGGCAGCGCGTCCACCGCGTCCTGCCAGGCGGCGATGAGGTCGATCTGGGACGAGGGCTCCGGGTACTTGGGACCGAGCGTGGCGCGCAGCAGGATCCGGCCTCTGGGGCTGAGCTGCGCGCGGTCGGTCCACGCGATGCGGGTGGCGCGGTCGACGAGCTGTCTGTCGCCGGCATAGCGTTGCAGCATGCCGATCAGCTCGAGCGCCGCGAGCGCGAAAGTGGAATCCTCCTGCAGCGCCTCGCCGTACGCCGCCGCCGCGTCCTGGTAGCGGCCGCGGCGGTCGGCCGCCTTGCCGCGGAGATAGGCCGTGATGGCCCGGGCCGAGGAGAGCCGGCCCAGCGAGGGCAGGGCCGCCGCCTCGCCCGCCAGCAGCCTGGCGGCGAGCTGGTCCACCAGCGCCGGCAGCGAGTCGAGGCTCCCCGCCGCCTGGGCCTGCCCGGTGCTGCCACCGCCGCCGGTGCGGCGGAGCGTGGCGCTCAGCTCGATGCGCCCGCCGGAGCGTACCAGGCTGCCGTCAAGCACCCGGCCCGCGCCGGTACGCCGGGCAGCCTGCTCAGCGGCATCGGACGAGATCAGCACCCCGGGGCGATACTTCAGTGCGGCCAGGAGGCGGCGCGGCGGGACGGCTCGCGGGCCCGCCGAGCCATCCAGCTTGACCGCCAGCAGGTCGACGATCCCCTCGGAGAGGTAGTCGAGCGAATGGTCGGGCGCGGTCACCCGAAACGGCAGGACGGCGACGGCGCTCGGATCGAGCGCGGCCTCGCCGGCGGGTCCGTGGCCGAAGATGCGACGAACCCCGACGGCGCCGGCCACCGACACGGCGAGCACGGCCGCCGCCAGCGCGAGGCGGCGGGACCTGCCGCGGGCGGTCGATGGCTGGGGGGCGGGCAACGGGACCGTGCGGGCAGGCTCGGCGGTCGCGGCGGAGCTCGCGGCCGGCGCGGACTCGAGCACGGCGGCCAGCGCGGACCCGGGCACGGCGGCCGGCGCGGACCCGGGCACGGCGGCCAGCGCCGCCCTCAGCTCGGCGGCGGTGGCGTAGCGATCGGCCGGCGACTTGGCGAGGAGGCGCTGGAGCACGGCATCCACCGCCGGCGGCACCGTTTCCCGGAGCCGCCGGGCCGAGGGAACCGGATCCGTGAGCCGCTTGGCGGTGATCGCCTGCGCGGTGGGCCCGGTGTAGGGCGGCTCGCCCGTGAGCAGCTCGTAGAGCACGCAGCCCAGGCTGTAGAGATCGGAACGTCCGTCCACCACCGGGTTGCCCAGGGCCTGCTCGGGGCTCATGTATGCCGGCGTGCCGAGCGCGAGGCCGGTGTCGGTGAGCCGCGGGGACGCGCTGGTCTCGAGCGCCCGGGCGACGCCGAAGTCGGCCAGCAGCGCGTGATCGGCGCTGAGGAGGACGTTCTCCGGCTTGAGGTCCCGGTGCACGATGCCGCGCGAGTGGGCATAGCCGAGTGCGTCCGCCAGCTCCGCGGTCCAGCGAAGCGCGTCGCCCAGCGGCTGCTCTCCCTGGGCGCGCAGGCGGTCCCGCAGGCTGTCGCCCTCCACCAGCGGCATGGCGTACCACAGCACGGGCGGCGCGCCGGCGTCGCCGGGAAGCCCACCCGAGTCGAGCAGCGGGAGGATGTGCGGGTGCTGCAGCCGCGCGGCCACTCGGATCTCGCGCAGGAAGCGGTCGGGCCCGATGCCGGCCGCCAGCTCGGAGCGGAGGACCTTGATGGCGACGGGGCGATCGTGGCGCAGGTCCCAGGCGCGGTACACCACGGCCATGCCCCCGCGGCCGAGCTCGCCGTCGAGGCGATAGCGATCGGCCAGCTGGGTCCCGAGGCGCGCGCCGGGGTCGATCAGCGATATGTCCGGTGGGTGATCACTTAGCATACCCACGGCGAGGCAGGGGGGCCAGCCGGCGCGCCGGCTGAGCGGCGACCGCACTCGCGCTGCCCCGGCGCCACCACCATCTTCAAGCATCCCCCCCATGCCCACCACGCCCGAGCTGCTCGACCGACTCCAGGGAGCCCTGGCCGACCGGTATCGCTTCGACCGCGAGCTCGGCCGGGGCGGCATGGCCACGGTCTTCCTCGCCCGCGACCTCAAGCACGACCGCCCCGTCGCCCTCAAGGTCCTTCATCCCGAGCTCTCCGCCGTCCTCGGTCACGATCGCTTCCTGCGCGAGGTCCGGATCTCGGCCCACCTGCAGCATCCGCACATCCTGACCTTGATCGACTCGGGCGAGGTCCCGGGTGCGGCCGGGGCGCCCGACCTGCTGTGGTACGTGATGCCGTACGTCGACGGGGAGAGCCTGCGGGACCGGCTCGCCCGCGAGGGCGCCCTGGGATCCGCCGCGGCCGCCGGGATCCTGGCCGATGTGCTGGAAGCACTCGCCGAGGCACACCGGCAGGGCATCGTGCATCGCGACATCAAGCCCGACAACATCATGCTCGCCGGCCGCCACGCCCTGGTGGTGGACTTCGGCGTCGCCCGGGCCGCGGCCGGCGCGGGCGGCACCGCCGCCGGCGCCACCATGACGGCCGCGGGGCTCGCCATCGGCACGCCGGCGTACATGGCGCCCGAGCAGGCCCTCGGGCAGGAGGGCGTCGACGGGCGCGCGGACCTGTACGCGGCGGGGGTAGTCGGCTACGAGATGCTGACCGGCGCTCCACCGTTCACGGGCACGACGCCGCAGGCGGTGGTGGCGGCCCAGATCAGCCGATCGCCGGCCTCGCTCGATGCGGTGCGGCCGCCGGTGCCGGCGGGCCTGGCGGAGGTCGTCATGCGGGCGCTGGCCAAGGATCCAGCGGACCGCTGGGCCTCGGCCGAGGCCATGCTCGAAGCGCTCGAGGGGACGTCCAGGGACAAGGCGGCGGCGACGGGGGTGCCGCCGGTCCCGCCGACTGCGCGCCGGCGGCTGGCCATGTGGGCGGGGCTCGCCGTGGCCGCGGTCGCGATCGGCTCGGCAATCTGGGCCGGACCGGTGCGTCACGCCCAGCGGCGAGCCTGGGTGCGCGAGGAGGCGATTCCGCGGATCCTGGCCCTGGTGGACTCGGGGAAGTACGAGGGCGCGTACGCCCTGGCGCGGCAGGTGGAGGCGGTGCTCCCGGGCGACTCGATGTTCGACGCGCTCCGGCCGAAGTTCGCGCTCCGCTATCCGATCCGGACGTCGCCCCCGGGCGCCGAGGTGTGGCGTTCGAGCTACGAGGCGACGGACTCCACCTGGATTCCGCTCGGCCGGACGCCGATCGACAGTGCGCTCATGGCCTTCAGCTCCGGCGGCGGGCAGTTCGACGGCAACCGCGTCCGCCTCCAGGCACCGGGCTACCGGACGATGGAGCTGGCGGGGCTGCGCGACATCGATCGGGCGATCCCGCTCGATCGCGACGACGCCATCCCGCGGGAGATGGTGCGCGTGCTGGGCGGTCAGGTGGCCGTGGCGGAGCTCGGGTTCGAGCGGGAGCCGCCCATCACCCTGGGCGACTTCCTGATCGACCGGTTCGAGGTGACCAACCGGGACTTCCAACGGTTCGTCGACAGCGGCGGCTACCGGCGCCGGGAGCTGTGGCCGGCGCCGATGGTCCGGAACGGGCGGGAGATCGGGTGGGAGGCGGCGGTGGCGCTCATGACCGATCGCACCGGCCGGACCGGGCCCGCGGGCTGGGAGGCGGGCGAGTTCCCGGCGGGCGAGGAGCACCAGCCGGTGGGCGGGGTGAGCTGGTATGAGGCGATGGCGTACGCCCGGTTCGTGGGCAAGTCACTGCCCACGGTGGCCCACTGGAACCGGGCGGCGAGCCTGCGGAACAGCGCCTGGATGGTGCCGCCGAGCAACTTCTCGGGCCGCGGCAGCGTGCCGGTCGGGCAGCCGCGGGGGGTGAGCGCGTTCGGCGCGTCCGACATGGCCGGCAACGTCCGCGAATGGTGTCTCAACGCCAGCGGCACCGAGCGGTTCATCCTCGGCGGCGGATGGCGGGACCCGCCCTACCGCTTCAACGACACCTATACCCAGGACCCGTTCGACCGGAACGTCGAGAACGGCATTCGGCTGGCCCGCTACCCGGCCAACGAGCCCAACCTGGCCCGCGCCTCGGCACCGCTCATCCGCCAGCTCCGAGACTTCAGCCAGGCCCGGCCGGTCAGCGACGCCGTCTTCGCCGCCTACCGCCAGATGTACGAGTACGACCGGCTCCCGCTCGCCCCCCGGCGGCTCGAGCTGATCGACGAAGGCGAGTGGACCCGCGAGCTGGTCCAGGTGACCGCCGGCTACGCGGCCGACTCGCTGCTCCTCTATCTGTATCTGCCCAAGCGGGGGAGCCGCCCCTACCCCGCGGTGGTCTACTATCCCCCGGGCGGGGCGATCCCCAACCTGACGATCTCGAAGCGCGAGACCGCCCACTTCGATTTCCTGCTCAAGAGCGGCCGGGCCGTGCTCTACCCGGTCTTCAAGGGTACCTATCAGCGGAAGGACGGGCTCCAGAGCGATGCCCAGGACTCCACGATCTTCTATCGCGATCACGTCGTGATGTGGGCGAAGGACCTGCGGCGCGGCGTGGACTACCTGGCGACCCGGCCGGAGGTCTCGATCGCCCGCCTGGGCTACTACGGTGTGAGCTGGGGCGGTGCGCTGGGCGGGCTGATGCCAGCCGTCGAGCCCCGGATCAAGGTGATCGTGCTCGAGGTGGCGGGGCTGGACTTTCCCCCGGTCCGGCCGGAGGTGGACCCGGTGAACTTCCTGCCCCGGATCCATGCCCCGACGCTGATGATCAACGGGCGCTACGACTTCTACTTCCCGGTCGAGACCTCACAGCGCCCGATGTTCCGGCTGCTGGGCACTCCGGCGGCGGACAAGCGGCACGTGGTGGAGGATGGCAGCCACTTCGTGCCGCGCGCCCGGCTGATCCAGGAGAGTCTGGCCTGGCTCGACAAGTACCAGGGGACCGGCGACGGAGCGGCCCCGCGATGATGGTGGGGCAGGACCGGCGCCGCCCCGTACCTGGCTCGCCGGATTGTACGAGCTCAAGGGGTCGGGTCGAGACTTGCGACCCTCCGTCCCGTACGAGCCGGGCTGCATCGCCCTGCACGACCCATCCGCACCGATGTCACTGTCTTCGACAGCGACCACATTTTGAGAATTGTGCGCCCGAGCACGCCGCCCCATTGTGTGCCGGGCCCAAGGGTGGTGGGGATGACCGGCGATGGTTGGGCTCTCACCGCTGCGGTCGATCCGCAGATCAGGAGGGCTTCATGCGCATCCCGGCTTCCCGCTCGTTCCCCGTCCTGGCCCCGCTGGCACTCGGGCTTCTCCTGGGCTGCAACGGCGACGGGTCCACCCTGGCCCCCGCCCAGACGGCCGGCTCCTCCGGTCCCGCTTTCGCGGTGGGCGCTACCGGCAACGGCGCTCCGAGCGGCGCGCACTACAGCCTCAACATCATCGGCGTGCCCAAGTCGAAGAACCCCGACATGGGCGGCCCCGGCGGCAGCGTCATCTTCGTGAACCTCGGGACCAAGGATGGCGCTCCCGTCACCACCAAGATCCTGCTGGAGCAGAGCGCCAGCGCGGGCGAGTTCGCCGTGCTCGACAAGAACGGCACCGACGGGGAGGCCAAGTTCTCGCTTCCCGCCCCCGGCGGCTACACGGTCTGGGCCCGCGCCCTCGGCACGCCGGGTGGCAGCGCCAGGATCACCACCTGCGCCACCGACGTGACCGGCACGGTCGCCGACGGCGACATCTGCTCGACGCAACACGAGGTGTTCGTTCGGGGAACCGGAAAGAGCAGCTTCCGGAACGTGACGACGGCGCTCACGACGCTCGAGCTGGACGCGGTGGCCGACGCGGACGCGGTGACTGCCTGCGGCGGCACGACGGTCGGGTTGTTCGATCCCTGTCTGCAGGGGTACTTCTGGCAGTACGACAACAACGGGCTCAAACTGCTGCAGGTGCGGTTCTACCAGAATCCGGCGTAAGTCCGAGCCGCGGTCGCCGAGCCGGGAAGCGCGGCTCGGCGGTCGCGGTGCGTCCGGCGACAGGAGTCTGCGTCGTCGGCTTCACGCTGGGGCGATCGCCCGCCCGACGACCAGTCCTTGGGGGATGGCGTCCGCCACCCATTGGTACGATCTTGCCTGCGTGTCGTCCGACAGCACGCGCGTCTCAACCCGCCGCTGAGATATCTCCGGCAATAGCGACCGCCCGGCGCAGCCCTTGGCCGACGGCTCAGTGATCCTGCCTTAGCCGCGCAGCACCGGCTCCCCCGGTCGTGCGTAAAGGCCGGCTTTGCCCCGGCACCGTTCGTCCGGCCTCCGCTCGGGCCGGCGCCCCTACGCCAAACCCCAAGTGAGCAATGCCTGATCTTCTACCTGCTCCATCAGTGGTACCTGTGCACCATGTAGTTACCCCCACGGCCACCGGGTGCGCACCCGCTGCGCCAGGGCGCGCGGCAGCCCGGCTGCGCTGTCGAGCCGGCGCCTTCCAGCGCCAGCTGGTCGCGGCCCTGCTCTGCGCAGCAATCGCGCTTCTGGTCGGCTTCACCTACTTCACCATCACCCACCAGCGAGCATCAGAGCCGGGCGAGACGGCCGGTCAGTTCCTGGATCTGCCGCACGAGCCCTAGCAGAACGGGCGACGATACCTGGGCCGGTTGGGCCCGGACGCTCCCGGGAGAATCCGGCCGACGCGTGGCCGCTGCGGCGGCACTGGGTCGGACGACGGCAGCGAGGTCGCGAAGATCAGAGAGGCGGGCCGCCCGGCCCCGACACGCCAAGGGGCGTCGCGATGCGACGCCCCGAGGTGCCCGGTGAGCCATCGGGTCGGCGGCGGCGGGCGCGATCAGCGGTGGAAGATCTTCTCCACCGCCCCGATGACCTTGCCGAGTGCAGAGTCACCGTCTGCCTGGGGCGTTGCCGGAGCGGCACCCGTCGCACCGGTCGCACCGGTCGCCCCAGTCGCCCCGGTCGCCCCAGTCGCAGCCGGAGCCGGTGAGGCCTGCTGGCGCTGCTGGGCAAACTTGGCCAGCACCAGCGGCGCGAGAAAGAGCAGCGCCTTCTCCGCGTTGTGCATGTCGAGACCGCTCTTGTGGCTGAGCTGCTGGGTGGCGTCGGCGTGGTTGCCGCCGAACAGACCACCAAGGCCACCGACCAGGCCACATTGGCTCGCTACGCC
>DATAOR010000135.1:0-3268 GCA_036265635.1 Gemmatimonadales bacterium
CCGGTTGCTTCCCGGCCTCGCTCCGGGGTATATTTGGGGGCTGCCCGGCCCCGCCCCCGGCGCCGCAGCGAACCCCTAGCCAGCGACCGACATGACCGCACCCAACTCGCGCGAACGGATTCTGCCCCGGCTCATCGAAGAAGAGATGCAGCAGTCGTTCATCAACTACTCGATGAGCGTCATCGTGAGCCGGGCCCTGCCCGACGTGCGGGACGGGCTCAAGCCGGTCCACCGCCGGATCCTCTACGCCATGAACGAGCTGGGCCTGGTCCCCGGCCGCCCCTACAAGAAGTCGGCGACCGTGGTGGGCGACGTGCTCGGCAAGTACCACCCCCACGGCGACGGCTCGGTCTACGACGCCCTGGTCCGCATGGTCCAGGACTTCTCGCTCCGCTACCCGCTGGTGGACGGCCAGGGCAACTTCGGCTCGGTCGACGGCGACCCCGCCGCCGCCTACCGCTACACCGAGGCCCGGCTCACCCGGGTCGCCGTGGCCATGCTGGAGGACATCGACAAGAACACGGTCGCTTTCCAGGCCAACTTCGACGACCGGCTCCAGGAGCCGACCGTCCTCCCGTCCAAGATCCCCAACCTGCTGGTCAACGGCTCGTCGGGCATCGCGGTCGGCATGGCCACCAACATCCCGCCCCACAACCTCAGGGAAGTCGCCCGGGCGGTCGAGCTGCTGATCGACACCCCCGAGGCCACCATCGCCGACCTCCGCAAGCTGATCAAGGGGCCCGACTTCCCCACCGGGGCCTACATCTATGGCCGGGCCGGGATCAAGGACGCCTACGAGACCGGCCGCGGCCGGGTCATCATGCGCGCCCGGGCCCAGATCGAAGAGAAGGAATCGTCCGGCCGGTCCCAGATCGTGGTCACCGAGATCCCCTACCAGGTCAACAAGGAGAACCTGGTCAAGGCCATCGCCGAGCTGGCCAGCGAGAAGCGGATCGAGGGGATCAGCGGGGTCAACGACGAGTCCGATAAGGAGGGGATGCGGGTCGTCATCGAGCTCAAGCGCGACGCCATCCCCAACGTGGTGCTCAACCAGCTCTACAAGCACACCGCCATGCAGTCCACCTTCGGCGTGATCATGCTGGCGCTCGACAAGGGCGCCCCCAGGATCATGAACCTGAAGGAGCTGCTCGAGCGCTACATCGAGCACCGGCACGAGATCGTGGTCCGCCGGACCCAGTTCGACCTCAACGCCGCCGAGGCCCGGGAGCACATCCTCGAGGGCCTCAAGATCGCCGTCGACAACATCGACGAGGTCATCAAGATCATCCGCGGCTCGGCCGACACGGCCCAGGCCGATGCCCGGCTGCGCAAGCGGTTCGGCCTGAGCGAGAAGCAGACCGACGCCATCCTCAACATGCGGCTGGCCAAGCTCACCGGCCTCGAGATCGAGAAGCTGGAGGCCGAGCTCAAGGAGGTCCGGGCCACCATCAAGGAGCTCAAGGGCATCCTGGCCTCCCGGCCCAAGCGGATGGCCATCCTCAAGCAGGAGATGGCCGAGGTGGTGGACCAGTTCGGCGACGACCGCCGGACCGAGATCCTCAGCGACCAGGGCGAGTTCACGGTCGAGGACCTGATCGCCGAAGAGGACATGGTCATCACCATCTCCCGGACCGGCTACATCAAGCGGATCCCGATCACCACCTACAAGCGCCAGCGGCGCGGCGGGCGGGGGCTCAACGGCCAGGACCTCAAGGCCGACGACTGGATCGAGCACCTGTTCATCGCCAGCACCCACGACTACCTGCTCTTCTTCACCAACACCGGGCAGCTCTACTGGCTCAAGGTCCACGAGATCCCCCAGGCCGGCCGGGCCGCCCGGGGCAAGCCGGTGGTCAACTGCATCGCCATCAAGCCCGGCGAGCAGATCGCGGCGCTGGTGCCGGTCCGCGAGTTCGGTGACGACAAGTGCCTCATCTTCGCCACCCGCCGGGGCACGGTGAAGAAGACCCTGCTGTCGCACTACGGCAACGTGCGCACCAACGGCATCCGGGCCATCAACATCGAGAAGGACGACCAGCTGATCGACGTCCAGGTCTGCGACCAGAACAGCGACATCGTCCTGGCCACCAGGGACGGCATGAGCATCCGGTTCCACCAGGGCGACGTGCGCGAGATGGGCCGCGACACCACCGGGGTCAAGGGCATCGAGCTGGAGCAGGGCGACGAGCTGATCGGCATGGTGGTCGTCCGCCGCGACGCCACCCTGCTGGTGGTGAGCGAGAAGGGCTTCGGCAAGCGGAGCGAGCTGTCCGACTACCGGGTCCAGAAGCGCGGCGGCAAGGGCATCATCACCCTCAAGAAGACCGACAAGACCGGCTCGATCGTGGCCCTCAAGGAGGTCATCCCCGACGACGAGCTGATGATGATCACCCGCCACGGCGTGATCATCCGGCTGCCGGTGGACGGGATCCGGGTCATCGGCCGCAACACCCAGGGGGTCAAGGTGATGAACCTCGACGCCGGCGACTCGGTGGTGGACGTGGCCCGGGTGGTCAAGGAGGACGAGGGCGGGGCCGAGGACGCCGCCGGCGGCGACGAGGTCACGCCCACGGCGGCCGCCGACGACGAGTAATCACTCCGGGGGGGCTTGCTAAGGCGGAGCCCCCCGCGCATTTACTGAGCGTGGCCGGGAGTGGGGCGGTGCGGCCGGCCGACTTCGATCCCCAGCTGGACCAGTCCGACCCGACGCCAGGATCCCATGTCCAACGCCGCCGATCTCGCCACCACGCCCCCGGTGACCCTGGCCGCCCTCCGCGGGGCCGCCCGCGTGCTCGACGGCGTGGCGCTGCGGACGCCGCTCCGGGACGACCCGGTACTCACCGCCCGGAGGCCGAACTGGCGTGCGGCAAAGGCCAGCGCCTGGCCGTGGTTGCCGCTCGAGGCGGTGACGACCCCCTGGGCGCCGCCACGCCCGACCAGCCGGGCCAGCGCATGATAGGCGCCCCGGATCTTGAAGGCGCCGATCGGCTGGAGCAGCTCGCACTTGAGCGACACCGGCACCCCCACCCGCTCGGAGAGGTCGGGCGCGTCCCGCAGCGGGGTGCGCACCGCGACGCCCTCCAGCACTCGGGCAGCGCCGCGGATGGAGTCCAGCGTGACGGGGGTGGCGGGAGCGGTGAGTGGCATGGGTCAGGAATCATCCTGAGGGAAGCGAAGGAGGCAGGCGTCGAATCATGGCTCCTTCGCGGAGTTCACCCTGGGCCGAGCCAGGGCTCGGGATGACTCCGATGCGAAACCGCGGTGCACT
>DATAOR010000136.1:0-4378 GCA_036265635.1 Gemmatimonadales bacterium
GGCGGACATCTTCACCGGCGACATGCTGCTCAAGAACTTCGGGGTCACCCGGAACGGCCGGGTCATCTGCTACGACTACGACGAGCTCTGCCTGCTGTCGGACTGCCGCTTTCGGCGGATCCCCCAGCCGGCCACCTACGAGGACGAGATGTCGGCCGAGCCGTGGTTCTCGGTCGGCGAGCTCGACGTCTTTCCCGAGGAGTTTCACGCCTTCCTGGTGCCGCCGGGTGAGGTGCGCGATGCCTTCCTCGAGCACCATGGCGACCTGCTCGACGTGGCGTTCTGGCAGGGGGTACAGGAACGGCTTCGGACGGGGGAAGTGGTGGACGTGTTCCCCTACCGCCGGAGCGAGCTGCTCCGCCGGGAGTGAATCCGAGCCGAGTTTGAAGCACGATCCGGACGAGCCTGGGTCATCATCCGGACGAGTTTGGAACGTCTTCCCGAGCGGAGCAAGCCGGCCTGGCGCAAGCTTACCTGCTCATTCGCCTGCGTCACCCGCCCCGCTGCTCGGATGCCTGGGGCCTTCTTCGCTCCGCTCGAACCGGGTCAGCCGCTCGGCGGCCTCACGAATCCTGGCCACATAGGCCGCCACCGGCTCACGCGCCTTGCGCTCGGGCAGGACGAAGGCCGGGTTGTCCGGCTCCGACGAGTCGGGGGCATTGGTGAAGGTGTCGCCGCCGCGGGCCTCGACCACGGACTCGAACCGGTCCACCACCGACCAGAGGTCGGCCAGCTCGTCGTCGGTCTCCTGGCCGAACAACAGCACGCCGCGCTGGCCCAGCACGTCGAGGTTGTGCTCCCGGGCCCGGGCCTGCTCCTCCTCCCGGTGGGGATTGAGCGCCGCGTCGAGCTGGGCGGCCGTGAGACGATCGTGGGCGTCCGGCATGAGGCCTCCTGGGGTGATCCGAACAGCGAGTGAGCGGGGGGCGCCGGAGCTAGCCGCGACCCTGTCTGGGGCCACGGAGAAACCGCTCGGCCAGCTGCTCCAGCCGGTCGTCGCGGTCGTGCCGCGCCTCGTGCAGGATCCGGGTGACCTCCGGGAAGAGGGCCGGGTCGCCCCAGTAGTAACCGGTGGCGGCTTCGGCCCCGGTGGTGTCGCCCACGTCGGCGCCGCGCAGCAGGGCGCGGGCGGCGGCCCGGTCGTAGTCGGGATCGCCCCGGTCGGGCAAGGGGTACCGCGTGACCGCCTCGGCTCCCCCGGCGTCTTCGTTGACGAAGGCTCTGGACATGATTCCAGTATATCCTGCTTCGGCTGAACCGGTCCATTAAGCGGCCGGTGCGGGCATGCGGCGGTGTCGCGGGTCACACGCTCCGCCAGGGCGAAGGTGGTCCCCGACTCCCCCAAGCCGGCAGGTAAACGACACGGGGCGCGCATCGCTGCGCGCCCCGTGGCTATCTGCCTGATCGGCTATCCGTGACCTGGAGCCCGACCGAGCTAACGGGTAAACGGCCCATCGAGCGTGACCTCGACCCGCGAGCTGGCGGGAACCACCACGTCGCGGTCCTGAGTCTCGACCGCGCGCTGGGCGCCGACTGCCCCGCCGATGATGCCGCCGATCACGGCGCCCTTGGTGTTGCCGCCGATCACGCGGCCCACGATGGCGCCGGCCGCGGTGCCCGCGCCCACCTTGGCGATGTCTCCGCCGTTAGTCTTCCGGTCGCGCAGCGTGCGCTCGAGCGCCGTGGCCGAGCCGCTCAGCGCGTAGTGCTGGCCCGCGATGTCCACGGCGGTCGGGGTGAGGGTGAGCTTGCCGGTCTTGTCACCCTTGTTCTCCGACTCGTGGATCTCCGTCAGCGTCAGGGTGACCGTCGAGCCGGCCGGAATGACGACCCGCCCGCTGGCGTCCTTCACGTCGGCGGCTACCGTGCTGGTGACCGTGGTGCCCGGCTTGTCGGTCCGCGAGCTGATCTCCCGGTCCACCGTGGTGGCCAGGGTCACGCCGGCCGACAGCGCCAGCGGCGCAGGAGCCGGGGCGGGCTTCGGCGCGGGCTTCGCCGCTGGCTTCGGGGCCGGCTTGGGCTTGGGCTTCGGGGCGGCGGCGGGTGCCGCCGGCATGACCGGGGTGGCCCCGGCCTGGTCGCTCAGGGTGGCCGAAGAATCGACCGGAAGCCGTTGCAAGTCGCGGCTCAGGCTGTCGGCCGCCATGGTCGTGCCACGGTCGCCGCCGCAGCCCGCCAGCACGGCGAGCGTAAGGATTGCCAGTCGGTTAGGCGCCATGATGCCTCCTGTCCAGTGAATAGCGCAGATGTTGGGTGGCTGAAATGCCCGGGGAAAGGCAAATCCAGGGCCAGCCAACCCCGGGGGTGGCCGCGACACCGGCCAAACCGATCCCCGGGCAGGGCCCCGCCAATCGACTCCGGGTGCGGCCCCGGCCACTCCTTTCGACGGTGAGGCCACCCCGCCCAGCCGTTATGTTGCGCCGATGACCAGACCCCAACCGGCCGCTGCCGCGACGCCCGCCCTGTTCTCACCCCTCAAGCTCCGCTCGCTCGAGCTGACCAACCGGATCGTGGTGAGCCCGATGTGCCAGTACTCCAGCGTGGACGGGTTCGCCAACGACTGGCATTTCGTCCATCTCGGGACCCGCGCGGTCGGAGGCGCAGGACTGGTGATGGTGGAGGCCACCGCCGTCACCCCTGACGGACGGATCAGCCCGGGCGACCTCGGCATCTGGAACGACGCTCACGTGGCGGAGCTGGCCCGCTGCGCCCGGTTCGTCCGGGCGCAGGGCGCGGCGGCGGGGATTCAGCTGGCCCACGCCGGCCGCAAGGCGAGCGTCACGCCCCCGTGGCAGGGAGGCGGGCAGCTCGACGAGGCCCAGGGCGGATGGCCGATCGTCGGGCCGAGTCCGGTGCCGTTCCGCCCGGGGGACCGCGACCCGATCGCGCTGGATCACGCGGGCATCGCCGCGGTGATCGAGGCCTTTGCCCTGGGCGCCCGGCGGGCCAAGGCCGCGGGCTTCCAGCTGATCGAGATTCACGCGGCGCACGGGTATCTGCTGCACGAGTTCCTCTCGCCCCTGGCCAACCGGCGGACCGACGAATACGGCGGGCCGTTCGGGCACCGCATCCGGCTGCTGCTCGAGGTGGTCGCGGCGGTCCGGCGCGAGTGGGATCGGGAGCTTCCGCTGCTGGTCCGGATTTCGGCGACCGATTGGGCGGACGGCGGCTGGGACGAGGCCCAGTCGATCGAGCTGGCCCGCCGGCTGGCTGGACTGGAGGTGGACCTGATCGACTGCTCGTCCGGTGGCATGGTGCCAGGGGTGAAGATCCCGACCGGGCCAGGCTACCAGGTAGGGTTCGCCGAGCGGATCCGGCGCGAGGCGGGCATGCGGACTGGCGCGGTGGGGTTGCTGACCGATCCGGCCCAGGCCGATGCGGTCATCGCGAACGGCCAGGCTGACGTGGTGATGCTCGCCCGGCAACTCCTGCGCGAGCCGTACTGGCCGCTCCGGGCGGCGCAGGCCTTGGGTGCGCCCGGACGGTGGCCGGTGCAGTACCTCCGAGCCGCCGACTAGCCGGGTGGCTAGTCGCCTTCCTTCGCCGCCGGCGGCCGCAGCCGCATGCTGAAGGGCGCCCGCACGATCACCCGATAGGAATACTCCCACGGCGAGGTGCCGATGGCGATGCTCCGCCGATCGTCGATCCGATGGAACCGGAGCTCGGTGTCCAGGGTGAGCCCGGCCTCGATCGGCGTGGTCCGCGCCAGGCCGAGCTCCTGATATTTCCGATACGCGTGAAAGTAGGCCGGATCGGAGCCCTGCGAGTTGTAGTTGGCGTCCCCCTCGTTGGAGACGAAGTCGCGCCCCCACCACTGGATGGCGAACAGCTCGAGCCAGTTGCCCGGGGTGATGCCGGCCCGCAGATAGGTCCCGTGCCCATGGTCGGGCCGGCCCGACGGCAGGCTGTCCACATCCCCGTGGCTCAGCAGCTGGAAGGCGCGGAAGGAGCTGAGCCCCAGGTACGGCAGTGTCGCCGAGAGCTGCCCCCCGAGGGCGAGGACCTGGTTATTGACCACCCGCTCGCCCGCCGCGTACAGCTGCCCTCCGTGGTGCAGCCCGTGGCCCTGGAGCTCGAGCCGGAGCCAGCGGGCCGGATCGGCGTGCAGCAGAAGGCCGTAGTCGAACACTTCGCGTCCGGTGCGGGTGTTGAGCCGCTGCCAGTTGAGGAACACCTCCCCCCCGCCCGCCCGGTGTTGCTCGCGCCACTGGACCCCGTACTCGACCGGGCGCAGGATGTCGAGCAGGGTGCCCTCGAGCGGCTCGAGGTAGCCGTGCCGGTCCTCGGTTACCAGAGTGCCCAGCACGCCCAGGGAGTGCTCGGTCCGGTAGCGGAAGCCGAGGATCGGCTTGAACGGGCTGAGGAAGCGGGCGTCGCC
>DATAOR010000137.1:0-5831 GCA_036265635.1 Gemmatimonadales bacterium
ACGTACCCGCTGTCGAGCAGCCCGGTCCGCCCGGTCCGCTCGGCCCAGTCCACCATGGCGAGGGAGGCCCGTACCGGGCGGTAGCCGTCGAACACCTTCAGCCCCAGATCGCCGGTCCGGAGCCGAGCCTGGACCCGGCCCAGGGCTTCGGCGGCCTCGCGCCGGAGCAGCACCTGCTGGGGGCCATAGCCCGGCAGCGGCGCGCCGGTGAAGTTGTCGCTGGTGGCGTAGCGAACGTCCACCCGGATGGTGGAGTCCACCCGGCGGACGTCCTCGAGCAGCGAGTCGGCCAGCGCGTCCGGCGCGGTCGGGAGCGCCGGGGCCTCCACGCTGGGGGCGGTGGTGTCAGCCGCGGCCGGACCGGGTGAGGGGTCGGGGACGGAGCGTCCGCCGCAGGCCGCCACCCCGAGCGCGGCCGCCAGGATGGCGGCCCAGGGCCCGGCGCGTCCCGGGGCGGACCGGTGGCTCATCCTGATCGCAGACCTCAAGCCCAATCCCCGCCGGGATTTAGGTAGGCGCGCATTCCCCAGCCGCGCGCCCGATGGTATCTTTTGTGAGTCTTTTCCACCCTCGCCCTGAGCACTCCCGCTCGGGGCCGTCGTTTCTTCATCGTCCGGTAGTGTCATGATCCGTGAGATGCGGGAGAAGCTGAGCCGCGAGATCGACCAGCTCAGCCATGAGTTGAATGTGCTGCTGCCCCAAGCTATTGCCCAGGCGGTCGAGTTGGGTGACCTCCGGGAGAACAGCGAGTACAAGTCGGCGCTCGAGCGCCAGCAGTTCGTCCAGGCCCGGCTGGGCCAGCTCCACCAGCGGCTCAACCAGCTGAGCCAGCTGGCCAACACCGAGGCGCCGACTGACCGCGTCGGGCTGGGCTCGCGGGTGACGGTACTGGACCTCGAGACCAACGATACCGACACCTACATGGTCGTGCTGGCCGAGATGATGGACATCGACGCCGGCCATATCTCGCTCGCCTCGCCGCTGGGGCGGGCCCTGTCCAACGGGCGGGTGGGCGACGAGATCAGCCTCCGGCTGCCGGCGGCCACCCGCAAGCTGCGCATCCTCGAGCTGATCACCGTGCACCAGACCGAGGGCAACGGGGCCTACGGCCGCGACTGAGATGGACGAAACCGAGATGGAATTTCCCAAGAAGCAGCTGCTGGTCGTGGGCGACCGGGTACTGATCACGCCCGAGGACGGCGACGACCGCACCCGGGTCGGCCTCTACCTCCCCGCCACCGCGCTCGATGCCCAGCAGGTCCAGACCGGGCTCATCGTGGCCACCGGGCCGGGCACGCCCGTCGCCGACCTCAGCTCGATCGACGAGGAGCCGTGGAAGGTCACTGCCCGGGAGGGCAAGAGCCGCGGGATGCAGGCCCGGGTAGGCGATCACGCCATCTTCTTCCGCAAGGCCGCCGTCGAGATCTCCTTCGAGGAGCAGAAGTACCTGGTGGTCCCCCAGGCCGCCATCCTGGTGCTGATCCGCGACGACCTCCCCATCTGACCTCTGTGCTACGTCCTGTTCGTCGCGAGTCCGCTCACGCTGAGTGAGGTCCGGGCCATGCTGCCGTCCGGGCTCGCCGCCCAGCCGGCCGACCGGGCCGACGCCGCCCTGCTCCGCGCCCGGCACCCCACGGCCCAGACCGTGGCCCGGCTGCTGGTGGGCGCCTGCTCGTGCGACCTGGTCCGGCCCCGCCATCCCGACGCGCTCGAGGACGAGCGCCACCACCGCGAGCGGCATCGCCGGGCCGGCACCCCCCGGGCCCAGGTGATCTCGGCGATCGAGCACCATCGTCGGGGGGCGGCCCGGCCGGCCCCGACCGGCGGGTGGCCCCGGGTCCTGGCGGGGTTCGTCGCCGAGCATGCCCGGAACGCCGGGCCGACCCTCTACCTTCTCCGCTTCGCCCCCGGGGCCGGCTCGGAGGTGGCGTTGGGCACGCCGCCGGCGGCGGCGCGGGTGCTCCGGGCCGCCGAGGTCGTCGGCCGGCCGGACGGGTGGCTGGCGGAGGACACGGCCACCCTGGTGCAGCCCTGAGGCGGCCCGCCGTCGCTCGGGCCGCCGCTTGCCCTCATCGCGCCGCCCCGGCCGTGCCCGACAGCGCCCGCTCGTAGGTGGCCAGAATGTGGGTCCGGCTCACCATCCCCAGCAGGCGGGCGTGGTCGAGCCCGACCACCGGCAGGGCCGGGGCGCCTCGGACACCCATCCGCCGAATGGCCTCGAGCAGCGAGTCCGCCAGGGTTACCGCCTCGGTCGGCCCGGCCACATCGGCTGCTACCCGGCCGTCGGCGGCCGTGCCGGGCTGCTCGGCCAGCCGGGCCAGGTCGGCCATGGTGACCACGCCCAGCAGCGCGCCGGTGCCGTCCACTACCGGGAATGTCGTCTGCTCGCCGGGTCGGAGGTGGGCCAGCAGCGTCGCCAGCGGCGCATCGGCCCGGAAGACCTGGGGTGCGGGCTCGAAGGCGTCCCGGACCCGGAGATCGGCCAGCAGCGTGTGGTCGGAGCCGTGCTCGATCCGCTCGCCCCGGCGCCGGAGCCAGCCGCTGTAAAGGGACTCCGGCTCCAGCCGTCGGGCGATCAGGTGGCAGATCACCGTGGTGAGCATCAGCGGCAGGACGATGGCATAGTCGTTGGTCATCTCGAACACGATCAGGATCCCGGTGATCGGCGCGTTGGTCGCGCCGGCCACCAGGGCGCCCATCCCCACCAGGGCGTAGGCCTCCGGATGGATGTGGAGTCCGGGAAACAGGCCCCGGAGGGCCACCCCGAAGGCGCCGCCGGTCGCGGCCCCGATGTAGAGCGAGGGCGTGAACAGTCCGCCCGAGCCGCCCGTCGTCAGGGTGATCGAGGTCGCCACGATCTTCCCCAGCGCCAGCAGGGCCAGGAAGTACCAGGCGATCTGGCCGAACACCTCGAGGTGCACCGACAGGTGGCCGTACCCCACCAGGATCCCGCGCGACAGAAAGACCATCCCGCCCACCAGCGCCCCGCCGATCCAGGGCAGCGCCGCCCTGGGCACGGGCAGCCGGCTGGCCCAGTCCTCCGACCGGAAGAAGCACCAGATGAACAAGGCCGAGACCAGCCCGGTGACCGCGCCAAGCAGGGGGTAGAACAGCACCACTTCGCGGGTCAGGGTGTAGCCGTACTCGACCGGGATCGGGAAGGCAGGATGGTTGCCGAACACCGCCCGGGAGACCACCGCGGCCAGCACGCTGCTCACCACTACAGCCGAGAAGGCGCCGGCCGTGAACGAGCCGAGGATTTCCTCCTGCGCGAAGAAGGCCCCGGCCAGCGGCGCGTTGAAGGCGGCCGAGATGGCGGCAGCCGCGCCGGCGCCGACCAGGGTGACCACCCGGCTCGACTCGAACCGGAAGATCCCGCCCAGCCATGAGCCGAAGGTCGAGCCCAGCACGGCCACCGGCCCCTCGCTCCCGGCCGAGCCGCCGGCACCGATGGTGATGGCGGCGGCGGCGGTGCGCGCCAGCGCCGGCCGGGCCGGAATCCGGCCGCCCCGCCGGGCGACCCGCAGCTGGACGTCGGGAACGTTGAGACCGTCCAGCCCGCGGCCGAACCGCCGCCACACGGCCCACGCTGCCGCGAAGCCGGTGGCCGTGACCAGCGGGCGCCAGGTGAGGAAGTCCGAGCGGGACAGGAACGACTCGGGCCAGCGGTAGAACAGTCCGTAGGCGGCGTCGATCAGCTTGTAGAACACCACCACCCCGAGCGCCCCGCCGATGCCGACCACGACCGCGAAGGCCAGCAGGATGGTATTCTCACTCAGCCCCAGGTCGTTGAACCAGTCGACGAACTGGCTCCACTTGCCCCGGGCCACCGCGACCGGCCGGCCCACGACGACGATGGCCCGCCCGGCGGTGCCGCGGAGACGGCGGAGCTGGCGACGGGGTCGCATGCGGCGCAGCAGACGGGACCACATGCCCAATCATACCTCGGCGCGGCCCGGGCAAGCGGGCCCGCACGACCTGACGGTACGGCAGCCACGTTGCGGGGTCTGGCCGCGGAGATATACTACGGCGGACCGCCCGAACCGGGGCGGCCCAGAAGTGCCGCCACCCGCGCCGCACCGTCCCTCCTTCCATCCAGGAGCTGTGCCCCGTGACACCAGAGCGTTCCACGCGTCTGGCCGAGCTGATCGGCCGGCACGAGACCGAGCTGCTGACCGACTGGCTGCGGGTGCAGCAGGACAGCATTACCCGCCGGCGGGACCTGATCTCCGATCAGGAGCTCCAGGCCCAGTCGCGCGAGTTCCTGGCGCTGTTGACCACCGCCCTGCAGCAGGGCGGGACCACCGACGTGGGGCGGGAGGGGCCGTGGGCCCCGGTGCGGGACATGCTGACCGGCATCTCGCGGAGCCGGAGCATCCAGGGGTTCAGCCCGTCGGAGACGGCGACCTTCATCTTCACCCTCAAGCCGCCCCTGTTCGACCGGATCCGCAAGGACCTGGGGTCGGACCCGGCCGGGCTGTTCGACGAGATCCGCCGGGCCGGCGAGCTGCTCGACCAGCTCGGGCTCTTCACCACCGAGGCCTACCAGAAATCGCGTGAGGAAGTGATCCTCCGGCAGCAGCAGGACATGCTCGAGCTGTCCACCCCGGTGGTCAAGCTGTGGGAGGGTATCCTGGCGCTGCCGATGATCGGGACGCTCGACAGCGCCCGGACCCAGGTGGTGATGGAGACCCTGCTCCAGCGGATTGTGGAGACCGGCGCCAGCGTGGCCATCCTCGACATCACCGGGGTGCCTACGGTGGACACCCTGACCGCGCAGCACCTGATCAAGACCGTGACGGCGGCCCGGCTGATGGGGGCGGAGTGCATCATCAGCGGCATCCGGCCCCAGATCGCCCAGACCATCGTGCACCTGGGCGTCAACCTGGGCGACGTGACCACCAAGGCGACCCTGGCCGACGCGTTCGGCTCGGCGCTCCGGCAGCTCAACCTCGGCGTCAGCCGCCTGGCGGCGGCGCCGGCGCGCGGCTAGGCGGGCGCGGTGGACCGGATCCCGATCCTCCGGATGGGCGAGCTGCTGCTGGTCACGATCCAGGTGGACATGCACGACCAGCTGGCGCTCACGCTGCAGGACGACCTGACCGAGCGGATCGCGCACACCGGCGCGCGGGGCGTGCTGATCGACATCAGCTCGCTCGAGGTGGTGGACTCGTTCATTGGCCGGATGCTGGCCAACATCGCCGCCATGGCCCGGGTGCTCGACGCGGCCACCGTGGTGGTGGGCATGCAGCCGGCCGTGGCGATCACCCTGGTGGAGCTGGGCCTGTCGCTGCCGGGTGTGCGGACCGCGCTCGACGTCGAGCGCGGCATGCAGCTGCTCCGGGGGGCGGTGGGCGACTCGTCGCGCGAGGAGCCCGATGCTCGTCGAGCGGACTGAAGCGTTCGAGGTCCGCAGCTCGAACGACATCGTCCGGGTCCGGCAGCGGATGCGCGAGCTGGCCGTCGAGGTCGGCTTCAGCCTGGTGGATCAGACCAAGATCGTGACCGCCGCCAGCGAGCTGGCCCGGAACACCCTCGAGCACGGGGGCGGTGGGGTCGCCCGGATCGAGCTGGTGCGCGACGGCGCCCGCCGGGGACTCCGGCTGGTGTGCGAGGACCGGGGCCCCGGCATCGCCGACATTCAGCTGGCGCTCAAGGACGGCTACACCTCGCGCGGCGGTCTCGGGCTCGGCCTGGGCGGCGCCCGGCGGCTGATGAACGACTTCGCGATCGATTCGCGGCCCGGGGAGGGCACCCGGGTGACCGTCGTGCGCTGGAAGTAGCCCGATGAGCGGGCCCACCCTGGTGCTGCCGGTTCAGGATGCCAGCCA
>DATAOR010000138.1:0-3212 GCA_036265635.1 Gemmatimonadales bacterium
CGGCGGCTCAGGGCGCCGGACGCGGCCGCATACCGGGAGCTGCGCCAGGAGGGGTTCACCCTCCACCCGCTCCAGTTCCGGGTCGCCCCAGCGGACGAGAGCGGCCTCACGCTGCCGGCGATCGGCGAGCGGCTGGAGGCGGCGTTCGTCGCCGGCGGGTTCGACGCCGAGGGACTGGTGGGCATCGCCGGCCTGACCCGGTTCGAGGGGGCCAAGCTGCGGCACCGGGCACTGCTCTGGGGGATGTACCTGCGCCAGCGGGGGCGAGGCCATGGGCTGGCGGACGAGCTGATGCGGATCCTGCTGGACCAGGCCCGGTCCCTCGGCGTCGAGCAGGTGATCCTGACGGTGGCGGCGGAGAACGCGCGTGCTCGCCGGCTGTACGAGCGGTGGGGCTTCTCGGTCTACGGCATCGAGCCGCGGGCCATCAAGCTGGAGGATGGTTATCTGGATGAAGCGCTGATGGTCTGCCCCCTCCGCTGACCGTTGGCGCGGCTCCCAGAAGCACTGGATGACCATACTGTCCGCTCGAATTCCCTGCTCACTCGCGCTCGCGCTCGTGACGCTGGCGGCCATGGCTCAGGCGCAGGTGCCCTTCGACGCCTGCCGTGACCGGCACGATCGGCCGATTCCCCGCGTGGTGGACAACTCCATGGAATACGCCGGCCTGGCCACGATGCAGAATGGCCACCCCGTCATTCTGTGGAACGCGCGCGAGAACGGGAGGCTGTCCCAGACCGAGCAGCTGTTCATCTACCTCCACGAGTGCGCCCATCACACCCTGGGACACCTCTACCGGGCCGTGGAGGCCCGAAACGAGCTCGAAGCCGACTGCTGGGCGATCCAGCTCATGGTCGATGGAGGGATGATCAGGGGCCGTCACCTCGCGATCCTTGAACGCTCGCGGCGGACCGTCCGAGGAGACGAGACCCATCTCGGAGGGGACGCGCATGTGCGAAGCCTGGAGCAATGCCTGGCCATCCGAACGGATGCGAAGGCGTGGGCCGCGACCCTGGATACGCTGGTGATCGCCGCCCAGGACAGCTTCGCTTCGCGCCTGGGCCGTGTGCTCGACTCGACCAGCACCCCTCCCGTGTTCGAGTCTCTGCTGGATGTGCCGGGGACCTATGACTGCGAAATCGTCGGGGCCGCGCTGCGCTGTCTGGTGTTCGGGGCGCGGAAGGAGGGGACCGCGGAGCGGCGCTATCAGCAGCTCGTGACCATCCTGCGCACCTGGCTGCCGCCGGGGTGGACCTCCACCGAGCAGCTCGCCCAAGACGGAGAGTCCCGTACGTTTCTGGCGCAGGACGGGTCGACGGGCACGTTGATCACCTGGCGGCGCACCGGGGCGCGGGTGTATCTGCTGGTCAAGCGGCTGCCGGTATAGCCAATGGTTCGTGAAGGCCCACGCCTGGCGCAGGCCAACGGGCCCATGCTGTCGGGGTGGTGCCCAGGGGGAGAACGGTGAAGCGGCGGATCGTGGGGTTTCACCAGGACGAGGAGCGGCACTGGGTGGCCGATCTCGAGTGCGGCCACAGCCAGCACGTGCGCCACGACCCGCCATGGCAGGTCCGCGAGTGGGTCACCATGGCGGAGGGCCGTCAGGCGTGGCTGGGCCGGGAGCTGGACTGCCGCCGCTGCGCCGAGGCGCCGGCCTGAGGAGATCAGAGCGACTTCAAGTACTCGACCAGGTCGGCCTTCTGCTCGGCCGTGAGGGACAGGCCCTTGGCCGACACGTAGCGGTCCACCACGTCGGCCAGGGTCGCTGCGCTGCCGTCGTGGAAGTAAGGGGCATGCTGCCACAGGCCGCGCAGCGGGGTGGTGCGGTACATCTTCGTCGCGCTGCGCTCGGCGTGGGTCGGATCGGTGGGCACCTCCGGGGGCGGGTGGAGGCGCACGGCGGCATCGGTGAGTTCGGCCCCCTCGTGGCAGGTGGCGCACTGGCCCGGCCCGTCGAAGACCGCCCGGCCGCGGGTGGCCGCCGCCGCATCGAAGCTCCCGGCCGGTGCCGGCGGCGCCGGGATGCTCAGCTGGTAGGCCTCGAGATCCGGCAGCTTCGACTCGACCTGATCGGGCGGATTGCTCACGCTGATGCCGAGCCGCGGCTCGGTGAACGAGCCATGGCCGTGCATCTGGGTCACCGCGACGTAGCGGTTCCAGTAGGCCGGCCGGTCGCCGTCGCCGGTGAAGGTCACGCTGGGGACCCCCGCCAGCCCGTAGGCCGGGGGGATGACCGCGGGGTCGCTCCGGCCGTCGAAGTTGTACCGCGCGTCATACTTGCCCGGCCCCCACGAGCTGTAGACCGCCTTCTGCTCCGAGCTCAGCGCGGGCGAGAGCGCGATGATGGCGCCGGGATCGAGGTCGAGGTTGGGCCAGGCATCGAGGCGGGACCCGATGCCGGGCGCGGCCCGGTCGTCCACGGTGGAGTGGCACAAGGCGCAGGTGATGCCGACGTGGGTCAGGGTATCCTTTCCGTTCACCGTCTCGACCGTGCCCTTGAGCCCGACGACCGCATTGAGCTTGAGCAGCGCGACGGTGGTGGCGGGGTCGGTCAGGTCGGCGGACTCGAGCGTACCTGGGGGCAGGGCGTCGGCATCGACCTTGAGCCCGACGCCAAGCGCCACCTGGGGACTGACCGCTGCCTGGATCACCTCGTGCATCCGGAGGGTGTCGGTCCAGAAGGTCTCGTCCCCGAAGGTGTCGAACCGGAAGATCTGTTTGCCCTGGGCCAGCTGGTCCGGGGTGGGCTCGGTCGGGGCGCCGTTGTCGTCCCCGCAGGCGCCGAGGCTGAGGATGACGGCGGAGACCGCCAACAGCCGCCGGAAGGCTTCGTGCCGAGGCCGGCGGCTGTCGGGCTGAGTGGCCCCGCCCGCGGACTCATGCCGTATCAACTTGTGGGACATTGGCTTATCTCATGGCTGAATGGACAGCTCGAAGATAGTGAATATTTTTATGAAATATCTTAAAACAGTATTGGCCGTGTACATTGCGGTGTCAATACCCGGAGACACCCATGGCAGGGGGGGAAGCATTTCGAGGCACCCGGGGGCGGATCGTGACTCTGTTGCGAAAGTCCGCCCTCACGGCCAACCAGATCGCGGCCGAGCTTGGCCTGACCCACAATGCCATCCGGGGGCACCTGGCCACGCTGCAACGGGAGGGTATGGTTCGCGAAGCGGGCTGGCAGCGCGGGGTCAGCCGTCCTGCCGTGC
>DATAOR010000139.1:0-33375 GCA_036265635.1 Gemmatimonadales bacterium
CGGGATCCGGTCGGCCCGCTCGTAGGCGCCGATCACCTGGCCCCCCAACCGGAGCCACGGCCGGTCCTGGGCCAAGGCCGGCCCGACCCGTCCCGCAGCGAGCGCCAGCAGGGCCAGGCCGGCGGGAACCAGCCGAGTCAGTCCGACTCGGCCGCCGCCGCCCGCACCGGAGCCGTTGCCGCCCGGAGGAAGTCCCGATTCATCCGGGTGATGGTGTCGATGCTGATCTCCTTGGGGCAGGCCTCCTGGCATTCGCCGTACCAGCTGCACCCGCCGAAGCCTTCGACGTCCATCCGCTCGACCATCCGGCGGACTCGCTGCATCCGCTCGGGCTGGCCCTGCGGCAGCAGCCCCAGGTGCGAGATCTTCGCCGCGGTGAACAGCGAGGCCGAGCCGTTGGGGCAGGCCGCCACGCAGGCGCCGCAGCCGATGCACTGGGCCGCGTCCATCGCGGTGTCGAGCGCCTCCTTGGGAATCAGGGTGGCGTTCCCGTCGGGCGCGCTCCCGGTGGGGGCGCTGATGAACCCGCCCGCGGCGATGATCCGGTCTAGCGCCGTGCGGTTCACCACCAGGTCGCGCACCACCGGAAAGGCCCGGGCCCGCCAGGGCTCGACCTGGATCTGGGCGCCATCGGCGAAGCTCCGCATGTGGAGCTGGCAGGTGGCGGTGCCCTGGTTGGGCCCGTGGGCCACCCCGTTGATCATCAGGCTGCACGAGCCGCAGATCCCCTCCCGGCAGTCGTGGTCGAAGGCGATCGGCGTCTGGCCGGTCTCCATCAGGCGCTCGTTGACCACGTCCAGCATCTCCAGGAACGACATATCCGGGCTGATGTCGCTGGCCTCGTAGCGCTCCATCCGCCCGGGGACGTCGGGACCCGCCTGCCGCCACACGTGGAGGGTGAGGTTCATTTGTAGCTCCGCTGGGCCAGGTGCACGTATGCGAAGTCGAGCGGTTCCTGGTGCAGCCGGGGGGCGGCCAGGTCGCCGGTGTATTCCCAGGCCGCCACGTAGGCGAACCGCGCGTCGTCGCGCCGGGCTTCACCGTCCTCGGTCTGGTACTCCTCCCGGAAGTGCCCGCCGCACGACTCCTCCCGATGGAGCGCATCGCGGCAGATCAGCTCACCCAGCTCCAAGAAGTCGGCCACCCGGCCGGCCTTCTCCAGCGCCTGATTGAGCTCGGCGTCGCTGCCGGGCACGTTGACGTTGCGCCAGAACTCCTCCCGCAGCTCGGGGATCCGCCGCAGGGCGTCGGTCAGGCCGGCCGCGTTGCGGGCCATGCCGCACTGGTTCCACATCACCTGGCCCAGCTCCCGGTGGAACGAATCCACCGTCCGCTTGCCGCGGATGGCCAGCAGGGTCCGGGTGCGCTCGGCGACCTCGGCCTCGACCCGGCGGCACTCGGGGTGGGTCGGATCGACCGGGGCCGGCCGGGCGCCCGCCAGGTAATCGCTGATGGTGCTGGGAATGATGAAGTAGCCATCGGCCAGCCCCTGCATCAGGGCGCTGGCGCCGAGCCGGTTGGCGCCGTGGTCCGAGAAATTGGCTTCCCCGATCACGTGCAGCCCCGGGATGGTGCTCATCAGGTTGTAGTCCACCCACAGGCCGCCCATGGTGTAGTGCACGGCCGGGTAGATCCGCATCGGCATTTCGTAGGGATCGTCGTCGGTGATGCGCTGATACATCTCGAACAGGTTGCCGTACCGCTCCCGGATGGTCTGGGCGCCGAGGCGCTGGATCGCGTCGGCGAAGTCGAGGTAGACGCCCAGGTTGCCCGGTCCCACCCCCCGGCCTTCGTCGCACACCGCCTTGGCCGCCCGGGAGGCGATGTCCCGCGGCGCCAGGTTGCCGAAGCTGGGATAGCGCCGCTCGAGGTAGTAGTCCCGTTCCGATTCGGGGATCTGGCCGGGCGGACGGTGGTCGCCGGCGCGCTTGGGGACCCAGACCCGGCCGTCGTTCCGGAGCGATTCACTCATCAGGGTGAGCTTCGACTGGTAGTCCCCGCTGACCGGGATGCAGGTCGGATGGATCTGGGTGTAGCAGGGGTTGGCGAAGGCGGCGCCCCGCTTGTGGGCCCGCCAGATCGCGGTCGCGTTCGAGCCCTTGGCGTTGGTCGAGAGGTAGAACACGTTGCCGTAGCCGCCCGTCCCCAGCACCACCGCGTCCGCCACGTGGGTCTGGATGGCGCCGGTGACCATGTCGCGGACCACGATGCCGCGGGCGCGGCCGTCGATCACCACCAGGTCGAGCATCTCGGTCCGCGGGTACATGGTGACCCCGCCCCGGGCGATTTCCTTCTCCAGCGCCTGGTAGCAGCCCAGCAGGAGCTGCTGCCCGGTCTGGCCCCGGGCGTAGAACGTCCGGCTGACCTGGGCCCCGCCGAACGAGCGGTTGGCCAGCAGCCCGCCGTACTCCCGGGCGAGCGGGACGCCCTGAGCCACGCACTGATCGATGATCTCGACGCTGATCTGGGCCAGCCGGTAGACGTTGGCCTCGCGGGACCGGAAGTCGCCGCCCTTGACCGTGTCGTAGAACAAGCGGTAGATGCTGTCGCCGTCGTTGCGGTAGTTCTTGGCCGCGTTGATCCCGCCCTGCGCCGCGATCGAGTGCGCCCGCCGGGGCGAGTCCTGGAAGCAGAAGCACTTGACGTTGTAGCCCAGCTCGCTCATCGTGGCGGCGGCCGCGCCACCGGCCAGACCACTGCCGACGACGATGACGGTGTACTTCCGCTTGTTGGCCGGGTTCACCAGCTTCATCTCGAACCGGTGGCTGTCCCACTTCTGCTCGATGGGCCCTGCCGGCACCTTCGACTTCAGCTCCATGTCACGCTCCGTATCGCGCTCCCTGTCGCGCCCCCTATCACCTTCCCTGTCGCGCTCCCTCTCACGCTCCCGGTAACGCCCCCTGCCGGGCCGGTCGCCCGGCTCACGGCCGGACCATCCCGGCATACACGGCCAGCGGGATCACGGTGAAACCGGCCCAGATCAGCCCGGACAGCACCAGCCCCAGCTGCCGCCGCAGCGGGTGGGGCGACGGCGCGCTCACCCCGAGGGTCCGGCCGCTGCTCCAGATCCCGTGATACAGGTGCAGGCCGACCGCGGCCATCGCCAGCTCATAGAACACCACCACCAGCGGGTTGGCGAACCCGGCCGCCACGTTGTGGTAGGGATCGCCCTCCACGAAGGAGGAGTGCACCGTGCCAAGGGTGAAGTGGAGGATGTGGTAGACCAGGAAGACCAGGATGAGGACGCCGCCCCACCGTATCGTGCGCGAGGCCAGGGTGGACACCTGCGGCCGGCGGCCGGCCGCGTAGCCCTGGGGCCGCGCCGCCTGCCGCCGCCCGGTCAGCTGCACCGCCGCCACGATGTGAAGCACCACCGCGACCAGCAGCACCAGCCGGGCGAGCCAGAGCGCCGCACCAGTACCGTGGAGGAACTTGCTGTAGGCGTTGATCCGGGCCGGGCCCTCGAACACCAGCAGGTTGGCCAGCACGTGGGTGATCAGGTACGCCACCATGATGAGGCCGGTGACGGCCATGACCGCCTTCTTGCCGACCGAGCTCCGCCACAGCCCCAGCGCGCGACTCATCTCGTCTCCCCCTCAGCCGGCATCGACGACGGCCTGGGTGGCCCGGACCGCCTCGGCGGACTTGGCCAGCTCGGTCCGTTCGGCGTCCGTCAGGGTGATCGGGATGATCCGCTCGAGGCCCGCCCGGCCCAGCTTGCAGGGTACGCCGCAGAAGACATCCCGCAGGCCGAACTCGCCCTGGAGCCAGGCGGAACACGGCAGGATCCGGCGCTTGTCGAGCGCGATGGCCTCGACCATCTGCACCGCCGCCGCACTGGGCGCGTAGTAGGCCGAGCCGGTCTTGAGGTGGGCCACGATCTCGGCGCCGCCGTTGCGGGTTCGGTCCACGATGGCGGCCAGCTGGTCGGCCGGCAGGAGTTGGCCGACCGGGATGCCCGAGACGGTAGTGTATGACACCAGGGGCACCATGGTGTCGCCGTGGCCGCCCAGCACCATCGCCTGGATGTCCTCGACCGAGACGTCCATGGCCTCGGCCAGGAACATCCGGTAGCGGGCCGTGTCGAGCACGCCGGCCATCCCCAGCACCCGCTCGCGGGGGAAGCCGCTGGCCTTCATGGCCACGTAGCACATGACGTCGAGCGGGTTGGACACCACCACGATGATCGAGCGGGGGGCCACCCGGGCGATCTCCTTGGCCACCGAGCGGACGATCCCGGCGTTGGTCTTGACCAGGTCGTCCCGGCTCATCCCCGGCTTCCGGGCGATCCCGGCAGTGACGACGAACAGGTCGGCGTCGGCCGCCTCGTCGTATCGATTGGTCCCGATCACCCGGGCATCGAACCCTTCAATCGGACCGGATTGCCACTGGTCGAGTGCTTTGCCCTGGGGGACACCCTCGACCACGTCGATCATGACGACGGACCGGGCGAGGTGCTTTTCGGCGAGACGTTGGGCCGCGGTCGCGCCGACGTTGCCGGCGCCCACAACGGCCACTGTTCCGAGCATGGCTGATCGCTTTCGTGCGTGCGGGTTCGCTGGTGCGGGCGCCCCGTCCCCTCGCGACGGGGCGCCCGAATCTACTCGTTTACATCGGGGCTTCCAACCCCGCCGGGACCGCCACGCCGAGCTGGCGCAGACCCTCGTACAGCACCACGCTGACGGCATTCGCCAGGTTGAGGCTGCGCACGTCGCCCGGCATCGGAATCCGGAAGCAGCGGCGGGGATGCTTCTCCAGGATCCGGGTCGGCATCCCCTCGGTCTCGTTGCCGAAGACCAGCACCCCGCGGTCGCGGTACGGCGCCGACCGATAGTCGAGTTCGGCGTTGGCCGAGAAGTAGAGGCAGCGGTCCCGGGCGATGGCGTCGCGGAAGGCGAACCAGTCGGGATGCACCCACAAGTCCGTCTTGTCCCAGTAGTCGAGCCCGGCGCGCCTGACCTCGCGCTCGTCGAGCGAGAACCCCAGCGGGCCGATCAGGTGGAGCGGCGTGTCGGTCGCGGCGCACAGCCGCGCGATGTTGCCGGTGTTCGGCGGGATCCGCGGCGAGATCAGGGCGACGTGGAGGCTCACGAGCGGCGGCCCGCGCCGGGCTCAGCCACCGCGGGTGTGCATCTCGCGCCGCGGATCGGCGCGGAGACTCTCGAGCTGGTGGAGCACCCCGCGGTCCGACAGCCCGGCCCGGGTCTCGGCCCCGCGGTCGGTCCGGGCGGCCCAGGTCGCGCGAATCCGCTCGGCGATGTCCTGGTCGGTGGCGCCCTCGCGGAGCAGGGTCCGGAGATCGAGCCCCTGCTCGCCGTAGAGACAGAGCAGCAGCGTCCCATCGGCGGTCAGCCGGGCCCGATCGCAGGTCCGGCAGAAGGGCGCCGTGGTCGAGGCGATGATCCCGAAGGTGGTGCCGTCGGCCAGGCGGAACCGCTCGGCCGGGGCCCAGGCGTCGTCCGGCAGCGGCGTCACCCGTCCGTAGCGCTGCGCCACCAGGTCGAGCAGCTCCGCCTGCGACACCACCTGCCCCATATCCCACCGGGTGGCGCCCCCGACATCCATGTACTCGATGAACCGGATCTCCAGCCCCCGACTGCGGGCAAACTCGAGCAGCGGCAGCACCTCGTCGTCGTTGTAGCCCCGGATCACGACCGCGTTCAGCTTGATCGAGTCGAATCCGGCGGCGCGGGCCGCGTCGATGCCCTCGATCACCTCGGCGTGCCGGGCGCTGCGGGCGAACTCGATCATCCGCTCGGGCCGCAGGGTATCGAGGCTGACGGTGACCCGGCCGAGCCCGGCGGCGCGCAGCGCCGCGGCCTGCCGCCCCAGCAGGATGGCGTTGGTGGTGAGGGCGATATCCCGGATCGCCTCGCGCCGGGCCAGCAGGCCGACCAGCGCCGGCAGATCGTGGCGCAGCAGCGGCTCGCCGCCCGTGAGCCGGGTCTTGCGCACCCCCAGCCCGGTCATCACGCCGACCAGGCGGTCGATTTCCTCGAAGGTGAGGATCGACTGCCGCGGCAGCCAGACATAGTCGGCCTCCGGCATGCAGTAGCGGCAGCGCATGTTGCAGCGGTCGGTGACCGAGATCCGCAGGTTCCGCAGCGGCCGGCCGAAGGCGTCGGCGATCATCCGGCCGGCTGCAGCTTGGCGGTGGGATCGACCCAGACCACGGCGCCGTCGGCGTAGAACTCGCGCTTCCAGATCGGCACCCGGCGCTTGACCTGCTCGATCACGTAGCGGCAGGCGGCGAAGGCGGCCTCCCGGTGGGCCGAGGCCGCCGCCACGATCACGGCCGTGTCGCCGATGCCGAGCGCGCCGACCCGGTGGCGCAGGGCAACTGCCGCGGGCCAGCGGGCGGCCGCCTCCGACACGATCCGGTTGCACTCCGCTTCCGCCATCTCGACGTAAGCCGAATACTCCAGCCGGAGTACGGCCCGGCCCTCATGGTGATTCCGGACCTGCCCCAGGAAGACGGCCGTCCCGCCGCGCTCGGGCGACTCGACGCTCGCCACCACCGGTCCGAGGTCGATCGGCTCCGCCGTCAGATAGCCGGGCATCAGCCCCCCGCCATCGGTGGGAGCATGGCCAACTGGTCGTCCTCGGCCAGAAAGTCCGTCAGGGCCGCGTGGGCCAGGTTGCGCGCGCACAGGGGTTTGGCTGGGAGGCGGTGGCCGCCCGGCAGGGCGCGGACGCCGGCCACCGCGTCGGCGACCGTGGCCGGGGCAGCCAGTGTCAGCGACAGCGAGTCGGTCCCGAGCGTCTCGGCATAGCTGGCGAAGAGGAGCACGCGCACGGTGACGGCGGCGGGGGCAGCGGCTGGCATGTCCGAAAGTTACCACGACACGGGGCCGGCCCGCGACTTGGCGCGGGCGGCCCCGGTTGTCCTGCGGCACCGCGGGAAAAGCGGCGGCTACATCCCCTGCGCGGCTTCGGCCTCGGGCTCACCCTCGTCCGCGACCAGTGCCCGCAACTCCTTGCTGGGCTTGAACACCGGGACGGGACGCGCGGCCACCTCGACCGGGTCGCCGGTGCGCGGGTTCCGGGCCATGCGGGTCTTCCGCCGCCGGATCTTGAAGGTCCCGAAGCCGCGGACCTCGATGTTGTGCTGCTGTTTGAGGGCGTCCTTGACCGCTTCGAGGAAGGCGTCCACCACTCGGGCGCAATCCTTCTTGGAGATCATGGGACCCGCGGTCTTGGCAATCGAGGCAGTCACCTGTTCGACGAGATCGGCCTTGGTCATGCGTCCCCCAGAAGGGTTGCAGGCGGCGGAGCGGGCAGGCCTCCTGCGCCGATCTTAGGAGCTTAAGTGTTGACTGTCAAGGGGTTGGCCGTCCGGCCCCCGCCCGGGAGCGGAGCGAGGCCATGAATTCGGCAAAGTGGGGGAAGGCGTCGTGCGGCCCAGGGGCGGCTTCCGGATGGTACTGAACGGCGAACAACGGCAGCTCCCGGTGGCGCACGCCCTCGATGGTGCCGTCGTTGAGATTGAGGTGAGTGACCGCCAACGCGGGGGCGCCGGGCACCCCGTCCGCATCGCCAACTACCGCGAAGCCATGGTTTTGGGTGGTGATCAGGACCTGCCCGGTGCGAACGTCGCGCACCGGATGATTGCCCCCCCGGTGGCCGTAGGGGAGCTTGGCGGTCGACCCGCCGAAGGCCAGCCCCACGAGTTGGTGTCCGAGGCAGATGCCAAAGGTGGGCAAGCCGTTACCGGCCAGCTCGCGAATGTTGCCCAGGGCGTAGTCGACTGCCGCCGGGTCGCCCGGACCATTGGACAGAAACAGCCCGTCCGGGCCCAGCTCGCGGACCGCGGCCGCGGGCGTTTCGGCCGGCACCACGGTCACCCGGCAGCCCGCCTCGACCAGCTTGCGCACGATGTTCCGCTTCATTCCGTAGTCGTACGCCACGACATGCGGGCCCTGGCCCTCGCTCCACGGGGCCTGGACGGTGGCCCGGCTGGCCAGGTCGAGTCCTTCCATCGAAGGCGAAGCGAGCAGCCGGGCGGTGAGCTCGCGGCTGGGAGCCGCCCCTTCCGCCACCACGCCGCGCATGGCCCCGCGCTCCCGCAGGTGCCGCGTCAGCCGCCGGGTGTCCACCCCTTCGAGCACCGGCACGCCCGCCTCGGCCAGCCAGTCATCCAGGCTCCGGGTGGCGCGCCAGTTGGAGGGATGACGGGTCATCTCCCGCACCACCACGCCGGTGACCTGGGGGTGGCTCGACTCCATGTCGTCGAGGTTGACGCCGTAGTTCCCGATCATCGGCGCCGTCATGACCACGATCTGGCCGAGATAGCTCGGATCGGTGAACGTCTCCTGATAGCCGGTGAGATTGGTGGTGAACACCACCTCGCCGAAGGCCGGGTCGATCGGGCGCACCGCCGTGCCGGCGAACCAAGCCCCGTCCTCCAGCAATACGAAAGCGGGGCGATCCGTCATCCGGTCACCCCGCGCTCGCCTGCCTTCGGTGCCGCGCTCACTTCTTGGGCTGGGCGGGCGCGGTTGGAGTTTCCCGCGACGTGCCCGAGGGCGATGGCTTGGCGGCGGCCGGCGCCGGGCTCTGGGCGGTAGGGGCGGGCGTCGCGCCCGGCGCGGCGCCCGGCGTGGCCGCCGGCGGCTGACCGAGCGGCAGGGTGGAGGAGGGTGCGGGCGTGGCCGGGGTGGTCGCCCGGAGACGCTCCTGGAGCTGGGAGGCGCCGCCCCGGCTTCGCGGCACCAGCGACAGCAGCAGAGCCAGCGCCAGGAAGATCCCGCCGCACCACCAGGTGGCCTTGGTCAGCAGCGTCACGGCCTGGCGGCCGCCCAGCACCGTGTCGGTGGTGCCGCCGCCGAGCGAGGCGAGGCCCCCGCCCTGCCCAGCCTGGAGCAGGACGACCACCGACAGCAGGAGCGCATCGAGAATGAGCAGCGTGAGCAGAAATGCGAACATGAAAGGCCCCTCCCGGGCAGCCGGGAAGTTTACCCGGCGGCCAGGGTCGGGTCAACTCGCGTCGATGGGACCATCCCGCGGGATCGCCCGGCCGACCAGGATGGTGATGTTGTCGGTCCCGCCGTCCTCGAGCGCGTCCTGGAGCAGATCCTCGCAGACCTGCCTCGCCGACGTCATCGAGCGGAGCCGGTCCCGGATCTGGTCGTCCGAGACGTGGCTGGTCAGGCCGTCGCTGCAGAGCAGCCCGACCGTGCCCCATTCCTGGTCGAGCCGGGTCACCGTCGGGGCCGTCTGACGCCCGCCCAGTGAGCTCGACAGCGTGTGGGCCCAGCGGGTCCGGCTGGCCTCGCTCCTCGCCAGGACGCCGGCGTCCACCAGCTCCTGAGCCATCGTCTGGTCCCGCGACAGCTGGATCAGCTGCTGGTTCCGCAGGATGTAGCAGCGGCTGTCGCCGACTTGGAGCAGGTAGGCTCGGGGCCAGACACCGATCCACAGCGTCAGCGTCGTCGCCATGCCGGCCAGCTCGGGCTGCTCGTGGGCGACCGTAAGCAGGTCGGTGTGGCACTGAAGCGCGGCCTCCTCCAGCGCCGCCAGAAAGGCATCGTCATGCTCGTTGGGGGCGGCATAGTAGCACCGGATGCTCTGCGCCACGTACCGGGTCACGTCCCCCACCGCCAGCCGGCTGGCGGTCTCGCCGGCCGCGCTGCCGCCGACGCCGTCGGCCACCATCGCGAGAAAGGCCAGGCGCTCGCTCAGGCTCGGCAGCTGGTCCGGCTCGGGGAGGCTGGTCAGGTGGACCAGCATCTGCTTCCGGAGCGAGGCGATCAGGAAGTGATCCTGATTGGTCTTGCGGACCTTGCCGGGATGGGTCAGGCCGTAGACGTCGAGCTCCGAGTCGGCAGGCTTGCGGGTCGGCGGCGCGGAAGGACTGGCGGAAATGGCGGTCATGCGCGGCTCGCGAAGAATGCGGATAGACCGGCGAACGGTGGACGGTGCTTGCTGGCAAGATGGGGTCCCCCCGCCGGGCGCGCCAGCGGGGAGCCGGACTGTGGTTGTACCGGTCCCCGGTGCGGGGCCATGTTTCGCCATGATCCACCCACTCGCCGGGCGTGCCGCCCCGCCCGAACTGCTGATCGACGTGGCCGCCCTGGAGCACCGCTACTACGCCGGCCGGCCGGACCCGGCGGACCCGACCCAGCGGGTCAGCTTCGGCACCAGCGGCCATCGCGGCAGTCCGCTGGAGGGCACGTTTACCGAGGCGCACATCCTGGCGATCACCCAGGCGATCGCGGAATACCGCCGCGAGCGCAACGTCAGCGGCCCCCTCTACCTCGGCAAGGACACCCACGCCATCTCGGGCCCTGCCGAGCGAACGGCGCTGGAGGTCCTGGCGGCCAACGAGGTGACCGTGGTGCTCGAGCGGGCCGACGGCTACACCCCCACCCCGGCCATCTCCCGGGCAATCCTGAGCTACAACCACGGCCGCCGGGACGGCCTGGCGGACGGCATCGTGATCACGCCGTCGCACAACCCACCGGCCGACGGCGGATTCAAGTACAACCCGACGGACGGCGGGCCCGCCGACACGGACGTGACCGGGTGGATTCAGGACCGGGCCAATGTGCTGCTCGCGGAGGGCAACGCCGGGGTTCGGCGGCTTTCGCATGAGCGGGCCCGACGGGCCGAGACCACCCACGAGTCCGATCTGGTCGAGCCGTACGTCACCGGCCTGGCGGGCGCCATCGACCTCGATGCCGTGCGAGCCGCCGGGGTACGGCTGGGAGTGGATCCCCTGGGCGGCGCGTCACTGGCCTACTGGCCGCGCATCGCCGAGCGGTACGGCCTCGATCTCACGGTGGTGAACCCCGTGCTCGATCCCACCTTCGCCTTCATGCCGGTGGATCACGACGGCCGCATCCGAATGGACTGTTCCAGTCCCTGGGCGATGGCCGGGCTGGTGCGGCTCAAGGACCGCTATCAGGTCGCCTGGGGCAACGACCCGGACGCCGACCGCCATGGCATCGTGACCCCTGCCGCGGGGCTGCTCAACCCGAACCACTACCTCGCGGTGGCCATCGGCTACCTCCTGCGGCACCGGCCGGGCTGGCGCGACAGCTCGGTGATCGGCAAGACGCTGGTGTCGAGCGCCCTGATCGACCGGGTGGTGGCCGATCTCGGCCGGAGGCTGTTCGAGGTGCCGGTGGGATTCAAGTGGTTCGCCCCCGGATTGTTCGATGGCAGCTGCTGCTTCGGCGGCGAGGAGAGTGCCGGCGCCAGCTTCCTGCAGCGGGACGGCAGAGTGTGGACGACCGACAAGGACGGCCTGCTGCTCGGCCTGTTGGCCGCCGAGATCACCGCGGTGACCGGGCGGGATCCCGGCACGCAGTACGCGGAGCTGAGCGCCCGGCTTGGCGCCCCGCTCTACACCCGGATCGATACGCCCTGCTCGCCCGAGGCCAAGGCGGCATTCAAGCGCCTGACCCCCGAGGCGGTCAGCGCGACCGCGCTGGCGGGTGACCCGATCGAGGCGAAGCTGACCCGGGCGCCGGGCAACGGCGCGGCCATTGGCGGACTCAAGGTGACCACGGCCCAGGGCTGGTTCGCGGCCCGGCCGAGCGGAACCGAGAACGTGTACAAGCTGTATGCCGAGAGCTTCCGGGATGCCGACCACCTGGCTCGGCTGGTGGAGGAGGCGCGGGCGATGATCGGACGGGTTCTGGCCGCCTGACCGACACCTACGCCGCGCGGCCCACGGCCGGACTCAGCGACTCGGCCATCGGCCGGTCCACCGCGGTGATCAACCACAGGGCGGCGCCGCCCAGCGCGAACAGGGCGCCGCTCGCCAGCGCGGGCCCCCAGCCGAACCGATCGACCAGCAGCGGGACCAGCAGGGCCCCCACCCCGCCCGACACGTTCCCCCCGGTGTTCATCACCCCGCAGGCGACCGAGGCCCGCGGGCCAGCCACCGAGATGGCGCCGGCCCAGTAGACCGCGTCGGTCAGCTGCTGGGCGGCAAGGCAGAGGGACAGCCAGGCGACCGCGACCACGGGGTGGGTCGCCCCCGCCGCGATCAGCAAACAGACGGCCGTCAGCGCCAGTCCGCCCGCACCCAGCGCGCGACAGCTCGAGCGGGCGCCGATCCGGCGCCACAGCCGGTCGCACAGCCAGCCCCCGGCGAAGGCGCCGACTGCGCCCGCGATCCACGGCGCCGCGGCGTACCAGCCGCCTTCGAGCAGCCGGAAGCCGCGGCTCTCGATCAGGTAGAGAAACAGCCAGTTGAAGAAGAAGTTGAAGACGTAGGTAGCACAGAAGTATCCCGCGGTGAGCAGCCGGACCTCCCGGTTCCGCAGCACTGCCCGCCAGGCCCCAGGCGGGGCGTGGTCGTCGGTCGGGCCGGTCTTTCGCCCGGCCCGAATCAGCTCCAGCTCGGCGCGGCTGACCGCCGCGTGCTCGGCCGGGGTGTCCCGGACATACCACCACCAGGCTGCCGCCAGGGCCGCGCCGGCGGGCGCGGTCAGCAGGAACGAGGCCCGCCATCCGACTGTGCCCGACAGCCAGGCGATCATCGGCCCGGTCGCGGCGGCGCCGAAGGTCAGCCCCACGTTCTGCATGGCGTTGGGCAGGGCCCACCCGGAGACGGGGAACCAGCGGCACAGGGCTCCGCCGCCGATCACCGGGAACAACGGGGCCTGCGCCGCGCCCATGAGGAACCGGAGCAGCGCCAGCCCGCCGACCACCAGGGCGGTGAAGCCCGCGGTCCGGGCGGGCGTCAAGCCGACCAGCAGGTTGAGCACTGCCCACGACAGCGCCATGCCGGCCACGGCGCGACGCGGGCCCATCCGGTCGCCCAGGACCCCGCCCGGCAGCTGGAAGATGGCGTAGCCCCAGGCGAACCCTCCCAGCACGACGCCGAGCTGGACGTGGGTCAGCCCGAGCTCGGCGGCCATCGGCGCGCCTGCAACCGACATGTTGGTACGCAACAGGTAGGCGACGAACCCGGCCAGCGTCATCAGGCCGCAGATCCGCCAGCGCACGCCGATGCCCCGGCCCGCGGTATCGCCGCCGGTGGCCGTCATCCTACTCGACCTCGTCGATCGAGCGCGGCCAGTCCTCCCGCAGCAGCCGCGACATCGCCCGATCGGCCAGCAGGCGACCGGCGGTCTGGCAGCGAGCGCAGTAGTTGGTCTCGTTGTCGGCGTAGCGGATCCGCTGGACCGCCGTGCCGCACACCGGGCACGGCTCGCCGTAGCGGCCGTGCACCGCCATGCCCTCGCGGAACGCGGTGACCTTGGCCGGAAACCCCTCCCCCGACTCGGCCCGCAACCGGCCGGTCCAATCGAGCAGGGTGGCGCGGGTAGCGTCGTACAGCCGGGTGACGTCGTCCTCGTTCAGCGTTCGGGTCAGCCGCAGCGGCGAGAGACGGGCGCGGTGGAGGATCTCGTCGGAGTACGCATTGCCGATGCCGCTGAACAACCGAGGGTCGGTCAGAGCGCGCTTGAGCGTGTGGCTCTCGCCCCGGAGCCGGTCGGCGAAGGCCTCGCGGTCGGCCTCCAGCACCTCCAGGCCACCGCGCCGGAACGGGTCCAGCGCGGCTTCGCCCTCGACCAGGTGGAGTGACGCACGGCGCTTGCTGCCCGCTTCGGTCAGCGACAGCGTGCCGGTGGGAAACCGCCACAACGCCAGGGCGCTCTTCCCCGGCGGCTTGCCGCCGGCCGGGTGCCAATGCAGCCGCCCGGCGATCATCAGGTGCAGCACCATGAACCGGTCACCGTCCAGCGCCAGCACGATGCGTTTGCCCAGCCGGCGGAGGCCGGTCACCCGCGCGCCGGCCAGCTCGGTCGGCGTCGGCGAGACGCTGCGGAGGAGGAAGGGGCTCCGGACCACCAGCTGCTCGAGCGGCTGGCCCAACACGCGGGGCGCCAGGCGCTCGAGGTAGACCGTGATGTCGGGCAGCTCGGGCACGGCGGTCAGCCCCCGGTCGGTCGCCAGCGCCCGCCGACCCAGGTTCCGGTGATGGCCTCGTTCCCCGCCCCGAACACCAGTGCGTCGAGCAGCCGGTCGGCCGGCACCTCGAGCAGCCCCGGGGACCGAAGATCGATGGCGACCATATCGGCCCACTGGCCCGGCGTGATCCGGCCGGCGGGCAGGCCCAGCGCCGCGGCGCCGCCGGTGGTCGCGGCGGCCAGCAGTGTCGGAGCCACCGCTCCGGCGGCATCGGTTAGGGCGCCGCGCAACTCACCCCGAAGCCGCTGGCCGTACTCCAGCCAGCGCAGCTCCTCCAGCATGGCGAGCCGGTTGTTGCTGTCCGTCCCGATCGCGAGCCGGCCGCCGGCCGCATGCAGCCCGCCCAGCGTGGGGATGCCGTCGCCCAGGTTGCCTTCGGTCAGGGGACAGAGGCAGGCAATCCCGCCGGCGGCAAGGAACCCGGCCATGTCCGCGTCGGCCGTGTGGGTGCAGTGGACCGCGGTGAAAGGCCCCCCTTCGACCGCCTCAGTGATGACGGCCATGGGCGGCCGGCCGTAGGCGGCGACGCACTCCTCGATCTCCCGGCGCTGTTCCTCGACGTGGAGGTGGACCGGCAGCCGCCGGCGCATCGCCTCGGCGTGGATGAGTCGGATCTGCTCGGGGCTGGCGGCGCGGATGCTGTGAGGCGCGACCCCCAGGGTCTGCCGCTCCGGGTCGAGCCGGTCGGCCAGCCGGTCTGCCTGCCGCCAGAACTCGTCCACCGACGGGGTGGCGAACCGCCGCTGGGGCCCCTCGAGCGGGCGGCCCGGAGCGCCGGTGGCGTAAAAGCTGTACAGCAGGACCAGGCGGATCCCCACATCGGCGGCCGCCTCGATCACCGCGTCGTCCAGCGCGAAATCGCCGGGGCCGGCATGGTGGAGGTAGTGAAACTCGCCCACGCTGGTGATCCCGGCGTCGAGCATCTCGGCGAAGGCATGGCGCGAGACGCGGCGCAGGCTCTCGCGGTCGAGCGATCCCACCAGGTGGTACATCGCCTCCCGCCAGGTCCAGAAGCTGCCGGCGCCGGCGGGAAAGGTTTCGCCCTGTCCCCGCAGCCCGCGTTGAAAGGCGTGAGAGTGGCTGTCCACGAATCCCGGCAGCAGCGCGATGCCGCGAAGCCGCTCGGGGTCGGGCCGACCCAGCGACCCAACGGCGGCGATCCGCCCATCCCCGCCGAGCGACACCTGAACGCCGGGCTTGAAGGCCGCGCCTGTCCAGGTGAGGTCCGCCTCCAGCAGCGCCGTCACGCCGGTCCCACGCGCCCGATCGTCATGCGGCCAGGCAGCGCTGCCGGATGAGCTGATCGATCACCTCGCCGGCGCGAGTCAGCTCCGCGACGGGCACGAACTCGTTGGCCCGGTGGGCCACCTCGATGCTGCCGGGACCGAACAGGACACAGTGGAACCCGGCCCGCTCGAGCCAGCCGCCGTCGGTGGCAAACATGACGCTGTGCTCGGCCGTCTGCTCCATCGCGGCCCGCAGCTGGCGATAGACGGCGAGGTCGGGCGGTGCGATCATCGCCGGGCTGAGGCTGACCTGTTCGAGCCCGAACGGCTGGTCGCCCACCGCGGCGGCGACGGTCCGGCGGACCCGCTCGGCGAATGCCTCGGCCGACATCCCGGGCAGCAGCCGGATGCCGAGGTGCGCCTCGCAGCGGTCGGGAATCACGTTGACGGCGCTGCCGCCCGCGATCGTCCCGACATTGATGGCCGCGAACGGCACGTCGGGAAACTGCTCGGCGTGAGCCGGCCGTTCGGTCTCGAGCTGCTGCTGCAGCTCGGCCAGCGCGACCACGGCGCGAGCCGCCGGCTCGATGGCGTTCCGGCCCAGGTGAGGGTAGCCCGAGTGGGCCGCCTGGCCGGTAAAGCTGAGCCGGAGCCGCAGCATGCCCTTGTGGGCACGAACCACCCGCAGCCCGGTCGGCTCCCCGATGACGACTTCGCGGGGCGACCGCTCGGCGCTCCAGGTCTCGGCGAAGCGGCGGGCGCCGAGCGTGCCGATCTCCTCGTCGTAGGTGAACAGCAGGACCAGCGGATGGGTGGCCGAGGCCGGGTCGAGCGCCGCCAGCCGGTTGGCCGCCAGCGCGAGGAAGCCTTTCATATCGGCGGCGCCGCGGGCTGCGTAGCCGCCCTCGACCTCGGTGAGAGTGAATGGGTCGGACCGCCAGTCCGGCTCCAGGGCCGGCACCACGTCCATGTGACCCGAGAGGATCAGGCCGGTGCGATCGCGCCGCTCCGGGCCGGCCCGGACGACCAGGTTGGCCTTCTGCCCATCAGCGGAGAGGTTCCGGTCGACCCGGATGCCGGGGCGCTCCAGGTAGTCGGCCAGGAAATCGACCAGTGGCAGGTTGCTCAGATGACTGGTGGTGTCGAAGGCGACCAGACGGGCGAGCAGCGCCCGGTCGTCCAGCCGGGGATGGGGCGAGGTCAGGAGCCGGCCTCCGTGGCCAGCCGGGCGATCCGGGCGCGGATCTCGCGCACCCCGGGCTGCAGCGGCGGATCGGCATTCTTCCACAGCTCGGCGAAGCGGCGGTAGACCCGGGTCGCGCCGGCCCGGTCGCCCTTGGCCTCGTACAGCTCGCCTGCCCGCTTGAGCGCCGGCGCCAGCTGGATCGCGTCGAGGGCGAACCGGCTGCCGCTCCGGACGGCGAAAGCGCGCTCGTAGAGCACGAGGGCGCTGTCGCCCCGGCCAGCTTGGTCGGCCAGTCGGGCCAGGTCGAACAATCCACAGGCCCCGCACTGGCCGGTTTCGTCGTACCAGGCGCGATAGGCCGCGGCCGCCGAGTCCGGCCGGCGGTCGAGCTCGGCCATGGCACCCTGGACGGGCCGGTAGAGCAGGTCGCCCCGGCGTTGGGCCGGCGGCACCGCGGTGAGGTACTCCCGCCACAGTCGCCGGGCGGACTCGGGCTGTCCCGCGCGCAGATAGGTCAGCGTCAGGAGACCGTAGGGCCGCTCCAGGACGGCCACCTCCGACAGCGGGTGCCGGGCCTGCGCCCCCGCGAGCAGCGCCAGCGCGGAGTCGGGCCGACCTCGGAAGTCGGTCTGCAGCTGCGCCAGCTGGGCGGCCACGCTGAGATAATCGCCCGGCGATCGTCGAGTATCACTCGCGGCCATCACCATCCCAAGGTATCGCTCGGCGTCGTCGATCCGGCCGGTCAGACGGCTGAGCCTGGCCAGGCTCTGGGCCGTCCGGGCTTGCCAGTCCGGACTCTGCCGCTGGGCCGCCAGCAGCTCCTGCAGGATCCGAACGCCGGCCGCGAGGTCGCCCTGCGCCAGGGCCAGGTTGGCCCGCGACTCGAGGAGAGACGGGCTTCCGGGGTTCTGGGCCGCGTATCGGGACAGCGTCGCCGAGGCGTCGTCGAAGTGGCCCTGCGCGATCTGGGCGAGCACCGTGTTGACCATGAACGGGACGCCGCGTGCCAGCCGCCCGGCCCGCACGGCCAGGCTTTCCGCCTCGGCGTAACGGCGCCGGCGAATCAGCTCGACGGCGAGATTGTTGAGCGCCGGGGTGTTGTCCGGGTCCACGTCCAGCGCGGCCCGGTAGGACGCGACCGTGGCGTCGGCGTCGAAGTCCACCCACTGGTGATAGTATCCCGCGGTCAGGTCACCCTCGAGCTCCGGGAGGCGGTCGCGGTGGGAGAAGGCCCGGGTGGCCGCCGCCACCTGCTCGGCGTCGTGGCCTCCCAGATTCCCCAGCATCACGGCCAGCTTGCGGTGGGCCATGGCGAAGCCGGTGTCGAGCACGACCGCCTCCCGCAACACCGGGAGGGCGGCTTCCATCTTGTCCTCCTCCTCGAGCCGCAGGGCCTCGGTATACTTGCGCAGCGCGGGCAGCGAGGCGGTGGTCACCTGCTCGAGCGGCGGGTTGCTCCGGATCGACACCAGCGACTCCCCCACCCGCTCGCGCAGCTTCTTCGACAGCTGGTCGATCGCCCCCAGAAGCTGATCCTCGCCGGCGGCGGTCTCGCGCACCGCCGTGAGCACGTGGCCGTCGCCGGCGGTGACCAGGCTGGCGCTGAGGACGAACCCCTTCCCGACCGGATCGATCTGTCCGTTCACCACGGCCTTGATGCCCTGGCGCACGGCCAGCTCCCGCGCCAGGGTCGCGTCGAGATGCCCGTCGTTGGCCCGCTCCATCCGTCGCAGCGCGTCGGCCACGGCGGCGGCGTCGAGCACACGCATCGTGGGCGACTGCGACAGATCCACCCGGAACGCCTCCGTCAGCGACGGCCCCAGGGTCGAGTCGGCGCTCCGGTTCTCGAAGTCGGCCAGCACCAGCGGCTCGCGGTTCTTGAGCACGCCCGATGCCACCAGCGTCCCGACCGGTCCGATCCCCAGCAGCCGCATCGCGGTATAGCCCACGGCCACCGCGGCCAGCCCGGCGAAGGCGACACCGCCCCCGAGCAGCGCCCGGCGCCAGGTCAGCCAGCGGGTCACCCCGCCGCCGGGCTGGGCCAGCCCCATGGTCCGCGCGACCGCCCGGCGGCGCTCGTGCAGGCCGGTGGCCAGCATGATGGGAAGGCCGACCGCCAGCAGTACCACGGCGGCGGTCAGCACCCAATCGGGCAGTCCCAGCCGCTGGACGGCCAGCCACACCAGCCCGGCCACCAGTGCCGACAGGCCGAGGAACACGAGCGCGACCCGGACGGGGTGCCCCCGCCGAATCGCCTGCTCGGTCCCCGACGAGATGGTGACCGCCGGCACCGGTGCGGTTCCGCTGCTCGGCGTAGTCATGGCATCGAGCTGGGGCACCAGCTCGGCGGCGCTTTGCCACCGGTCGGCCGGGCGCTTCTCGAGACAGCGCATGACGACCGCGTTGAGGGCGGGCGGCACCGAGGGCCGGTGCTGACTCAGCGGCGCGGGCACCTGGGTGATCTGCGCTGCCAGCAGCGCCTGGGCGGTGGGGGCGGTGAACGGCGGCCGGCCGGCCAGCATCTCGTAGGCCAGCGCGCCCACCGCGTAGATGTCGGCCCGGTGGTCCACGTGCGGGTCCGCCGCGGCCTGCTCCGGCGCCATGTAAGCCGGCGTCCCCAGCGCCACGCCCAGCGAGGTGAGCGAGCCGCTCCCGCTCGAGGCGCTGACGGCCTTGGCCACGCCGAAGTCGGTCACCACGGCGTGCCCTTCAGAGAGCAGGATGTTGTCGGGCTTGATGTCCCGGTGGACCACCCCGTTCCGGTGGGCGTAGGCCAGGGCGTCCACCACCTCGCGAAGGATGCGGGCGGCCTCGGCCACGGGGAGCTCGCCCTCGCGGGCCAGCTTCACCCGGAGCGACTCGCCGGCGATGAACGGCATGACGTAGTAGAGCAGTTCGCCCGAGGCGCCAGCGGTGAGGAGGGGGACGATGTGGGGATGCTGCAGGCGGGCCGCGAGCTGGATCTCGCGCTCAAACCGTTCGACATTGACCGCGGCGCCGGTCTCCGGCGGCAGCAGCTTGAGGACGACCTGACGCCCGAGCCGCGCTTCCTCGGCGAGGAACACGTGGCTCATGCCCCCACCGCCCAGCTCTTTCAGGATGCGGTAGTGGTCACCGACCGCCGCCTGAAGGCGCGCTACGAGATCGATCCGCCGGCTCCTGTGGGGATTGCCCCAAAACTACCCGCCGCCACCGAGTCCCACCAGTTCGGCCCAGCCGTCGGCGACCAGGCTGGAGCCGCCCACCAGGACCCCGTCGAGCTCGGGCCGGGCCAGCAGGCCGAGCACGTTGGCGGCGTTGACGCTGCCGCCGTACAGCACCGGCAGCCGGCTGGTGACCCCGTGGCGGCCCACGGTGAACCGGATCAGCTCGTGGACCTGGGCCGCGTCGTCCGGGGTGGCGTTCCGGCCGGTCCCGATGGCCCAGACCGGCTCGTACGCCACCACCAGCCGGGACCAGTCCGCCGGCGCCAGTTTGTCGAGCAGCGGCTCCAGCTGCCGCAGGATGACCGGCTCGGTCCGGCCGCCCTCGCGCTCCGCCAGGGTTTCCCCGACGCAGACCAGGGGCATGAGGCCGGTCTTGAGCACGGCGATGGTCTTCCGGGCGACCTGATCGTCGGTTTCGCCGAAGAGGTGCCGCCGCTCGGAGTGCCCGACCAGCACTGCGCCGGCGCCCGCTTCCTGGGCCATGCCGACCGAGATCTCGCCGGTGAACGCGCCCTTCGGCTCCCAGTGAACGTTCTGGGCACCGACCTCGATGTCCGGCCGGCCGCCCACCGCGGCCCGGACCGCGGCCAGCGAGACGGCCGGGGGAAAGAACCACAGCCGGCGGCCCTCGGCGGGGGCGGTCAGCTCCAGGAACCGCTCGATGAAGGTCCGGGCAGCGGCCGGACCGTGGTGCATCTTCCAGTTGGCCGCGTAGATCAAAGATCGAGCGGTCATGGCATGTCCGCCGCCGTCATGCGTCGTCCAGCGCGCTGACGCCGGGCAGGTCCTTCCCCTCGAGGAACTCCAGCGACGCGCCGCCGCCGGTGGATACGTGGGTGATCCGCTGGCTCAGCCCCGCCTGCGCCACCGCCGCCGCGGAGTCGCCGCCGCCGATCACCGTCACCGCCCCCCGGTCCGTCGCCTCGGCCATCGCTCGGGCGACGGCCAGGGTGCCGTGGTCGAATGGCGGCGTCTCGAACACCCCCATGGGCCCGTTCCACACCACCGTGCCCGCCGCGGCGATGCGGGCCGCGAACTCCCGCTCGGTGGCCGGGTCGATGTCGTACACCGCCCAGCCGGGCGGAATGGCATCCCGGGGCACCGCCCGCGTCTCGACGCCGGGCTCGAGCTTCGGGGCGATCACGCCCCCGCCAGGCAGGATCAGCTTGGCGCCAGCCTTGGCCATGAGCTGCCTGGCCAGGTCGACCCGGTCGTCCTCGACCAGCGAGGTGCCGGTCTCGAGCCCCATGGCGCGAAAGAAGGTGCAGGCCATGGCGCCGCCGAGCAGGATCGCGTCGGTCTTGGGCAGCAGCGCCTCGATCAGGTCGATCTTCCCGCTGATCTTGGCCCCGCCCAGCACGGCAACGAACGGCCGCTTGGGCTGGTGGAGCGCCTCGCCGAGGTAGCGCAGCTCCTGCTCCATCAGGAAGCCCGACACCGCGGGCTTGAGCAGGCGCGCCACCGCCTCCGTGCTCGCATGGGCCCGGTGGGCCGAGCCGAACGCGTCGTTGACGTAGAAGTCGCCCAGGGCGGCGAATCGCTCGGCCAGCGCTCGATCGTTCTTCTCTTCGCCCGGATGGAACCGGGTGTTCTCGCCCACCGCGACCCCGCCCCGCGGCAGGCGGCGGGTCGCCGTGACCGCGTCGTCGGCAGTAGGGTCGGCTAGAAAGGTCACCGGCGCCCCCAGCAGGCGCTCGAGCTCGCCGACCACCGGCCGCATCGAGTACTTGGGATCGGGACCGCCCTTGGGCCGGCCGAGGTGGGACAGCAGCACGACCCGGGCCCCGTGCTCGCGGAGATACTTGATGGTGGGCAGGGCGGCCCGGATCCGGGTGTTGTCGGTCACCGCCCCGTCCTTGATCGGGGTGTTGAAGTCCACCCGGACGAGGGCCCGCTTCCCGTCGAGGGCGGCGGGGTCCAGCGATTCGAGCGAGCGCTTCACAGCCGCTGGCCCACGTACCGGAGCAGGTCCACGCACCGGGCCGAGTAGCCCATCTCGTTGTCGTACCAGCTGGTGACGTTGACCAGGGTGCCGGCGACCACGTTGGTCGAGAGGGCGTCCACCGTGCTCGACTGGAGCGAGCCGATGTAGTCCACCGATACCAGCGGCTCCTCGCTGACCATCAGGATGCCCTTCATCGGGCCGCTCCGGGCCGCCTCGCGAAAGGCGGTGTTGACCTCGTCGGCCGAGGTCGGCCGCTCGACGGTGCAGGTCAGGGCCACCACCGATACGTCCGGGGTGGGCACCCGGAGGGACACCCCGTCGATCTTCCCCTTGACCTGGGGCAGCACCAGCGACGTGGCCTTGGCCGCGCCCGTGGTGGTCGGGATGATGGACAGGGCCGCGGCCCGCGCCCGCCGGAGGTCCTTGTGCGGCAGATCGAGGATCTGCTGGTCGTTGGTGTAGGAATGCACCGTGGTCATGAAGCCGTTGACGAAGCCGAACCGGTCGAGGATCACCTTGACCACCGGCACCAGGCAGTTGGTGGTACAGCTGGCGTTTGAGATGATCTGATGCTTGGCCGGGTCGTACGACTCGTGGTTCACCCCGTACACCAGGGTGACGTCCTCCTTCTTGGCCGGCGCCGAGATGATGACCTTCTTGGCCCCGCCCTGGAGGTGGAGGGCCGCCTGGTCCCGATCGGTGAACCGGCCGGTGGACTCGAGCACGACGTCCACGCCGAGCTCCTTCCACGGCAGCTTGGCCGGATCCCGCTCGGCCAACACCCGGACCGCGTCGCCGCCCACCACGATGGTGTCCTTCTCGACCGAAACGTCCGCCGGGAAGCGCCCGTGCACCGAGTCGTACTTGAGCAGGTGCGCCAGCGTGGCCGTGTCGGTGATGTCGTTGACCGCGACGAAGTCGAGCTCCTTGGCGCCCATCGCCTGGGCGGCCCGGATGACGTTCCGGCCGATGCGGCCGAAGCCGTTGATGCCGACGCGAATGGCCATCGTTGCTCCTCCGTTGAATGCCTAGCTCAGCGAGACCGGCGGCTCCGCCCGGGCGAAGGTCACGGCTTCGACCCTCGCCGCCCCTGCCCGGCTCAGGGCCGCGCCGGCTTCGGCCAGCGTGGCACCGGTCGTAAACACGTCGTCTACCAGCACGCAGGCCATGCCCGCCACCGGCCCGGCCACGAACGCGCCGGCCACGTTGGCCAGTCTGGCCTCCGGCGTGAGGGCGGTCTGGGTCCGGGTCTCCCGCCGGCGATGGAGCAGGTCCTGCCCGATCGGCTGGCCCGTCTGCTGGGCCAGCGCCTCGGCGATCCGCTCCGCCTGATTGTATCCTCGCTGCCTGAGCCGCCGCACCCCGAGCGGGACCGGTATCAAGGATACCCGCCCGGTCAATGGCTCCAGTCCATCCATGGCAGCCGCCAGCGCATCGGCCACCCGCCACCAGCCCTCGTACTTGAGCCGGTGCACGGCTTCGCGGGCCGAGCCCCGGAGCCACACCGCGCTCCGGACGGCGGAGAGTCCCGCGGGCCAGGCCCGGCACAGCCGGCACTCCAGCTCCCCGATGGCGGGTTGTCCGCATCGCGGACAGACCGGCCCGGCGACCGGCTCCCAGCGCGAGCGGCACAGGTCGCACACTAACGACTCACCCTGCCGCGCTGGAATGGGGACATCGCACAACAGGCAGGCGGGCGGGAGAAGCCAGCGCTCCACCCCACCCAGGACGTCAGCGAAGCTGGGCATCCACCGCGGCCCGCATCACCTCGACCGGCGCCCGCACCCGGGGGAACCAGCATTCAAGCGCGGCGGCGCCCTGGGCCACCAGCATGCCCCGCCCATCGGCGGCGCGGAGGCCGGCCGCCCGCATGGCCCGAACCCACTCGGTCTCGCCCGGGGCGTAGGTCAGGTCGAGCGCCACCGTGGCCGGCGCCGGCGGCTGGGCCAGGGGCAGCGCATCGCCGGGGTGCAAGCCAAGCGGCGTGGTGTTCACCACCACCGCACACGCCGCCGCATCCGCCGTCCGCACGCCGAGCCCCGCCGCCCAGTCCTCGAACCGGCGGCGCCGGTCGGCCGAGCGAGAGGTCACCGCCACGGCGGCGCCGCGGTCGCAGGCTGCGCCCACCACGGCTCGGGCAGCGCCGCCCGTGCCGAGCACCAGCCACGGTCCCGGTGGCGGCTCGAGCTCGTCAAGCGCGGCCAGGACTCCCGCCACATCGGTATTGTCGCCTACCGCCTCGTCCCCCTCGCCCCAGAAGGTGTTGCAGGCCTCGAGCCGATCCACCATCGGCCGAGGCCGGTCGAGCACGCGGGCGGCGGCTTCCTTGTGCGGCACGGTCACGTTGCCCCCGCCGCCGGCGCTGGCCAGCGCGCGCAGCAGCGGCGCCAGGTCTCCGGCGGCGCAGCGGATCGGCACGTAGACCGCCCGGAGCCCCAGGACGCGGAAGGCGGCGTTGTGCATGGCGGGCGAGAGCGAGTGAGCGACCGGGTCGCCCAGGATGGCGAAGACGCGGGTCGAGCCGTCGATCACCGGACCGGGCCGGCGACTCTGCTTACCACGGTGGCGATGAGCTCCTGCAGCTCGGCATAGGTGGCTCGGTAGCTGGCGAGGTCGGAGCCATAGGGATCGCTGACCTCGGCCTGGGCACCCTCCCGGCCGGCGTAGGCCCCAAGCAGGTGGGCCTTGTCCTCGCCACCCAGCTCGGCCACCCGGGCGAGGTGATGACCCGACATGACCAGCACCAGGTCGGCGCTGCGGACCAGCTCGCGGGTCAACAGCCGGGCGCGATGGTTGCTGAGATCGAGGCCGTGCTCCAGCCCGACCAGATAGGCGCCCTCGGACACCGGCGCGCCGTCCCAGGCACCGGCCCCCGCCGACGAGACCGTCACCTGATCGAGCCCGCGCGCGGCGAGCGCCTCGCGCAGCAGGGCCTCGGCCATGGGACTGCGGCAGGTATTGCCGGTGCAGACGAAGAGAACGTGGGTGCTCATGGCGGAAACATACTCACGGCGCGAGGCGCCCGGCGGCCCGGCGCAGTTCGCCCCGGGGAATGGCGCCTTCCCGCACGAGCCGGGGGACCGAATCGGTGCAGTCCACCAGCGTGGAGGGCGGCACGTTGCCCAGCACACCGCCGTCGAGGACCAGCAGCAGTCCCGAGCTCACCTCGGCCTGGAACAGCTCGACCAGTCGGGTGGGGCCTGGTGCGGGCGGGCCCCCGGGCCGATTGGCCGACGTGGAAGTGAGCGGCTGCCCGGTACGGGCCACCAGTTGCTCGATGCCCCGGTGCGACGTGTGCCGCACCGCGATGCCGCCCTCCCGCCCGCGCAGGCCGTCGGGCAGCCGGCCTTCGCCGCCGCGCAGCACCAGCGTGAGCGGGCCGGGCCAGAATGCGTCCGACAGGGCGCGAGCCGATGCGGTGAAGACGAGGCCCCACGCCTCGGCCATGGCCCGCCCGCTCACCAGCAGCAGGAATGGCTTGCCCGGATCTCGCCCCTTGAGCCGGGCCAACGCCTTCAGCGCCGGCTCGCTGGCCGCCGACCCGAGGCCGTACACCGTCTCGGTGGGATAGCCGAGCAGCCGGCCGGCAGCCAGATGGGCCGCCACCGGAGGAATGGCTGCCTCGATCTCGTCGGCCGCCTGGAACGGAAGGATCATGCCTCGCGTGCCGCCAGCAAATCGGCGATCAGCAGGTCGTCGGCGGTGGTGATCTTGAGGTTGCGGGGTGAATCCGGCACCAGCACGACCGGCACGCCGAGTCGCTCGACCAGGGCCGCGTCGTCGGTGGCGGCGACGCCGGCACCCCGGGCCGCATGGGCCCGCTCGAGCACGGCGCGGGGAAACCCCTGCGGCGTCTGCGCCCGCCACAGTCCGTCCCGCGGCACGGTGCGACCCACTCGGGTGTGATCGTGCGGGTCGGCCTCCTTGAGGGTGTCGCTGAGCGGGATCGCCGCCACCGCGCCCTGCCCCGCCCGGGCATGGCCGATCACCGCGTCGATCACCCGGCGCTCGACCAAGGGCCGGGCCGCGTCGTGCACCAGCACCGTGGTGCAGGCCGGCTCGAGCGCGGCCAGGCCCGCGGCCACCGAGTCGGCCCGCTCCGCACCCCCGGCCACGATGGCCAGCGGGCCGCCGGCCGAACCAAGAAACGCCGGTGGCCTGGCCGCCTCGTCCGCCGGGAGGACCAGGACGACGTAGGCCACCTCCGGGTGCGACACGAACGGCCGCAGGGCCCGGAGCACCATCGGCACGCCGGCGACCGGCTGGTACTGCTTGAGGCCCCGGCTGCCGAGCCGGGTGCCCCGACCCGCGGCCACGACCACGACACCCACGTCACGCGGCAAGCGCGCGCACCAGCTGCTCGACGTGATCGAGCCCGACCATGGTCACCCCGGCGACCTGGGTGCCGCTCCGCGACGAGCCGAACACCCGGCGGAAGCCCAGCCGGGCGGCCTCGGCGATGCGGCGCTCGATCGCCCCGCTGGGGCGGATCTCGCCCCCCAGACCGATCTCGCCCAGGAACAGCACATCCCGCGGCGCCGGCCGGTTGAGCAGGCTCGACACCAGCGCCGCGGCCACGGCCAGGTCCGCCCCGGGCTCGCCCAGCCGGACCCCGGCCGTCACCTGCACGAATACGTCGAGATCGGCGAACGAGGTGGCGGCCCGGCGCTCGAGCACGGCCAGCAGCACGGCCAGCCGCTTGGGGTCGAGCCCCGTGGCGACCCGCTGCGGCGTCCCGTAGCCGGACTTGGCGGCCAGCGCCTGGACCTCGACCAGCACCGGCCGGGTGCCCTCCATCAGCGCGGTGACCGCGCTGCCGCTGATGCCGTCGGTCCTGGCCGCCAGGAAGACCGCCGACGGGTTGGGGACCGCCACCAGGCCGTGCTCGGTCATCGAGAACACGCCCAGCTCATCGACCGAGCCGAACCGGTTCTTGGTGGTGCGGAGCAGGCGGTAGTCGAGGGTGGCTTCGCCCTCGAAGTAGAGCACCGTGTCCACGATGTGCTCCAGCGTCTTGGGCCCCGCGATGCCGCCGCCCTTGGTTACGTGGCCGACCGCCACCACCGCCGTCCCGCTCTCCTTGGCGAACCGCATCAGCTGGCCGGAGCACTCGCGGACCTGGCCCACGTTCCCCGGCGCACTGTCGAGCGATTCGGTGTAGACGGTCTGGATCGAGTCGATGACGACCAGGTCGGCCGACACCGCCGCCGCGGCGCCGAGGATGGCCTCCAGCCGGGTCTCGCCCAGCACGTGCACCGCGCCGGCGTCCTCGTCCACCAGCCGCTCGGCCCGGAGCCGGATCTGGTCGGGCGACTCCTCGCCGCTGGCGTACAGCACCGTGCGCCCGCCGGCTTCGAGCCGGGCGGCGGCCTGCAGCAGGAGGGTGGACTTGCCGATGCCGGGCTCACCCCCGATCAGGATCATCGAGCCCGGCACCACCCCGCCGCCCAGGACGAAATCGAACTCGGGTAGCCCGGTGCGCCACCGCTCGAGCGGATGGGTAGCGACGTCGCGGAGCCGCGAGGGCGCCGGCCCGGCCGCGGCCGCACCGCGCCGTCCGGCGGCCCGAATGACCGGGCGCACCAGGACCGGCTCCTCGGCCACGGCGTTCCAGGCCTGGCAGGCCTCGCACCGGCCGACCCACTTGGGATGCTCGTGACCGCATTCGGTACAGCGGTAAACCGACTTCGACTTGGCCATGGAATGGTGTTCCCGATCGGTGACTCAGCAGCGGGGGCTTGGACGTCGAGGGCGACTGGGCCGGTGGCGCTCGACCGGCCAGGCCGCCGGCCGCCTACTCCGGCTCGTCCCGGCCGGACAGGTTGTCGAACCGGGTGTATTCCCGGACGAAGCGGAGCTGGACGTCGCCGGTGGGGCCGTTCCGGTTCTTGGCCAGCATGACTTCCGCCAGGCCACGCTTCGATTCGTCTTCACGGTCGTAGTACTCGGGCCGGTGGATGAACACCACCAGGTCGGCGTCCTGCTCGATGGCCCCGGAATCGCGCAGATCGGACAGGATCGGCTTGCGCTCCCCACCCCGCTGCTCCGACGCGCGTGACAGCTGCGACAGGGCGATGACCGGGATTTCCAGCTCGCGGGCCAGCGCCTTGAGCGAGCGCGAGATGTCGGAGATTTCCTGGACCCGGTTCTCGGCGTGCTCGGGACTCCGCATGAGCTGGAGATAGTCCACGATGACCAGCTTGAGGTCGTTGTCGATCTTGAGCCGGCGGGCCTTGCTGCGCATTTCCAGCAGGGTGAGCGAGGGCGTGTCGTCGATCCATAGCTGGTAGGTCTGGAGAATGCCGGCCGCCCGGGCGAGCTGGGTGAAGTCCGAGTCCCGGAGCGAGCCCTGGCGCACCCGGTGGCTGTCCACCCGGGCGGTGGCCGTGAGCATCCGCTGGACCAGCGCCTCCTTGGACATTTCCAGCGAGAAGATGGCCACCCCCTGCCCTTCGCTGGCGGCGTGGGCCGCGATGTTGAGGCAGAACGCCGTCTTGCCCATCGAGGGCCGGGCCGCCACCACCACCAGCTCGGACGCCTGGAAGCCCGAGGTCAGCGAGTCCAAGTCTACGAACCCGCTGGGCACCCCGGTAATCGCTTTGCCGCTCCGCTGGAGCGTTTCGATGCGCTCCATCGTGGGCCACAGCATCTCCTTGATCCGGGTGAAGCCGTCGTTGCCCCGGGCCTGCGAGATGGTGAAGATCCGCGACTCGGCCACGTCGAGCAGGTCGGCCGCGGTGGAGTGGCCGTCGTAGGCTTCGGTGATGATCGAGGTGCCGGCTTCGATCAGCCGGCGGAGGATGGCCTTGTCGCGGACGATCTTGGCGTGGAACTCGAGGTTGGCCGCGGTCGGCACCGCGTCCACCAGCTCGGCCAGATATTCCAGCCCGCCGGCCGCCTCGAGGTCGCCCCGGCGGAGCAGCTCGTCGCGCAGCGTGATGTGGTCGATGACGGTCCGGCGCTCGGTGAGCGCGAGCATCGCCCGGAACAGCCGGCGGTGGCCCTCCCGGTAGAACATGCCGTCGTCGACCAGCTCGGCCGCGCGGAGGGCCGCATCCTGATCGAGCAGAATGGCCGCCAGGACCGCCTGCTCGGCCTCCTGGCTCCACGGGGCCGACCGGCCGACGTAGCTGTCAGCGGTCGAGAAGCTGTCGGGCGATACGGACGTCATCCCAGGTCGGCTTCTTCCAGTTCGGGTTACGCAGCAGGGCCGCGGGATGGTACGTCACGATCAGCGGAATGCCGTTGTACGTGTGCACCTTGTTGCGCAGCTCTCCCAGGCTCTTGCGGACGCCGAGCAGGGCCTCGCCGGCCGTCCCGCCCAGCGCCATGATCACCTTCGGCGCGATGAGATCGAGCTGGCGGTGGAGATAGGGGATACAGGCGGCGATCTCATCCGGCAAGGGCTTTCGGTTCTGGGGCGGCCGGCACTTCACGATATTGGTGATGTACACCGAAGACCGCGGGACTTCAATAGCGTCGAGGATGGTGTCGAGCAACCGGCCGGCCGCGCCGACGAACGGCCGCCCGGTGGCATCCTCATTGGCGCCCGGTCCCTCGCCGACCAGGACCAGCCTCGCCTGCGGATTTCCCTCGCCCGGCACCGCCTTGGTGCGATGGGGACAGAGATCGCAGCAGTAGGTCGTGCGAATCCGCTCGGCCACCGCCTCGAGCGTCTCGAGCGCGCCGAGGTCGTTGCCCAGCAGGATGGGCGAGGGCGACAGCACCGCCATCCCCGGCCCTGGTACCGGCGGCGCGCCCTTCATCCACTTGGGCGCGCCGGCGGCGTCGGCCGCCGGGCCCGGCTGATCGCCCGTCATCGGATCGCCCGTCATCGGATCGCCCGTCATCGGCGGACCCGCGGATCGCGCGGCCTTCGCGGCCGGAGCAGGAGCTCCTGTCGCCTCCAGATCGCGGTCGGGTGCCAGGGATCGGGGTGCCGCAGGCGGATTGGAGCGTGGAGTCTGGGCATAGGCAGACGCGGCGTTGGTCTCGCTGGGGCCAGGGTTGGTGTCGATCGCCTCGGAGCCATGACCCTCGGCGGTAGCGATGCGACCCGAGCCGGATGACGGCGAGTCCCTCGGTGTCAGGCCAGTAGCGCCAGCCTCACGAGTCGAGGGTCCGCGCGCACCCGTGGTGCGAATCTCGGCGCCTGGCCCGGGCGGCCCGTCGGCCCCGGCGGCGGAAGACCCCGGCCGTGGATCGAGGAAGACCTCGGACCCACCCAGCTCCACCTGCTGGGCAAGATAGCGGCGCCATTCATCCGCCAAGCTGCCGCTCCACCGCGTCGAGAATCGCTTCGGCCACCGCCCGCTTCGACTGCAGCGGCAGAATCTGGGCCCCACCGTCCCGGCCGATCAGGGCGACGCGGTTGGTATCGACCTCGAAGCCGGCACCTTGCTCGAGCGCGTCGTTGACCACGATCAGGTCGAGATCCTTCCGCTCCAGCTTGGCCCGGCCCTTGGCCAGGGCGTCGCCGGTCTCGAGCGCGAAGCCGACGGTGACGCTCCCCGGGCGACGCTCCGAGCGGGTCGCGCTCAGGATGTCCACGGTGGGCTCCATCGGGACAGCCAGCGCCCCATCGTTCCGGGCCCGCTTGCGGTCGCTCGGGTCGCTCGGCCGGAAGTCGGCGGGGGCGGCGGCCATGACCAGCACGTCGGCCGTCCGCAGCTCCGCTCGGACCGCGTCCTCCAGCTCGCGGGTGCTCTCCACCCGTCGCAGCTCGATCCCGATCGGCGGCGGCAGCGCGACCGGCCCGGAGATGAGGACCACGTCCGCGCCGCGCTCCCAGGCCGCCTCCGCCACCCGGTAGCCCATCTTGCCGCTCGACCGGTTGGTCACCACCCGCACCGGGTCGATGCTCTCCCGGGTCGGGCCGGCCGTGACCACGACCCGGCGACCTCGCAGCGGGCCGGCGGCACCGCGGAGGAGGCGGGCGGCGTGCGCCAGGATGGTCTCGGGCTCGCTCATCCGACCCGGCCGCTCCGAGGGACCTTCGGCCAGCGCCCCGGTGTCGGGCCCGACCAGCCCGACGCCCCGGGCGCGGACCCGCTCGAGGTTGGCGCGGGTCTGGGGGTGGGCGTACATCTCGTCGTTCATCGCAGGGGCGAGCAGGATTGGGGCGGTGGCGGCGAGCAGCAGGGTGGTGAGGAAATCGTCGGCCAGGCCTTGTGCCAGGCGGGCCACCAGATGCGCCGTGGCCGGGGCCACCAGCACCAGCTCGACTCGCTGGCCTGCCCGGACGTGCGACAGCGCGCTGCCCGGCTCCCAGAGGGAGCTCTGGACCGGCCGGCCGGTAAGGGCCTCGAACGTCACCGGCCGGACGAACTCGGCGGCCGCCTGGGTCAGGACCACATCCACCAGCGCGCCGGCCTGGGTCAGCCGGCGCGCGAGGGTGCAGCTCTTATAGCAGGCGATGCCGCCCGACACGCCGAGCACGACTCGGCGGCCGGACCACACCGTCACGCCTCCGAGCGGCGCCGGCGGACCAGCTTGTAGTTGAGATCGCCATCGACCAGGGACTGGAGCGCCTGGGTGGTCAGCTTCTCGCCGGTGCCGGCCAGCTGGTCCTTGGGAAACTCATTGAGGTAGCGGGCGAACTTGGCGGCCACCAGGACACCGAGATACTTGTTCCCGGCCTGCCGGGCCACTTCCGACGGGGTGGTGATGCGCATGGACATTCCTTCCGATTCGAGGCTGGAACAGCTCGGACACAGCGTACACTCTCAGGGCTGGACGACTGGGCGGCCGGCCCACAGGCTCAGGCCGGCGAGCCGATCCGGCTGGCCGCCGCGATCACGTCGCGCCGGAGCCGGTCGAGGAACGCCGTCAGGCCGTCCTGGCGCGAAACCCGGCGCGCCTCGGCGTCCAGAATCGCCGCCACCTGCGCCACGGCGACCACCAGCTCCTCGTTGACGATGGCGTAGTCGTACTCGGCCACTGCGGCCAGCTCATCGGCGGCCCGCTCGATCCGCTCGCGGATCACCGCGGCCGGCTCGGTGTTGCGGTCGGCCAGCCGGCCTACCAGCACCTCGGCCGACGGCGGCAGCACGAACAGGTGCAGCGAGTTGGGGAAGCTGGCCCGGATCTGCCGCGCCCCCTGGATCTCGACGTCGAGCACCGCGGTCCGTCCCCGCCCCAGAATCCGGTCGATCTCGGCCCGGAGGGTGCCGTAGAGGTTGCCCGCGTAGCTGGCCCACTCCAGGAACTCGCCCGCGGCGATCCGGCGCTCGAACTCGGCCCGGGTCAGGAAGTGGTAGTCCCGCCCGTCCCGCTCACCCTCGCGGATGGGGCGGGTCGTGGCGGACACCGAATAGGCCAGGTCGTCGCGGGCCCGCAGCAGACTCTTGGCGATCGACGTCTTGCCGCCGCCCGAGGGCGACGACAGCACCAGGAGAAAGGGCTTCACTCGAGGTTCTCGAGCTGTTCCCGGAACTTCTCCAGCTCCCCCTTCATGGCAATCACCTGCTGGGTGATCTCGGCGTCGTTGGCCTTGGAGCCGATGGTGTTGACCTCCCGACCGAGCTCCTGGGCCAGAAACCCGAGCTGCTTGCCCACGGCCCGGTCCGCCCCCAGCGCGTCACGGGCCGCGGCCACATGGGCCCGGAGCCGCACCAGCTCCTCGGTGAGGTCGAGCCGATCCGCCTGGAACGCGATCTCCTGGGCGATCCGCGGCTCATCCGCCGGCCGGCCGTCGAGCAGCTCGGCCACGGCCGTCCGGAGTCGGTCGCGCTCCCGGACCAGCCGCTCCGGCGCCCGTCGGGCGATCTCCGCCGCCGCCTGCTCGAGCAGATCCAGCCGATGCCGCAGCTCGGCGGCCAGGGCCTGGCCTTCCCGGGCCCGCATGGCGCGGCATTCCGCTGCGGCACCCACCACGATCGGCTCGACCTCGCTCCAGCCCACCGGAATGGCGGGCTCGGCATTCAGCGACAGCACGTCCGCCTGGCGAGCTACCAGATCCACCGTGATGTCGCCCCCCAGGTTCAGCGCCGACTGGAGCTGGCGGAGCTGGTCGGCCACCCGTCGGGCTCGGTCGAGATCGATCGCGAAGCCGGCCACGCCGGCCGGCGGCTCGGTCCAGCGCCCCTGCACGGCCACGTGCCCTCGGTCGAACTCGCGCCGCAGCCGTTCGCGCACCTCGCCCTCGAGGGCGCCGAGGTCGGCCGGAAGCTTGGGAGCCAGGTTGAAGTGGCGATGGTTCACGGTCCGGATCTCGATCCGGAGGCGCCCGCCGCCGACCGGGCCCTCCGCCGCGCCGAACCCCGTCATGCTGTTGGGCAACCCGCCTCCGTAACCCGGGAAAGCCTTCAAATTTACCTGCGCCAAGGGTCGGCTGGTAGGGTGCGGTTCAGTGGGGGTTCGCCGCGGCGCGGACCGGAGGCCGAGGCTGGATGAAGGCTTACCGGGGCCGGCTGGCGCACCAACAGAGCGCCGTTAGGCGCCATGAGCTGAGGCGACGCTTGAGATCTGTAGTGTATAGTTCTCTGAAATAAGCCATTACGATGCAGTGCTAACCTAATTCAGGAACTCCCAGCGCACGCCGAAGTTGCTGCCGTACGCCGGCAACTGAAATCCGGGGACGTACGTCAGCTTGGAGGCCGAATTGTTGCCGCGGTTCCAGTAGAGGGTAAAGCTCTGGAGCTGGATCTCGATCTGGCTGGTGAAGAAGGTCGCGCCGCGAAGGTTGATCGGAGCGCCCAGGCCGTCCCGGCCGATTGTCCCCCGCCCCCACGCCTCCATCCCCAGCTGCAGCTTGAGGTCGAAGATGCCGCTGGGAAACTGGCGCCAGAACTTGGACCGGATGGTCGCCGTGCTCACCGAGTGGGTCGGCGGCACGCCGTCCACCGTGCCCTTGGCCGGATCGCTGTACCAGCCCTCCAGGGT
>DATAOR010000140.1:0-6362 GCA_036265635.1 Gemmatimonadales bacterium
TCCGCGCCTACGACGAGTTCGCCCGGCGGCTGGCCGAGGACCTCGAGCTCGAGCCGGCCCCTGAGACGAGGGCGCTGATGGAGCGCCTGCGGGCGGCGGCCAGCGGCCGAGCCGGGGGCATCCCGGCCGCCGCACGGGGCCGGGCCGCGGCGCCGCCGACGGTTGCGGGGGCGACGGCTGAGGGCGCGACGGGTGCGGGGGCGAAGGGTGAGGGCGCGACGGTTGAGGGCGCGACGGTGACTCACGCGGCTACTCCGCATCCGACCACCATCGCCATCCTCCCCTTCGCCGTCCGGGGCGATGCCCGTTTCGGTTATCTCGGCGAGGGCCTGGTCCACCTGGTGGCGACCAAGCTCGACGGCGCCGGCGCGCTCCGGACGGTGGACCCCCGGGCCGTCTTCCACGCCATCGCCGAAGGCGAAGCGGCCGGCGGCTCGGCCGACAGCCTGGCCCGGCGGCTCGGCGCGGGGCTGGTGCTCGACGGGGCGGTGGTCGAGGCCGCCGGACGGCTGGAGGTGAGCGCGGTGCTCCACCGGGTGGGGGCGGAAGCCGCTACCGGTGCATCGCTCGCCCGGGTCCACGCCACCGCCGCCGACGAAGGGGAGCTGTTCGACATGGTGGACGAGCTGGCCCGGCAGCTGCTCGCGGCGCAGGAGGTCACCACGGGCACCCGGCTCACCCGGATCGCGGCCCGGACCACCGCCTCGCTCGATGCGCTCAAGCCCTATCTGGTCGGGGAGGGGGAGCTGCGGGCCGGCCGCTACTTCGACGCGATGGAGCAGTTCCAGGCGGCGGTGGACGCCGACCCCTCGTTCGCCCTGGCCTGGTACCGCCTGGCGGCGGCTGCGGCCGGCTGTGCCGTGCCCGATTACGCCCGCGAGGCGGCCGACCAGGGAGCCGCACATCAGGAGCGGCTGGGCCCGCATGACCGGCTGGTGCTCGGCGCCCAGCGGGCCTGGCTCCACGGCGCGGTGGACCGAGCCGAGTCGCTCTATACCACCATCACCGGCGCGTACCCCGACGACGTCGAGGCCTGGTTCCACCTGGGCGACCTGCTGTTCCACTGCAACCCGCTCCGCGGGCGCTCGTCGGTCGAGGCCCGCGGCTCGTTCGACCGGGTGCTTGGCCTCGAGCCCGATCACGTGGCGGCGCTGGTCCACCTGGTCCGGATCTCGGCGCTTGAGGGGCGGGCCGGGGAGATGATCTCGTTGATCGACCGGATCCTGACGCTCAGCCCCGCTGGCGACCAGGCGCTGGCGATGCGCGCCCTCCGGGCCCACGCGACCGCCGACCGGAGCGAGATCGCCGCCGTCGCGGCCGAGCTCCAGACCGCCCGCGCGATCACCGTCGGCATCGCCTTCGCCGACGTCGCGCTCTACTCGGGCGATCTGGCCGGTGCGGCGGCGCTGGCCCGAGGCTTCCTCCAGGCAGCCCGGGCGCCCGAGCTCCGGGCCCTGTGCCACATCCTGCTGGCGCACCTGGCGCTGGCCGGGGACGATCCGGCGACCGCGGCGACGGAGCTGGCCGCCGCCGAAGGGCTCGATCCCACCTGGGGTCTGGAGGTGCGGGGCCTGTTCGCCGCCCTGCCGTTCCTGGCGCCGGACGAGCGGGAGATCCGGCGGGTGCGCGACGCGCTGGACCGGTGGGACCCGGCGGCGGTGCCGCCGAGCAGCTTCGTGGTGTTCGCGATGCACAACGAGCTGCATCCGGCGATCCGGCTGTACCTGCTCGGCCTGCTCGAGCTCCGGCTGGGCAATCTCCCCGCCGCGGCCGGGCGGCTGGAGGAGCTGGCCGAGCTCGAGGCCGGCGGCCCGCTGGTCCGGAACTTCACGGTCGAGCTCGATGCGGCGCTGGTCCGGGCCCGCGGCCGGCCGGCCGACGCCCTGGCGCGGCTCGAGCGGGCCCGGCCGGAGCTCTGGTTTCAGCTCACGGTGGCCTCGCCGTTCTTCACCCTGGCGTCTCAGCGGTTCCTCCGGGCCCAGCTGCTGGAGGAGCTGGGGCGGCCGGCGGAGGCGGCGGGGTGGTACCGGTCGATGGCGGAGCGGTCGCCCTACGAGCTGATCTGGCGGCGCGCGGCGAGACAGGCGGTGGCGCGGCTGGGGTGAGGCTCGGCCGAGGGGCGTTGGGGTGAGGCACGGTCGAGGCCGGCTGGCAAGCTGCTAGCGCCCGCCGACCATCCGCCGCATCGCCACCGCCGAGGCCGGACAGGCCTCGCGAAACTCGTCCGATTGCCGGACCGCCTCCGGGATCTCGGCTCGGTCGATCCGCTCGAAGCCGAATCGGGGGAAGTACCGCTCCGCGGTGGTGGTGAGCAGGTAGACGCCCCGCACGCCCCGCGCCTCGGCCTGCGCCAGGAGGCGGGCGATCAGCACCCCGCCCAGTCCCGACCCCCGCAGGTCCTGCGACACCACCGCCGAGCGCAGCAGCGCGTCGGGCCCATAGAACTCGAGCCCCACGGCACCGACCACCTGCCCTGCCTTTTCGGCCACCAGGAAATGGTCCAGCGTCGGGGACACCCCCAGCGCGGGCAGTCCGGCGGCCGCCAGCAGGCTCAGCACGGGAGGACGATCCGCTCCGGTGGCGGCCCGAATGGCGGGCGGCCCGGGCCTGACCCGCGCGCTCACGGTCCCGCCCGGGTCCAGCCCGGACGCCTGCGATCCATCTCGTGCTCAGCGTCCAGGTGCGTCGTCACCAGCGCCTCATGGTCGCAGACCTCGAGCGGTCGGCTAGATTGGAGGGCCCATGCGCATCCAGCATTCGGCCTCGCGGCTCACCCTCCGCGACAGGCCCGGCTGCCTCTGGCTGTTCGGCCTGCTGTTCGTGGCCAGCGGCACCTTCGTGCTGGGCTCGGTGCCGTTCGCCCCGGAGTGGGCGACCTTCGGCCGCTGGGAGCGGGCCGCCATCCTGGCGATCGGCCTGGGCCACTTCTGTGCCGGCCTCTGGCTGGTCCGGCGGCATCCCACCACCCGGCTGGAGCTCGACCGCGCGCAGGGCACCGGCACCTTCAGCATCCGCCACCCCGGCGACCGCGTCCCGACCGTCACCCGCTTTTCCCTGTCCGATCTCCGGGACGTGCGAATCCTGGAGGAGCGGGACAGCGACGGCGATCCCAGCTTCGCGCTGGCGCTGGTCCTGGCCGATGGCGGAGAGCTCCGGCTCCACGGGGCGCCGGCTCGGACCCGCGCCACGGTGACCGAGTGGGCGCGCCCGCTTCGTCAGTTCGCCGGCCTGCCGGTACTGACCGAGCCGCCGCGGTCCGCCTAGCGGTCGATGGTGCGCATCCCGCCTTCGTTGTAGCGGGCCCCGGCCGCGGCTCCCTGCGGGGCGACCTCGTCGATCTCCGCCAGGTCGCCCGGGGTCAGCTCCACCTCGATCGCCCGCACGTTCTCCTCGAGATACTTCCGCTGCTTGGTGCCGGGAATGGGGACGATGTCCTCGCCCTGGGCCAGCACCCAGGCCAGGGCCAGCTGGCTCGGGGTGCAGCGCTTCCGGGTGGCGATGGCGCCGACCCGCTCGACCAGGTCGAGGTTCCGGCGGAAGTTGTCGCCTTGGAACCGGGGGGAGTTCCGGCGATAGTCGTCGGGGGGAAGATCGTCGATCGAGCGGAACCGTCCGGTGAGGAAGCCTCGGCCCAGCGGGCTGTAGGCCACGAACCCGATGCCCAGCTCGCGGCAGGTCGGCAGAACGTCGTCCTCGGGTTCCCTCGTCCACAGCGAATACTCGGTCTGCAGGGCGGCGATCGGGGCCTCGCGGGCTGCCCGCCGGATGGTCTCGGGCGCAGCCTCGCTCAGGCCCAGGTGCCGGACCTTGCCCGCGCGCTGGAGCTCGGCCATGGCGCCGACGGTCTCCTCGATCGGCACGGACCGGTCGACCCGGTGCTGGTAGTAGAGGTCGACGTGGTCCACGCCGAGCCGTTGGAGCGAGGCGTCGCAGGCCTTCCTCACATAGTCGGGCCGGCCGTTGACGCCGAGAAAGGTGCCGTCCTCGGCGCGCTCGTTACCGAACTTGGTGGCGAGCACGACCTGGTCCCGCCGGCCCTTGATGGCCCGGCCCACCAGCCGCTCGTTGGTGAACGGGCCGTACATGTCCGCCGTGTCGAGAAAGTCCACGCCCAGGTCGAGCGCGCGGTGGATGGTGGCGACGGACTCGTCGTCGTTCCGGCCAACGTAGAAGTCCGACATGCCCATGCAGCCGAGGCCGAGGGCGGAGACCGCGAGACGATCGCGGCCCAGGGTGCGGTGGGGAAGCTCGGGCATGAGGCACTCCGGACAATCAGGGTGAGCGGGCGGCGTGGCCGAGCCGGTCATGGGGCCGGGCCCGCGCCGCCCAGGCGCCAGCCTGACAGCTAGACCACTCCGGGACTAATTTCAAGCCTCACGGACGCACCGAGGAGACCGATGCCCACGACCCTCACCCGACTCTGCGTGTTCTGCGGGACCAACGCCGGCGCGCGGCCGGAGTACGGCACGGCCGCCCGCGAGCTGGGCACGCTGCTGGCCGCCGAGGACATCGAGCTGGTCTACGGCGGCGCCAGTGTCGGGATCATGGGCGAGCTGGCCGACGCGGTCCAGGAGGCGGGCGGCCACGTCACCGGGATCATTCCCCAGAACCTGATCCAGAAGGAAGCCGCGCACCGGGGCATCCAGGACCTGATCGTGGTCGCCTCGATGCACCAGCGGAAGTCGCAGATGGCCGACCTGAGCGACGGCTTCATCGCCCTGCCGGGCGGGATCGGGACACTGGAGGGCTTCTTCGAGATCCTGACCTGGGGCCAGCTCGGGATCCATGCCAAGCCGTGCGGCATCCTCAACACCGCAGGATACTTCGACGCCCTGTCGGCGTTTCTCGATCATGCGGTGAAGGAGGATTTCCTGACCGAGGCCCACCGGGCCACCATCATGGTCGAGTCCACTCCGGCCGCGCTGCTGCAGCGGCTTCGGGCCTACCAGCCGCCGGAAGGCAAGCCGCTGATGGGACGGGCGAACCGCTGACGCCGCGCGATTACTTCGCTCCGCCGGGTCGGTCCAGGGCCATCTCGCCCGTCGGCGCCAGCTCGGGCGGCGGCGGCCCGCGGGTGGCGTGCTTCATCGGCGGCGGCGCACCCCGAAAGCGCTCGACATAGAACCGGGTGAACTCGGCGCCGAGCAGCACTACCTGCGACGAGTAGTACACCCAGACCAGCAACACGACGACCGAGCCCGCCGCGCCGTAGGTCGAGGCCAGGCTGCTGGTGCCGAGGTAGAGGCCGATGACCTGCTTGCCTATGCTGAAGAAGCCTGCCGTCACCAGCGCGCCAACCCAGACGTCGCGCCAGCCGAGCCGGACGTCGGGCAGGATCTTGTAGACCATGGCGAACAGCAACGTGACCACGCCGAGCGAGACGATCACGTTACTGGCCTCCCAGAGGACGGTGAGCCCGGGGAAGCGACTGCCGAGGTAGCGATTGAACGCGGCCAGCGCCGCGCTCACCAGCAGGCTCACCAGCAGGAGAAATCCGACGCCAATCACCAGGCCGAACGAGATCAGCCGCTGACGGACGAAGGCGCCAAGGTTGACGCCCGGCCGCGGCTGGACCCGCCAGATGGCGTTGAGCGCGGTCTGCAGCTCGATGAACGCGCCGGTGGCCCCAAGGAACGCGGTAATCAGCCCGATCGCCGTGGGGAGCACGCCGGCCGAGGGCTTGGCGGCCCCCTGGAGCATCGACTGCACGGCCACCGCGCCCTGCTCGCCGACCAGCCCGCGAATCTGGCCGACCACCTCACCCCGGACCGCCTCAGGCCCGAACGCCACCCCCGCGACGCCGATGGCGATCACCAGGATAGGGGCCAGGGCGAACAGCGTGTAGTAGGCCAGCGAGGCGCCCAGACGGGGGACGTTGTCGGCCCACCAGCCGATGAAGGCGTGCTTGAGAACCCACCAGAGCGCGCCCGGCGTGAGCGGCGTGGTGCCGGAGCGGCGATGGGCGGGCGAACGATCCGTCCGCGGGGGGTGGTGGGCGGTCACAGCTCTCCACTATAGCAGAGAAGGTCCGGCCCAATGTGGCCCGCGTCACAGGGACCCGAGAAGGCGCCCGGGTACCCCGGCAGCGCCATTCTCTGCGCGCTTGCCCTCGAGGTTAGTTTCTCGACCATGAAATCAGCCTGGATCGCTTTGGGCGCCCTGGCCGGGACCGTCGCGCTGGGGCTGGCGCTGCGCGGCCGGGGCGCAGGCCCGGTCACCTTGCCCCTCCGTCCGGTCACCGACCAACGTCTCGCCGCCGCCGACACCAGCGGCGACTGGCTCACCTACGGCCGCGACCTCCGGCAGCACCGCTACGCGCCGTTCGACCAGATCAACGCCAGCTCCGTGGCCCGGCTCAAGCC
>DATAOR010000141.1:0-3369 GCA_036265635.1 Gemmatimonadales bacterium
CCCGCCGCACGCCGAGGACGGCCGCCGCCGCGTCGAACAGCCGGCCCATCGATGAGGCCAGCGGGGTGTTGAAGCCCGCGGCGAGCTGCCGCTCGACCATCGCTCGCTCGCCGGCCGCGACGCCCTCGAAGGCGGCCTGGAACGACGCGGCGCCGTGCGGCTCCAGGGCCAGGAGGCCGAGCACGGTCCGCCAGGGTGCCCGGGCCGCGGCGTCACCACCGGGCAGCGGGGCATACCGGAGGTGCGCCAGCCGGCGGAATCCCGTCAGGTCGCAGGCCAGGATTTCCCCGCCCCAGATATGGCCGTCGGCTCCGTAGCCGGTGCCGTCGTAGGCCACGCCGATCACCGGCTCGGTGACCCCGTGCTCCGCCATCACCGCCGCGATGTGCGCGTGGTGGTGCTGCACCGGCGCCAGCTGGGTCAGCCCGAGCTCGCCGGCCAGCCCGGTGGACCGGTACCCGGGGTGGAGGTCACCGACCACCAGCTCCGGCTCGACCCGGAGCAGGGCGCGGTGGTGGGCCAGCATCTGCTGATAGCGCTCGAACGTCTCGAAGTTCTCCAGGTCGCCGATATGCTGGCTCACGAAAGCCGAGCGGCCGTGGGCTAGGGTAAACGTGCTCTTGAGCTGCGCGCCGACCGCGAGCAGCGGCCGCTCGGTGGCCAGCGGCAGACCGATGGCGCGCGGGGCGTAGCCGCGGGCACGCCGGAGGATCACTGGCGCGGTACCGGCCAGCCGGACTACCGAGTCGTCGGTGGGGGCCACGATCTCCCGGTCGTGCAGCAGGAAGCCGTCGGCCACCTGCCCCAGCCGGTCGAGCGCCTCCTCGTTGCCGGCGGCGATCGGCTCGTCGCTGGCGTTGCCGCTGGTCATCACCAACGGACAGCCGGCCAGATCGAGCAACAGATGGTGGAGCGGCGTATAGGCCAGCACCAGTCCTCGCGTGCTCAAGCCCGGCGCCACGGCGCGGGCCAGCGGGGAGCCGGGTCGGGACCGGACCAGCACGATCGGCCGCTCCGGCGACGCCAGCAGCCGCCGCGCCCCGGGAGTCAGCCGCGCCAGCGCGCCGGCCTCCGCCAGGGTCCGCACCATCACCGCCAGCGGCTTCCGCTCGCGCCGCTTCCGAGTCCGGAGCCGGCTGACCGCCGGCTCGCTGGTCGCATCCACCGCCAGGTGGAACCCGCCCAGACCGCGGAGGGCGAGCACACCCCCCGCCTGGAGCAGCGCCGCGGCCGCGGCCAGCGCCGCCGACGGCTCCGCCACGTTGCCCTGGGGTCCGACGAACCAAAGGCGCGGCCCGCAGGCGGGGCAACTGGTGGTCTCGCAGTGGTATCGCCGATCGCCCAGGCGCCGGTATTCCCGGAGGCAGTCGCCACACGGGGCGAACCGGCGCATGGTGGTCCGCTCCCGGTCGTACGGCAGCGACTCGATCAGGCTGAACCGTGGGCCGCAGTCGCTGCACGTGATGAAGGGATAGCGGTGGCGTCGGTCGGTCGGGTCGAACAGCTCGCGCTCGCAGGCGCGACAGATGGCCGCGTCGGGAGTCGCGGCGGCCCGGGCCTCCGGCCGGTCGGCGCTCGGTCGGATGCTGAAAGCCGCGTGGCCGGCGGGCCGGCAAGGCCGGGTGTCCACCTGGGCCACCCGGGCGAGCGGTGGCGCGTCCTGCTCGAGCTGCCGGACAAACCGCTCGACCGCGCGGGCCGTCCCCTCGATCTCGATCTCCACGTCGCCCGAGGCGTTGCGGACCCACCCCCCCAGCCCGTGGCGGTGAGCGAGACGGTGCACGAACGGCCGGAAGCCCACCCCCTGGACCACGCCGGCCACATGGAGCCGGAGCGCCTGCCGCTCGCCGGTGGGAGCCGAGGCGATCATGCGGGGGCCCCCGCCCCGGCCTGGGCCCGGAGGAAGGCGAACCACCCGGCCAGTCCCTCGCCGGTGCGGGCCGAAGTCTGAAAGAAGCGGAGCGCCGGGTTCACCGAGCGCGCGTTGGCCAGGGCGGCCGCGACGTCGAAGTCGAGGTGGGGCAGCAGGTCAATCTTGTTGAGCACGGCGTACGAAGCCTCGCGGAACATCTTGGGGTACTTGAGCGGCTTGTCCTCGCCCTCGGTGACGGAGAAGACCACCACCTTGGCCGCCTCGCCCAGATCCCAGCTGGCCGGACAGACCAGGTTGCCCACGTTCTCGATGAAGAGGAGCCGCGTGCGGGCGAGGTCGATCGCCTCGAGGGCGGTCTCGATCTGGAGGGCGTCGAGGTGGCAGGCGCCGCCGGTGACCACCGCCTGGACCAGCCGGTCGGTGTGCCGCGCCAGCCGGTCGGCGTCGTTCTGGGTCTGCACGTCCCCGGTGATGACGGCCATCTCCAGCTCGCCACCCAGGGCCCCGAGCGTGCGCTCGAGCAGGGCGGTCTTCCCCGAGCCGGGCGAGGACACCAGGTTGAGCGCCACGACGCCCGCATCCCGGAGCCGCGCCCGCACCCCTCCCGCGAGGGCATCGTTCCGGGCCATGACCCGCTCCCGGACCTCAATGGTCCGGACAGCCATCGTCCACCTCCAGGTAGGCCACCCGGAGCACGTCGCCGCCGAGCCGTTCCAGGACCGGCCGGGCCCCGCGGAAGGGCGGCTCGGCGAACACGGCCTCCAGGCAGAATCGGAGGTTCTCCGGCTCGATGCCCGAGTCGTCCCCCACCTCCACGCCCACGGCGGAGAGCTGAGGCAGCTCCGACCGTGCCAGCCGGGCTTCGGCGATGCGCCGGATCTCGAGTGCGACGCTCAGCTCATGCAACGGCGGGCGTCCGGCCCGGCAGGATGGGATGGCCCCAGGTGGCGAGCCGGGCGGCCACTGCCGCCAGCATCCGATCCACCCCTCCGGCCACCACGGGGCTCAGGTGGGCGCTCAGCTCGATGCGTTCGGGCTGCAGGCCGACGGCGGCGAGCCGCGGGGGGAGGGTGCCCCGGAGGCCGGCGACCGCCAGCACTTCGCGCAGATCGATCTGATGAGGCGAGAGCTTATGGCCGAACAGGCGGGGCAGCTCGTCCCCCTCGAGCTCGATCAGGTCCCCCGGCATCCGCCCCGCGTCGATGGCGTCGAGCAGCAGGACCGCCTGCGCCTCCTCGATCACCGGCAGCAACCGCATCCCCCAGGTCCCGCCGTCGACCAGCTCGATCCCGGCGGGAAGCCGCCAGTCACGCCGCAGCCGGTCGAGTGCGGCCAGACCCAGCCCGTCGTCCCCCATGATCGGGTTGCCCAGTCCGACCACCAGGAGAGTGCCGGGCTCATTCATCGTCGAAATGCTGGCCGGCCGGCACGAACCGACCACCGGTGACGATCGACGAGACCGATCCCCGGTGCTCGAGCACGTCGGCCCGGGTGGC
>DATAOR010000142.1:0-4248 GCA_036265635.1 Gemmatimonadales bacterium
GAAACGCTGCGCCACTGGGCCCGGCGCCTCGACGAGCATGAGGAAGAGGCCGAACGGCTCGCCGGCGCGGAGCGGGTCCGCGTCTGGCGGCTCTACCTGCGGGGCGCCTGCCGAAACTTCGAGTCCCAGTTCCTCTCCATCTATCAGGTACGGTGCCGGCTCCGGGGCGGGTCAGCCATCCGGCCGGATTGAGCCCGGTGGCCGCGGCACGCCGGCGCCGAGCATCGTACCCGGCGGCGGCGCGCTTTTCGGCCGGCCCCAGCTAGCAGATCTCGCCCTCGCCCCGGGCCCGGGCCGCCGGCGCCATTCCGGAGACAGCGGCCGGCCCGGTGGCGGGCGGCAGCAGCCCCGCGAACCGCTCGGCAAACTGCGCCACGCCGGCCCAGTCGGTGAAGTCGTAGTCCCGGGAGGTGTCCGTCGGCCGGCCGGTCCGGCGGCTGATCAGCTTCATCATCCAGCGGGTCCAAGGGCGATAGCGCGTATAGGGCAGCCCGCCCGCGAACGACAGCGCGATCGCGGGGCGCCAGCCCGTCCTCTGAAGGAAGCGGTCGAGGTACTGGCGAGCTTCACGCGCCCCCTCGGGGGACGCCCCGGCCATCGCGCCGCAGACCGACACGAACGCGGACGGCGCCGAGTCGAGCCTCGCCAAGTGGTCCCGCACGAACCGCTCGATGTACCGCTGATGCCGGCCGAACAGCACCGAGGCCGCCACCACGAACCCGTCATGCGCCTCGAGCGCGGCTCCTGCCGGCAGGCGATCGCCGTGCAGCAGGGTCACTTCGTGGTCCGACGCCCGAACCACCCGGGCGATCAGCTGGGCGATCCGCTCGGTCTGCCCGTAGGCGGTGCCGTAGACGATCAGGATGCTGGCCATGGCTACCTCGTTGGGAAACCGGGTTGAACCCTCTCCGCACCGCTGGCCGGTCGCCCGGCCCAGAGGCCGGCCGCGGCCGTTCCCGCTACCAGGACGTACATCACCAGCCCGTAGACGCACACCGGCAGTCCCAGCAGCGTGCCCGGTCCCCCCGCGATGCTGCAGCCGGTGGCCGTGGCGCTGCACAGCTCCCGATAGGTCAGCGTGCCCGAGAAGGCGATGCCGAGCAGTGAGAGGGCGAGGATGATCTGGAGCGCGCGTCGCATGGGCGGCATGCGCGTGAATCTGGAGCGGGGCGGCGGAAGCCGAAGGGAAGACGGCCTGAGACTTCCTTCAGGCTCCCGGTTCGGCCTCCCGAGCGTGTCCCGACCGGCCGAGCCTCGATCGCTTCCGCTCGAGATAGCGTCGTGCGGCGGCGTCCGTGGTCAGCGAGATCGCCCGCTCGTACGCCCGCGCCGCCTCCTCCGTCCGCCCCGCCTCGCCGAGCAGGTGGGCCCGCGTGGCCCAGGCGGGCTGGAACCGCTGCACGGCCTGGTCCCCGATCGCCTCCAGCGCCGCCAGGCCCGCCTCCGCTCCCTCGACCCGGCCGGTGGTCGCGGCGTAAGCCACCCGCGCGCCGAGGGTCGGCGCGACCGAGAGGAGACCGGCGTAGAGGGTTCGGAGGGCGCGCCAGTCGGTCTGGCCCGAGGTGGCCCGGTCGCAGTGGGCGGACTGGATGGCGGCCTCGATCTGGAAGCGACCCATGCCGCCCAGCGCGCGGGCCCGCCGGAGATACCGCTCGCCGAGCGCGACCAGCTCGGGGTCCCAGCGCCCGGGGTCCTGCTCGTCCAGGGGGACAAACTCTGCGCCCGTCCGTCGCGCCGGCTCGCGCGCGAGGGAGAACGAGATCAGCCCGGCCAGACCCAGCGCCTCGGGCTCCTCCGGCAGCAGCTCGGTGAGCGTCACGGCGAGGTAGTGCGCCTCGTCTGCCAGGGAGTCGCGCGGGGCGGCGCCGGCGACCAGGGGAAAGTCGATGGCGTAGGCGCCGTAGATCGCCTCGAGCACCGGGCCCAGCCGGGCCGGCATCTGGCTCCGATCCGGCACGGCGAACGGAATGCCGGCGTCGCGGATCCGGCGCTTGGCCCGCACCAGCCGCTGCGCCATGGTGGCCTCGGGCACCGCGAACGCGCGGCCGATCCGCTCGGCGTCGAAGCCCAGCACCGCCTGGAGCATGAGCGGCGTGCGGATCGCCGGATCGATGGCGGGGTGGGCACAGACGAAGAGAAGGGCGAGCCGCCGGTCGGGAATCGCGTCGGGGTCCAGCTCGTCCACCAGGGCCGGGACGGCACTGGCCCCGGCCTCGTCGAGGGAGTCGGTGAGCCGGTGCACCGCCGAGCGGCGGACGTCGTGGCGGCGGTGGCGCGCGACCGTGAGCAGCCAGGCCGCCGGGTTGCGGGGGACCCCGGCGCCGGGCCACGAGCTGAGCGCCTGGGCGAAGGCGTCGGCCAGGCTGTCTTCCGCCGCCTCGATGTCGCCGTCCCGCGCGGCCAGGATGGCGAGCAGCCGCCCATAGGCCACCCGGGCCAGCTGCTCGGCCTCGGCCGCGGCGTCTCGGGTCACGTCGCCCCGGTCCAGGTCCCGTCCACGAAGCGCACGGCGGAGGGGCGGATCTCCACCGTGCCCCACCGGGCGGCCGGGCACTGCTCGGCCCAGGCCAGCGCGGCGTCCAGGTCGGGCACCTCGATCATGAAGATGCCGGCCAGCGCCTCCTTGGTCTCGGCGAACGGGCCGTCCTGCACCTGGGGCGTGCCCTGCTTGAGCGACAGGCTGGTCGCCTTGGCGACCTGCTGGAGGACCTCGGCGGAGCGGAGCACGCCGGCGTCGTCGAGCGCCTTGGCGTAGGCGTGAAAGGCCGCCTTGCCCGCCTCGATCTCCTCGGGGCGGACGGTGGGGACGGCGGGCTGGGGGTAGTGGAGCAGGAGGGCGTAGCGCATGGTCGGGTCTCCGGTGTGGGGTGGATCATGCCACGGGACACCGGAGTGACGGAAGAGGGGTGCCGGAATCGACCGCGGCCGCCGTCCGGCTGCGGTCCCGGCGACTTACAGGCGCAGCACGGCGGCCTCCCACCCGGCGGTGTCGGCGTCCTGCTTGTGCATCGCGCCGACGTCCACCACCACCTGGTCGCCCTGCCGCACGACGCTGAAGCGATCCATTCCCCGAGTCGCCCGGCCGGAGACGAAGACCCCGTCGGGACGGTACTTCGAGTGGTGCTTCGGGCACTGGAACTGGTCGGCGCCCTGGTTCCAGCGGAGCGCCGTGCGCTGGTGGGGGCACGAGAGGTTGAAGGCGTACACCGCGTTCTGCCAGCGGACCAGGATGACCTCCTGGTCGCGGTCGATCTGCACTCCATCCTGCGCCGGAATGGGATACGCGGGGTTGCCGCCCAGGCGTCCCACCGCACGCAGGGCCCTCGGCGTGAGGGCCAGGGCGTCGTGGAGGGGCGCGCCCAGACCGGTGAGTGCGGCCAGCGACAGGAAGCCGATCCCTTGGAGGAAGCTCCGGCGGGCCAGGTCGTGCGGGCAGCCGTCGCAGGGCGACGGGTCGCGAGGGTCGGCGGGTAACGGCATCGGCTGAGGTCCGGTGAAGGGCCGCGGGCTCAGGCGGCGTTGACGAGCACGGTGCCCAGAATCACCGTGGCGGTCCAGAGTGCGAGGCTGAGACGGGTGCTGATCCCGAGGCGGCGCCAGAGCCGCCGCGGGCGATCCTCCACGCCGTCGCGCCACAGCGCCCGCTCGGTCCGCTCGAGCACCGCCCCGTTGGCCAGGAGCAGCGCCACGACCCCGAGCTTGGCCCAGAAGACGGGCGAGCCCAGGAAGGTGTCGAGATCCGCGGTGGCGAGCGCGACCCCGCTCAGGAACAGCACGGCGAGGGCGATCAGGACGGGCCGATGCACGGCGTGCAGCTCGCGCAGGGATTCGGCCCGCTCGGCCGGCGGCCGTCGCAGGGCCCGGAGCGTCGAGCGGTCCGCCGCGACGGCGAGCCCGCCGCCGAACAGCAGGCCGACCAGATGAATCCCGGTCACGGCCGACGCCACGGTCTTGGAGTCGCCGTAGAGCGACTTCCACGGCTCGAGCGCCTGGACCAGGGTCGTCAGGGGCGACATCGGTCAGTCCTTCCAGAGCCACATCATGAGGGTGGACGCCGTGGCAACGCTGATCGAGGCGATCGCGGCGTTGCGGTGCCGGTTGGCGGCGCCCAGGCTCTCGTGCGCGTCCCCGGCGAGCGACGCGGTCCAGAGGAACCCGGCGTCGGCGACCAGCATGCCGAGCGCATGCAGGTTGCGGCGGGTGCGGCCCGCCGGATCGTGCCGCGCCTCGACCATGTTCCACACGCCG
>DATAOR010000143.1:0-27763 GCA_036265635.1 Gemmatimonadales bacterium
GCCCGGGCCATGATGTTCTATCTCCTCTGCAGCGCGGACTCGGGCACGGCCATGGGCATCCCGCCGATGGGCCTGTCGAGCGGCGGGTACTACGGCCACGTGTTCTGGGACTCGGATACCTGGATGTTTCCGTCGCTGGTGCTGACCCACCCCGATGTGGCCCGTTCGATGGTGGCCTTCCGCGCCCGCACCCTGCCCGCGGCCCGGGCCAATGCGCGGGCCAACGGTTACCGCGGGGCGATGTACCCCTGGGAAGCCGACGAGCGTGGTGTCGAGACCACGCCGCACTTCGCGGCCCAGAACGCCAGCTCCGAGATCCACGTCAACGGCGACGTCGCCGTCGCCCAGTGGCAGTACTACCTGGCCACCGGCGACTCGGCCTGGCTCGCGCGCGACGGCTTTCTCGTCCTCCGCGGGACGGCGGACTTCTGGGTCAGCCGGGCGGCCCGGGATTCGGCCGGACGGTATCACATCCGGAACGTCGTCAGCGTGGCCGAGGGTCTGGTGGGTGTGAGCGACGACGCCTACACCAATGCCGTCGCCCGGCGCACGCTGGAGCTGGCCGGGACGGCTGCGCGGCGGCTCGGCGCGGCGGCCGATCCGCGCTGGCGGGAGGTGGCGGCCGGGCTGCACATGCCGATCGACTCGGCCACCGGCTCGTGGCGTACCTTCGAAGGCGCTCCCGACTCCACCCTCGGCTGGGTCACTCCCCTGCTCGCCTTTCCGCTCGGTGTGCCGCTCGGCGACGCGGCCAAGCGGGCCCACCTTGACCAGGCGGTGCGCCGGCTCGACCAGGAGAGCCAGGGAGCGATGATGGGCATCACCCTGCTCTCGGTCGGTGCCGCCGAGTTGGGCGACCGGCGTCTGGTGGATCGCCTGCTGCCCTACAGCTATCGCCAGCACCTGAAGGGTCCTTTCCTGATGCCCTCCGAGACGCCGACCAACAATGCCGTGGCCTTCCTCACCGGCGCCGGGGGCTTCCTCCAGCAGGTCATCTTCGGCTATACCGGCCTGCGGCTGGGGGAGCGCGGGATTGAGCCGGCGTTCCCGCCGGTGCTGCCCTCCGGCGTCCGGCGGCTCACGCTCAAGGGCCTGCACGTGCGCGGGCGCCGGGTGGACGTGGTGGTGGATTCGGCGGGGCGACAGGTGCTCGACCGCGGTGCGTGGCAATGATCCGGGCGTCCTCCCGCCGGCGGCAGCGGCGCGTGGCGATGATCCGGGCTTCCTCCCGCCGCCGGCCCCGGCGCCCGCCCTTCAGCACGCCGGCCGGATCCCGATGATCGCGCTGGCCCTGCTGCTCCTGCAGGCCGCCCAGCCGCCGGTGCTGGCCTTCCCCGAGCCGGGCGTGGACGACACGGCCGCCTACCAGGGGTACCGCACCCGGTTCCACCGGGACGCAGCCGGCAATACGGTCCAGATCTACCTCGAGCCCCGCGCGGCCCGGGTCGTCAACCTCTGGGCCGACGCCGCCGACGAGAGCATCGGGTTCACGGTGCGGGACCCCGCCGGCCGGCCCGTCCGGCTCGACTGGGGCAGCGAGGGCGCCGAGGTCTCGGACTCGGGCGGCGTGCGAACCGTCGTCTGGTCGCTGGCCGTGGACCGGCCGAGGGTCGAGCTCGGTGGGTTCCTGCTGGGCTCGATGCGGGTCGAGCGGGACTACCAGTACACCAAGGCCCACCTCAGGCCGTTCCGTGCCCCGTATCGGGTCGCCGAGGAGTCGCTGCTGGTGGCCAACCTGAGCCGGCTGCCGCCGGACGTGCAGGCCGGGCAGCTGGCCCTGCTGCAGGCTCGCGACCTCCCCGAGCTGCGGGCGCGGCTCCTGCCGACCGTCGCGGGTAGCTGCGCCGCGGCCTGCGTGGCTCGGATCGGGCACACCGCCCTGAGCGGCCGCAGCCACCTGTGGCTCGAGCTCGGGGCCGACAGCGGCGCGGCGCGGATGGAGATTCGCGGGCGGGTGGTGACCTTCCGATCGCGATCGGGCGCGCCACTGCGGCTCACGGTCCGGATCACCACCGATGCGGGCGCGCTGACTCCCATCGCCCGCGAGGCGATGTTCACCCGCCCGTTCCTCGATTTCCTCGCCCGCCAGCGATCCGACCCTGCCAGCACCGCCGGCCGCCGGCTCGAGCGCGAGGTCCGCAGCGTCGAGCTGCTCGGCTCGGAGCAGAAGCTGATGGCGGGGCTGCCCAACTTCGCCACCTACTTCGGCCGGGACATGCTGATGGCGGCGCTGATGATGCGGCCGATCTGGCAGCCGGCGATGTCGGAGCACGTCATCGCCAGCGTGCTCCGGAAGCTCGGGCCCCGAGGCGACGTGAGCCACGAGGAGGCGCTGGGCGAACAGGCGATCCGGGAGGCGGCGGCCGAGTACAACGCCGTGATGGCGGCGTACTTCGCCGGGGGTGCCAAAGCTGCTCAGGCCTGCGATTCGGTGATCGCCGCAGCCGGCGCCTTCGACACCGCTCCGGCCGACGAGCCGCGGCCCCAGGCCGGATCAGCGAGCATCGCTGAGGCCGGCCCGGCAGGGTGCCTGGGGCGCGCCCGCGCGCTGCTGCGCGATCTCGAGCGCACCCGTGAGAACTACCATATGCTGGACGACGAGTTTCAGCTCCCGGTGCTCGAAGCCCGCTACCTCACCGATCCCACGGTCCCGGCTGACCGAAAGCGGTCCTTCCTGCTCGCCCGCGACCGTGCCGGTATCTCCCGGCTGAGGCTGCTGCTCCGCGAGCTGGCGCTGGTCGCGCGGGAGACCCGTGCCTATGCGGTTGATCCCAGGCCCGCGAATCTGGTTGCCTTCGTCAAGCGGGACGCGACCCACTGGCGGTCGGCCAGCTGGCGCGACAGCGATGCCGGCTATGCCAACGGGCGGTACGCGATGGACATCAACGCCATCTGGGCGCCGCGGGCGCTCGAGGCGGCTGCCGCCATTCTCGCCGGCCTGCCGGGCCTCGTCGGGCGCCCGGTGCTCGACTCGGCGTTGGGCGATCTGGCCGATCCCACGCTGGCCGGGTACGTGGCGGACACCACCTCGCTCCGGCGCGCGGTCGAGACCTGGCGCGGCGCCCGGCGGCACTTTCTGGTGAGCCTGCCCCCCGCCGAGGTCCGGCAGCGGGTCGCCGCCCGCCTCGCGCGGCTGCCCGCCGGCGAACGAGCCTTCTGGCGACAGCGGGTCGACTCGGCCGCAGCCCCAGATTCGCTGACCTTCCTGGTGCTGTCGCTCGATTCGGCCACCACGCCCATCCCGGTCCTCAACACCGACCCGGCCACCGAGCTCTTCCTGGCTGCCACGGGAGGCGGGCCCATCCCGCTGGACCAGCTCCGACCCATCCTCCGGCCGTACCCGATCGGGCTGCTGGTCGAGCGGCTGGGTCCGCTGGTGGCCAACGACGCCTATGCCAACCGCCGGGTCTGGGATACCTTCGCCGCGGACCCCTACCACGGGCCCAGGGTGGTCTGGGGCCGCGAAGTGAACCTCCTGCTGCTGGGGCTGGCGGCGGCTGCCCGGCCCGGTGCTCCGGATTCGGTCGCCACATTTGTCCGCGACGCGTCGCGCCGGATCCTCGACGCCGTCCGCGCCTCGGGGCTGGAGCACAGCGAGCTGTGGAGCTACCGGATCGAGGACGGCCGGCTCCAGCCGACCCGGTACGGCACCGGCTCCGACGCGCAGCTCTGGAGCAGTACCGATCTCGCGGTCCAGTATCTCATGTCCCGAAACCCGGAGCGCTGACCGCCCATGACTCCCGCGCCCGTGATCCAGCTCTCGGCCATCGACTACGTGGTCATGGCGGCATACTTCGCCGCGGTGCTGGGCGTCGGCTGGGGGCTCCGCCGGCTGACCCGCACCAGCACCGACTTCTTTCTGTCGGGCCGCTCGCTGCCACCCTGGATCACCGGCCTGGCCTTCATCTCGGCCAACCTGGGCGCGCAGGAGGTGATCGGCATGGGCGCCTCGGGCGCCAAGTACGGCATCGCCACCAGCCATTTCTACTGGATCGGCGCCATCCCGGCGATGGTGTTCGTGGGCCTGTTCATGATGCCGTTCTACTACGGCTCGCGGGCCCGCTCGGTCCCCGAGTACCTCCGGCTCCGGTTCGATGAGAAGACCCGGACCCTCAACGCGGCCTCGTTCGCGGTGATGACGGTGTTCTCCTCCGGCGTCTCGATGTACGCCATGGGCAAGCTGCTCAACCTGCTGCTCGGCTGGAGCTTCGACGTCAGCATCCTGGTGTCGGCCGTCATCGTGCTGGCCTACATCCTGCTCGGCGGCCTCACCAGCGCGATCTACAACGAGGTGCTCCAGTTCTTCCTCATCGTGTTCGGCTTCCTGCCGCTGGTGGCGCTCGGCCTGTACGCGGTGGGCGGTTGGGACACCCTGTCGAGCCGGCTGGCGGAGGTGGCCACCGCCCGCGGCCTCCCGGCCACCGCCTATACCCACACCTGGTCCACCATGGGCGACGCCAGCCAGAACCCGATCGGCGTCGAGTGGTTCGGCCTGGTCATGGGGCTGGGCTTCGTGCTCTCGTTCGGATACTGGTGCACCGACTTCCTGGTGGTCCAGCGGGCCATGGCGGCCGACTCGATGACCGCCGCCCGGCGGACGCCGCTGATCGCGGCAGTGCCCAAGATGCTGTTCCCCTTTCTCGTCATCGTGCCCGGCATGATTGCCATGGTGCTGGCCCCCGGCCACGCCGGCGCCGGCGGTGGCCAGGGCCTGGTTCCGGCCAAGCTGACCGCGTCGGGCGCGCCCTTGCTGGACGGGGCCGGGCGGGTGCTGCTCGACTACGACCTGGCCACACCGATGATGCTGGTGCGTCTGTTCCCGGCCGGGATGCTGGGCATGGGCCTGACCGCGCTGCTGGCCTCGTTCATGTCGGGCATGGCCGGCAACGTTACCGCCTTCAATACCGTCTGGACTTACGACATCTACCAGAGCCACATCCGGCGGGGCGCCTCCGATGCCCACTATCTCTGGATGGGGCGGGTGGCGACGGTGGTGGGCATCGTCCTCGCGGTCGCCGCCGCCTACGTGGCCGGCGCATTCAACAACATCATGGACCTGCTCCAGCTGGTCTTCGCCTTCGTCAACGCCCCGCTGTTCGCTACCTTCGCGCTGGGCATGTTCTGGCGCCGGACCACCGGGCACGGTGCCTTCACCGGACTGCTCGCCGGCACGCTGGCCGCGGCCGTGCATCACGGCCTGACCCTCCCAGCCGGCGTGGCCCCCGGGGTCAAGGGCGGATACCTCGGCCTGATCCACACTTTCCCCAGCGAGTTGGCTCAGACCTTCTGGACCGCGATCGTCGCCTGGGTCACCTGCTTCGTGGTCACCCTGCTGGTCAGCCTGTTCACCCGGCCGCGCCCACCCGAGGAGCTTCGCGGCCTGGTGTACTCGCTGACACCCAGGCCCAGCGACGACAGGCTGGCCCCGCTGGCGCGGCCCTGGGTGCTCGGCGCCGGGGTGCTGGGACTGACGCTGCTGCTCAACCTGCTGTTCTTCTGAGAGGAGGCCGGCCGTGACTGGAGCGTCGGGTCTGGATATCCGGCTGCCGATCGGAGGGTTGTTCGTCGTGCTCGGCGTGCTGGTCGGCGGCTACGGGGTCGCGACCGGTGGCGACACGGCCCGGTACGCCGTGTCCGAGGGCATCAACATCAACCTCTGGTGGGGCCTGGTCATGCTGGTGTTCGGCCTGCTGATGCTGGCCGTCTCGGCCAGGCGGCGCGGAACGGCGTCCTCCCATCCCGCCAGCGAGACCGTCGAAGGGCGGGCGACCGAGGCCCGGGAGCACCGGCTCGGCCTGGAGCGTGAGCCCGGCGAGCGGTGAGGCTGGGCAGGCTGGGCAGGCGCGGCAGGCCCGAGCAAGCCGGCCACCGTGAAGCAGGTGGACACCGGGGGTTGACCCCACCCCGCCTGTCCTGTCTGCTTTCAGGCATCCCATGATCCCCTTCGATCGCCGGAAGCTCACCCAGCTCGATCGCCGGCTGCTGCCCCGCGCCGAGTATCGCCGCACCTCTCCGGCGCTGCTGGAGCTGGAAGGCTTCCGCTGCGCCGTGCGCGACCTCGGCCTGGGCGGTCTCCGGGTTGAGCCGGCGCCAGCCGGGCGGGTCTGGCTGCCGGATCAGGACGTCGTGGGCACCATCGTGCTGCGGACCGGGGAACGGGTGGAGCTGGGTGGGGTGATCGGCCGGGTCGACCGGGCGGGCCTCGCGCTGTTCCCGGGCGATCACCGCTGGCCCACCGTCGCCCACATCGAGGCCGAGCGGGCGGCCCTGATCCAGCGCCACCGGGAGCGCCGGTCGGCGCCGCGGCTGCCGATTCCGATCCCGGCCGGTCGGGCGCCGGCCTCGGTCACCGGGCTGCGTGACGTGAGCGCGACCGGCCTCCGCTACATGCTCACCAGCACCGAGTCGGCGCCCGGCACCGGCAGCCGGATCGAGGGGTCGCTCCAGCTCGACGCCGAGACGGTGATCGATGTCCGGGGCCGGGTGGTCCGACACGTGGGGCGGGAGATCGCCGTCGTGTTCGACCCACCGGGCCTGGACGCCAAGGTGCTCGCCCTGCTGCACCAGCGATTCTTCCCGGGCTAGCCGAGCGGGTCGCGGATGTGCGTCCGGTCACGGCCCACCAAACCCGACAGTGCAGAGTTGCAGCGTCATGAACCTTGACCTTCGCCGTCGCCGGAACGCCGGCGCTCTCGAGCTCGCCGTCGTCGGCGGCGCCCTGCTCGGCGCGGCCCTGCTGGGCCGGGCCGTCGCCCGGCGGCGCCATCGGTTCGATTTCCGCGGCGCCGTCGCGGTGATCACGGGCGGCTCCCGCGGGCTCGGCCTGGTGCTGGCCCGGCGGCTGGTGCGGGAAGGCGCCCGGGTGGCCCTGCTGGCGCGCGACGACGGCGAGCTGGCCCGGGCCCGCGACGACCTCGAGTCGCTCGAGGCCGATGTGCTGGCCATCGCCTGCGACATCACCCAGCCGGATCAGGTGGAGGAGGCGCTGGCCCAGGTCCGGGACCAGCTGGGCCCGGTGGACGTATTGATCAACAACGCCGGCGTCATTCAGGTCGGACCGATGGACGAGATGACCCCGGAGGACTACGCCCAGGCGCTGCGGGTCCACTTCTGGGGCCCGCTGCACACGGTGCTGGGCGTGCTGCCCGACATGCGCCGTCGGGGCGCGGGGCGGATCGTGAACATCAGCTCTATCGGCGGCAAGATCAGCGTGCCTCACCTCCTGCCCTACTCCACCAGCAAGTTCGCTCTCGCCGGGTTCTCGGACGGCCTGCGGGCATCGCTGGCCGGCGAGGGCATCCGGGTGACGACCGTCTTCCCCGGCCTGATGCGCACCGGCAGCCCCCGCAACGCCTCCTTCAAGGGGCGGCACCACGCCGAGTACGCCTGGTTCAGCGTGGCCGACTCCCTGCCCGCGCTGAGCATGTCGGCCGAGCAGGCCGCCCGGCGGATCATCGACGCCTGCCGCCATGGCGACGCCGAACTGGTCATGCCGCTGTCGGCCGTTCTGGCGGTCAAGGCCAATGCCCTGGCCCCCGGCGCGGGCGCAGCTGCCTTGAGCCTGGCCGATCGGCTGCTGCCGGGTCCCGGCGGCGTCGGGCGGGAGACCCGAAGCGGCGCCGAGAGCGAGTCGGCCTGGGCCCCGTCTCCGCTCACCGCCCTGGGCGACGCGGCCGCGAGGCGGAACAACGAGATGGGCGACCCCTGACGGACCGGCGGGCGCCCTCTTGGCGGCCCGTCGACGATCGACCTGCCTGGCTCGTTCCTCCGGTGGCGCGCGGGTGCGCCAGAGCATCGCTGGCACGTCCCCACGTCGGACGGTGTCACACCGCATCACGCGGACGGTTCTGTAGCTCGCCGGGAGGTTTCGATGCGCATCATCCTGCCGCTGGCTCTCACCCTTGCGACGCTCGCTGGCTGCGGCCGGGCCCCGAACCGGACCGAGGAAACCGCGCTCCGGCCACCTGTCCGGGACCTCACGTTGCAGGCCGCGGAACGGCCGGCGGCCACTGTGGCCTCGGCGGTAGAGCTCGATCGCAGCCCGCCGGTGACGGCCGCCAAGCCCACGGTGCGGCGGCCCGCGCGCCATCCAAAGCCGGCGCCTCCCGCGCGGCCGGCCCAGCTGGCCCACGTGCCGGCAGTCCCGCCCACGGTACAGCCGATTCCCCTCGCCATCCCGGCCCGGCTTACGGTGAAGCCCGCGGCAGCGTCCGACCCGTATGCGCTGGAGCCGGGTGAGACTGTCACGGTACTGCCTGCCGGCGGCACGCCGTCGCCCGGGGGACCAGTCGACCTGATCGGTGACCGGCCGGCAGACGCCCGCGGGACGGACATTCAAGTAGGTGGGCGTGGCGGCGGGAGCTGTGGCGGCCGTGGCGGCGGTCACCACCCTGGCGGCTTTCGCGATCGTCACTGATACCGCGGGCGCCGGCGGGCGGATCGGCCTTCACCGCTTTCGTTGCGCTGCCGCGCTCTCAATACTCTTGCTGCCCGGGCCGTGGCCGGGCCGGGCTTTCGCCCAATCGCGGCCGCCAGCCACGCTCTCGGGCCCCGGCATCTCGGAGGCGCTCGCACGCTACCGGGCCGCCACCATCGCCGACGTGCGGTATGCCCTGGACCTCGACCTCACGGCCCCGGACAGCGCTACCGGGCAGGTGACCGTGCGTTTCCGCCATACCGGCGGCGATGACGTGATCCTCGACTTTCGCGGCCGCCGGCTCGGCGCCGTCACGGTCAACGGCGGGCTGCTGCCGGATGCGACACCGCGCCAAGGTCACCTGCTGATTCCGGCACGCCGGATGGAGGAGGGCGAGAACGTCCTCCGGCTCGAGTTCGTCGCCGACATCGCGCCCGCGGGCGCCAGCATCATCCGGACGCACGACCCGAGCGACGGCGGCGACTATCTCTACACCCTGCTCGTTCCGGCCGATGCCAGCCAGCTCTTTCCCTGCTTCGATCAGCCCGATCTCAAGGCCCGGGTCCGGCTCGGGCTGACGGCACCGGCCGGCTGGGCGGTGATCGCCAACGGCTCGGTAGCCTCGACCGACAGCAGCGGGGATCGGGTCACCAGCCGGTTCACCGAAACGCAGCCGATCAGCACCTATCTCATCGCCTTCGCCGCCGGACCGTGGCAGCGTGTCACCACTACGGCCGGCGGACGCCCCATCAGCGCCTGGGTCCGCCGCTCCCGGGCCAGCGAGGCCGACCTCGACACGCTCCTGGCCCTCAACCGCCGCGCGCTAGACTGGATGGAGCACTGGTTCGGCCGGCCGTACCCGTTCGAGAAGTTCGATTTCGTGCTGGCGCCCGCGTTCCCGTTCGGCGGGATGGAGCACCCAGGGGCGGTGTTCTACAGCGAGGACGGCTTCATCTTCCGCGAGCGACCCACCCTGCCCCGCCGGCTGGCCCGCTTCTCCACCATCCTGCACGAGGTCGCCCACCAATGGTTCGGCGACCTCGTCACCATGCGCTGGTTCGACGATCTCTGGCTCAAGGAGGGCTTCGCCACGTTCATGGCGGCCAAGGGACTGGCGGAGCTCGAGCCCGGCGCCGATGCCTGGAAGACCTTCTACCTGGGCAACAAGCCGTCGGCCTACGCGGTGGACCAGACCGCCGGCACCCGCCCGCTCTGGCAGGAGCTCGACAACCTCGATCGGGCCAAGAGCAACTACGGCGCGATCGTCTACAACAAGGCCCCGGCGGTGCTCCGGCAGCTCGAGCACCTGGTGGGCGATTCGGTGTTTCAGACCGGCCTGCGGCAGTTCATCCGGCGGCACGCCTACGCCAACGCCACCTGGCAGGACCTGCTCGGCGCCGTCGGCACGGCGGCGGGGAGGCCGCTGGAGCAGTTCGGCCGCGAGTTCATGCTCCGGGCGGGAATGCCGGTGATCGAGCAGCGGGTTACGCTCCGCGCCGGCCGGATCGCCGGGCTCGAGCTGGCCCAGCACCCGGCGGTCGAGCCCTGCCGGCTGGACGCGGTCGCCGCGGGCCGGAGCGGACGTCACTGCGACCGCAGCCGTGCGGCCGCCGGGACCGTAGTGGACGAAGGAACCTGGACCCAGCGGGTCGAGCTCCTGCTGGCCTATCGCGACCGGGCCGCCGTTCGGCTGCCGGTCGAGCTGCGCGGCGCCGTCACCGCCGTGCCTGCGGCCGTCGGCCGTCCGGCGCCGGACTACGTCTTCGCCAACGCGGGGGATTTCGGCTACGGTCTGGTCCTGCTCGATTCTGCCAGCGTGCGGACCCTCGAGCAAGGCGGGCTCGGCCGCACCAGCGATGCCTTTCTCCGGGCCATGCTGTGGGGCGCCATGTGGGACCAGGTTCGCGGCTCTCGCCTCTCTCCCTCCCGCTACGTCCGCCTGGCCCTGCGCGAGCTGCCCGCCGAGCAGGACGAGCAGCTGGTGCCGGTCATCCTCGGGCGGCTCGACCGCGCGGTCTCGGCGTATCTGTCGGCCGGCGAGCGCGATCGGGTCCAGCCCCGGCTGGAGCAGGTGCTCTGGGCCGGCGCGGCCGACAGCGGCAGGGCCTACGGGGTGCGCAAGGCCTTCGTGGACGCTTACGTGGACCTGGCCGCGTCGCCCGGCGGGGTCGCCCGGCTCGACCGGCTGCTCGACGCCGACTCGGTGGCGGGAGCGCCGCTGCGCGACCCCACCCGCTGGGACATTGCCGGCCGGCTGCTCCAGCTCGGCGCCGCGACGGCAGACCGGCGCCTGGACCAGCAGGCACAGCGCGACACCACCCCGGATGGCCGGCGCCGGGCCTTCATCGCCGGTGCCGGGCGGCCCAGCCCGGCGACCAAGCGCGACTACTTCACCCGCTATTTCGCCGATACCACGCTCAACGAGGAGTGGGCCTCCGGCAGCCTGGGGGCGTTCAACACGCTCGCCCAGCAGACGCTGACCCGGCCATTCCTGGGCCCGGCACTCGACTCGCTCCCGTTCATCCAGGCCCACCGCCGGATCTTCTTTCTCGAGAGCTGGCTCGCGGCCTTCCTCCGAGGGCAGACGGGGGCGTTCGCCCTGGCTACGGTGCAGCGTTACCTCGACACCAGCCCGGCGCTGCCGCTCGATCTTCGCCGAAAGGTCCTGCAGCACATGGACGAGCTGGCCCGCACAGTGCGGATCCGGGGCGCGCCCGCGCCCTGACGGCGGCGGCGCCAGGCCCGGCTGGCACACGCGGGGCGGCACGGCCTAGATTGGGTTCGGATCACCCGCGCCCTCAGGAGTCTGTCATGGCTGCCCCCATCAGTACCCGGACCAATCCCGCCCGGAAGCCCCGCGAAGACGAGATCGATGCTTTCGGGGTGACTCACCAGGGCAAGGTCCGTCGCGACAACCAGGACCACTTTCTCCTCTGCTCGCTCCGCAAGCAGCTGGTGGTGCGCAGCACCAGCATTCCGGACGCGGACGACCTGCTCGCCAGTAACGAGCGGCTCGCCTCCCTCGCCATGGTGGCCGACGGCGTCGGCGGCGCCGCCCAGGGCGAGACCGCCAGCCGCACGGCGTTGGCGGCGGTGACCCGCTACGTCGCCCGCAGCATGCGGTGCTATTACGGCGTCGAGTCGGACGAGGACGACCAGGCGCTCTATCAGGCATTGCAGGACGGCGCCCAGGAGTGCCACGCCGAGATTCTCCGGCGGGCCGAGGCCGACCCCGGCTATCGGGGCATGGCCACGACGCTGACGCTGTATCTGGGGGTCTGGCCGAGGGCCTACCTGCTCCAGGTGGGCGACAGCCGCTGCTACCTGCTGCGCGGGGACCAGCTGACCCAGATCACTCGGGACCAGACCATGGCCCAGGAGATGGTGGATCTCGGCATCATGAAGCCGGAGGACGCGGCCGGCACCCGGCTGGCGCACACCCTCTCCAGCGCCATCGGCGGGCATCAGAACGACCCCAAGATCACCCGGGTCACGATGGACTGGGGCCACGTGCTGCTGCTGTGCAGCGACGGGCTCACCCGCCACGTGTCCGACGCCGACATCCGGGAGGTGCTCCGCTCGATGACGTCGTGTCAGCAGGCCGGCGAGCGATTGCTGCAGGCGGCGCTGGACGGCGGCGGAAGCGACAACATCACCATCGTGGTGGGCCGGGTGACGCCGCGCGAGGCGCCGAGCCGCGCCTGATCGGGCCGGGAAACAGTCATGGTGTGGCGCCGGCCGAACGGCCGGGCGCGGCTGCTAGTGCCGCAGCGCGAGCCACAGGGCGCCGGCCGCGATCACCACCCCCAGCGCGAGCTTGAGCGCCGCCGCCGCGGCCCGCCCGAGCACGGCGCCCCAGCCGGCCCGCGCCGCCGCGCCGGTTCGCCGCGCGGCCGTGTATTCCAGCAGCGCGGCGCCGGCGAAGGCGCCGGCGAACCCTCCGACCACCGACCCGACGATCGGCACCGGCACGCCGATCAACGCTCCCATCAGCCCGCCCGCCAACGCCCCCCAGCCGGCCCGTCGCGACGCGCCGTAGCGCTGGGCGAACCGGAACCCGACCCAGGCCTCGCCCGCCTCACCCAGGGCCGCCAGCACCACGGCCAGCGCCACCACGCCGAGCGAGATGGTGCGGAAGTCGGTCCACCAGCCGTAGCCGGCCACGGCCAGCACGATGAGCCACAGGCCCGGCAGGCCAAAGGGGATGAGCAGCAGGCCGAGCAGCGCCGCCGCCACCAGCAGCGAGACCGCGGCGGCCGCGTTCATCGGCCCGCCGGTCGGATCACGACCCGATGGGTCATGCCGTCGTCCGCCAGCGGGATCTCCTCGCCGGCGAGCGGGTGACCGTCGAGCAGCACCTGCTGGCGTCCGGGCCGGGCCTCGCCGGGCCGCTCGACCGTGATGGTGTACCGGCTGGTCCCGTGCCGATACTCGATGGTGTACTCCGGCCAGGACGCCGGGACCCGGGGCTCGATGGTCAGCCTGTCGCCCCGGCGGGTGAACCCGAGCAGCCCTTCCAGCCCGACCCGGTACATCCAGCTGGCCGAGCCGGTGTACCAGGTCCAGCCGCCCCGGCCAACGTGCCCCTCGGCGGTGTACACGTCAGCGGCGACGACGTACGGTTCGACCTGGTAGACGGCCACCGCCCCGGGCGTGCCGGTGCGGGTGAGCGGATTGATCATCTGGAACAGCTCGAACGCCCGGTCGCCGTCGCCCTGGAGCGCGGTGGCGAGCACCGCCCACAGCGCGGCGTGGGTGTACTGGGCGCCGTTCTCGCGGACGCCCGGCAGGTAGCCCTTGATGTACCCCGGGTCGTTGGGCGTGTGGTCGAACGGGGGCGTGAGCAGCGGCAGGACCCGGACATCGTTCCGGACCAGATACCGCTCGAGCGACCGCATCGCCTGGGCCTGCCGGGCCGGATCGCCGGCGCCGGAGATCACGCTCCAGCTCTGGGCGATCGAGTCGATCCGGCATTCGTCGCTCCTGGCCGAGCCGAGCGGCGTCCCGTCGTCGAAGTAAGCCCGCTGGTACCATTCGCCATCCCAGGCCTCCGTCTCGACCGCGCGGGCATACCCATCGGCCTGGGCTCGCCAGGTGGCGGCGGAGGCACCGTCGTCCCGGGCATCGGCGTCGTCGGCGAACCGCCGCAGGGTCGCGATCAGGAACCAGGCCAGCCACACGCTTTCGCCCCTGCCCTCCACCCCGACCCGGTTCATCCCGTCGTTCCAGTCGCCGATGCCGATCAGCGGCAGGCCGTGGACGCCGGTCGTCGTCGCCCGGCGCAGCGCACGGAGGCAGTGCTGGTAGATCGAGCCGCGCTCGCCCGAGTCGGAGGGGAGGTCGTACACCTCGTGCTCGTGCGGCTCGAGCTGCCGCATGGTCAGGAATGGCACCATCTCGTCCAGCACCGAGCCGTCTCCGGTGACCCTGACATAGTGGTCCACCACGAACGGCAGCCAGGCCAGATCGTCGGAGAACCTGGTCCTGACTCCCCGCCCGGCCGGCGGGTGCCACCAGTGCTGCACGTCGCCTTCGACGAACTGGCGGCCCGCCGAGCGGAGGATGTGCTCGCGGGCCAGCGCCGGCTCGGCGTAGACCAGCGCCATGATGTCCTGGAGCTGGTCGCGGAAGCCGTAGGCGCCGCTGCTCTGGTACAGGCCCGAGCGGGCCCACATCCGGCACGCCAGCGCTTGGTACAGCAGCCATCGGTTGAGCATGACGTCGAACTGCGGCTCGGGCGTGCGGACGGTGACCGCGGCGAGCCGCACCCGCCAGCGCTCCGCGTGGGCGTCCACCGCGGCGCGCGCCCGGGCCGCGTCACCGAACCGCTCCAGCGCCTCGCGCGCCGCCGCCGCCCCTTCGGCAGCGCCGAGCACCAGGGCGATCTCCTTCGTCTGGCCCGGATCGAGCCGGATCTCGCTCCTGAGCGCGGCGCAAGGATCTATGCCGTTCCCGGTCGTCCCCGCCAGCGGAGCGGCCAGGCCGTCGGGCACCTCGACCGTCCCGTTTCGGCCGAGGAACTCACGCCGGTCGGCGGTATGGCCTACCACCGGCTCGCTCGATCCGAAGAAGGCGACCTGGCCGGCAAAGTCGGGATCGAAGCTGTTCCACGCCAGAATGGCCCGCCGGTCGGGATCCCAGCTGGTGTGGACCTGGTGCTGGGTGTGCTCGCGCAGCGCGCCCAGGCACCACTCGGTGTAGGCCGTGAGGGTGAGGCGGACCGGCGTGTCGCCCCGGTTCTCCAGCCGGAGCAGCGACAGCTTGACCGCCTCGTCGGCCGCGAGGCCCAGCGTGAGGCTGGCTGCCACCGCGCCATGGCGCGACTCGAACGTGGTGAGGCCGGGTCCATGGCGGACGCTGTACTCGACGGCGCTTCTCAAGGGCGCGGGTGTGGGGCACCAGTGCGCGCCGGTGTCCTCGTCGCGGAGGTAGAGCGCCTCGGTCGGCGGGTCGCCCACCGGATCGTTGTACCAGGGCGTGAGTCGATAGAAGTGGCTGTTGCCGGCCCAGGCGTAGCCGCCACCCCGCTCGGACACCAGGAAGCCGCCGTGCGGGTTGGCCACCACGTTGATCCAGGGCATGGGCGGCGCGTGGTCGCCGGCCACCACGATCTCGTAATCGCCGTCGGCGGTCACCCCGCCGAAGCCGTTGGCTCGCCCATCGGCGCCGCCCGGCGGGCGGGGCTGGCCGGCCGTCGGACGGGCGGCCCGGTGCGCCCGGGTGGTGACGGTCGCGCTCGCGGTGCGCTGGGCGGAGCCGAGCGCGCCCGCGCTCAGCAGCCGGAGGACGCCGCGCGGCCCGCCGCGGTCGCCGCTCCGAGTCGGCGCCGGCAGCGAGGCCAGGTCCTCGCTCACCAGGTCTTCCTTGGCGGCCGCCGCCGTGAGCACCCGGCCGAGCGCACGGCCATCGCACTCGATGTGGACCCGGGCGGTGGCGCGGAGCATCGCCAGCACGTCGGGCGGCAGCCGATCGCGCCGCCGGACGAACACCCCGCCCGGCTGGTCCACCATCCCGCTGGCGTGGGAGGCCTGCACGGCCGTCATGATCGACTGGTCGAGATCCGTCAGGTAGCTGGTCGGGCGCAGATTGAGCACCACCAGATCCACCATCATGCCCCGGCGGCGCCAGTAGTGGTGGGCCGCCAGCAGGTGGCGCAGCGTCGGCAGCCCCTCGGGCGAGTCGATCAGGGCGAGCAGGATCGGCCAGTCGCCCGACACGCCGAGCGTCCAGAGCAGCGGCTGCGAGCCGCGGTTCCGCCGGAGCTCCTCCTGCGAGGCCCGGAGCGTCGCATTGGAGTAGAACAGGCTCCCGGCCAGCTCCTGGAAGACGCCGGCCTCGGCCGGAGAGATGTCGAGCTCGCGCAGCTCCACCTGGGCCGAGGTCCAGGCCAGGTCGAGCGCCCGTTGGGCGGCGCGGGGATGATGATACCGGTCGGCCAGCTCGAAGGCCCGCTCCCGGGTGGTGGCGACCAGGGTGGTGAACGCGACCGAGGCCGACTGGCGCGGCTCGAGCCGCACCCGGGTTCGCAGGGCAAAGATCGGGTCCAGCACCGCGCCGGTGGTGCCGGACAGCGGGCCTGGCTGCTCCAGCGCCGCGGGGTCCCGCGGGGTCCGGCCCCGACCGAGGAAGCGGCTGCGATCGGTCTCGCAGCTCACCGGGTGGACCCGCTCGGGCCCGTCGTCCACCACGTGAACGCACCAGAGCGGCCGCTCCTGAGCCGAGCGCGGCCGGCGGGTCGCGGTGATGGCCGTGCACCAGTCGTGGTACTCGGTCTCGACGAACAGATTGCCGAAGGCGGGATGGGCCCGGTCCGAGTCGGGCGGCGCCAGCACGATCTCGCCGTAGCTGGTCAGCTCGATCTCGCGCACCGTGCTGCCGTAGTTGGTCACCGTCACCCGCCGGACCTCGGCGGCGTCGGCGGGGAGGACGGCGATCTCGGTGCGAGTCTCGATCGGCCCGTCGGTGCGGTGCACCGTCACCCGGTCGGTGGCCAGGTAGGCGCGGTAGCGATCGGCCGGGGCGCAGACCGGCTGATGGGCGGCCGACCAGGTCCTCCCGTCGGCCAGGTCGCGCAGGTAGCAGAACTGTCCGGTGGCGTCCCGGGTCGAGTCGGCCCGCCAGCGGGTCACCGCCAGCTCCTCGAACCGGCTGTAGCCCGCGCCGCAGTGACTCACCATCACCGTATAGGGCAGATGCCCCAGCAGGGCGACGTGCGGCGCCGGCGTGTCCGGCGTCCCCACCTCGCGGACCACCGGCCGCTCGAGCTCGGGGTCGGGCAGCGCCTCTTCGGCCCGGCTCGCCTGCGGCTCCTGCAGCTCGAGCCGGCGCGGGGCCTGCTCGTGCAGCAGCAGCTCGACCGAGCGGACCATCGGGTCCTCGTGGAACCGGCGCTGCCAGAGCTGGGCGGTGAGGGTGTTGGTCAGCGCCACCAGGCTCATGCCCACGTGATGGGCCATGTAGGCCCGCACCAGGCCGTACGGCCGGCCCGGATCCGGGCGGGTGTAGTCGAGCGACTCGTAGAAGCCGTAGCGGCCGAGCGCGCCCAGCTTCTCGAGCGCAGAGAGATTGGCGATGCCCCGCTGGGGCGCGATCATCGCGGCCAGCGCCGTAGCGTAGGGCGCGATCACCAGGTCGCGGCCCAGCCCCCGCTTGAGGGCAAGATCGGGCACGCCGAAGGCGCGGTACTGGTAGGTCTGGTAGCGGTCGCGCAGGTTGTAGGCGCTCTCGCTGATCCCCCACGGTACCCGGCGCTCGCTGGCGTAGGCCATCTGCCGGCGGACGGCCCCGGCCAGGGTCTCGTGCAGCACGGTGAAGGGGAACGACCGCATCACCAGACCGGGCATCAGGTACTCGAACATGCTGCCGCTCCACGACACCAGCGCCGTGGCCCCGGCGGCCCGGGTCAGCGTCCGGCCCAGCCGGAACCAGTGCTCGACCGGCACCTGATTGCGGGCCACCGCCAGGAAGCTCGCCAGCCGGGCCTCGGACGCCAGCAGGTCGTAGTGCGAGCCGTCCAGCTCGGTGGCACCGGCCAGGTAGCCTATGGCGAACAGGCTGCGGCTCCGGTCGTAGAGGAAGCCGAAGTCCATCGCGTGCATGTACTCGGAGGCCCGCTCGGCCAGCCGGGCCAGCCGCGAGATGACCAGCGCCGCCGCCGGTGAGCGCTCGGCGACCGAGCGCCAGGACTCCGACCGGGACACCGGCCGGGCCCCGCGGCCGACGGCCGCACGCAGCTCCAGGCCCTCCAGCCGAGCCTGCTGCCCCTCGGCCAGGCGATAGCACCAGTCGATCCACTCGCTGGGTGCCTCCACCGGATCGACCGGCTCATCCGGGACCGGCGCCGCGCCCGCCGGGCCGCCGGCCGTCGCATTCGCCGTCGGAATGGCGGGCGCCGCCGGGATCGGCGTCGCCTGGGCCACCGCCACTCTGGCCCGGTCGAGGGCCGGGATCACCCGTGCCAGGGTAGACCCCGGATCGGAGGCCATCGACTGCACCAGCGCAGCGTCGGCCTCGCGCAGCGCCGCTTCCGCCGCGCCAAGGGCCTGCCGACCCGACCCAGCGCTGTCCGCCGCGCCCATCCGGCGGACTCGCTCCTGGGCCAGCTGGAGCCCGGTCCGGAGCGCGCGCCAGGTCCGGGCATCGAACACCGGCTCCTCGGCGAACCCGAGACAGGCCTGTTGGACGGCCAGGAGGTGCCCGGCCAGGTTTCCGCTGTCCACCGTCGAGATGTAGGCCGGCTCCAGCACGTGGAGATCACGCAGGTCGTACCAGTTGTACCAGTGGCCGCGGAACCGGCGCATCGTCTCGAGCGACGCGAAGGTGCGCTCCAGCCGGTCGGTCATGTCCTCGGCGGTGATGAAGCCAAGGTCGCAGGCGCTGACCGTGGCCAGCAGCTGGAGCCCGATGTTGGTCGGCGACGTTCGCATCGCCACGACCGGCACGGGGTCCTCCTGGAAGTTGTCGGGCGCGAGCCAGTGCGTGTCGGCGGTGACGAACCGGTCGAAGTAGCGCCAGTGCAGCAGGGCGTAGCGCATCGCGGTGGCCCGGCTCGAGCTCGGCAGGCGCCGCTCGCGACGGACCGCCGGGGCGCTGATGGCATGGGCCACGGCAGGCGAGATGGCCCACAGCACCACCAGGGGACCCGCCGCCCCCAGCAGCATGGCGAAGTCGATGTGGCGGCCGATGCCGCGCCCGGCCACCAGCGCCACCGCGAGGAGGGCGACCGGCAGGACCACCGCCGGCCACATGGTCCGCCACGCCGCGCCCGGCCCGGGGGAGACGATCCGCTCGGTCTGGGAGGCGGTCTGCCACTCGAGCAGCTGGCGCCGGCTGATTCCCAGCCGCCAGAGCGTGCGGAGGATGGCGTCGCCCGAGACCCACGCCTGGTGCGGCAGGAAGGTGATGGCGAGCGCGACCTGCTGCAGGCTGGTGGCGATATCGTGACTCACGGCCGCGTAGTAGGCCCGCCACGACTTGTCCATCGGGGGCTGGACCACCGCGATCAGGGCCGCCACCAGGTGCCCCGCGGCGATGGCGCCGAGCACCAGCAGGGTCCACCGTAGCGGCCCGCCGGGGAGAATGGTCCAGCCGGCCACCAGCAGCGCCAGCTGGGCTAGCTCGACCGTGCTCCGCCTGAGGTTGTCGAGGATCTTCCAGCGCGACAGCAGCGACAGCCGGTTCCGCTCGGGCCCGTCCGGTCCCGGGACCCGGGGGGTGAGCCAGCGGAGCAGCTGCCAGTCGCCCCGGATCCAGCGGTGCTTCCGCCGGGTGTAAGTCAGGTAGCGGGTGGGATAGTCGTCGTAGACCACGATGTCGCTGACCAGGCCGGCCCGGGCATAGTTGCCCTCGATCAGGTCGTGCGACAGCAGGGTGTTCTCGGGGAACCGGCCGTGGGTGGCCCGCTCGAACGCGTCGACGTCGTAGATCCCCTTGCCGGTGAAGCTCCCCTCTCCGTACAGGTCCTGGTACACGTCGCTGACGGCGGTGGTGTACGGGTCCACCCCCGGGTGCCCGCTGTGCACCGCCGCGAACTGGGACCGGTGGGCACTCGGCAGCGACACGCCTACCCGTGGCTGGAGGATGCCGTAGCCCCGCACCACCCGCCCGCGGGCGGGGTCGTACACCGCCCGGTTGAGCGGGTGCGCCAGCGCCCCGATCAGCAGCACTGCGGTGTCCGGCGGCAGCAGGGTGTCGGCGTCGAGGGTGATGACGTAGCGGACCCGCCGGAGCGGCTCGGGGTCGCCCACGATGCGGTTGAAGGCCTCGCCGTCGGCGCCCCGGAGAAAGCGGTTGAACTCGGCCAGCTTGCCCCGCTTCCGCTCCCACCCCATCCAGACGCCCTGGCTCGGGTTGTAGCGGCGAGGCCGGTGGAACAGGAAGAAGACGTCCCCGTCGTCGCGGGCGTACTGGGCGTTGAGCGCCCGGACCCCGTCTTCGGCGGCCTGCAGGATGGCCGCGTCGGCCGGCAGGGACTCGGCCGCGGCGTCGGTGAAGTCGCTCAGAATGGCGTACTGGAGATGCGGCTCCCGGTTGGCGAGATACTGGACCTCCAGGTGCTCGAGCGCCTCGTGGACCGCCTCGGTGCTGCCGAACAATGTCGGCACCACCACCACGGTGCGGAGCTCCTCCGGGACCCCGTGCCGGCCCAGATCGAGCTTGGGCAGCCTCCGGGGCGGGAGGAAGGTGGTGATCAGCTGGTTCATCGCCACGACTGCGATGTCGTTGGCCGGGATCAGGGCGAACAGCAGCACCAGCGGCCAGGCCCGGCGGGCCTCAGGGCCCGCCAGCCAGAGCAGGGCCACGATGGCGGCGACCGTCCCGGCCAGCACCCCGCCGACGAAGACGACGTTGGGATGGCGGAGAACCCACCGGTGGAGCCGGAGGCCGGCGGGCGGCCGGAAGGCGCAGGCCCGTTCCAGCTCGGGCAGGCCCTGGTCCACCAGCCAGTAGCCGACGTGACGCCGCCGCCTCGCCTCGGGGGACCCGTCCCCCGGTGAGGCGACCGCCCGCTCGATCGCGGCCCGGGCCACGCCCGGCTCGTCCAGCTTGCCGCGCTTGGCGATCCGCTCGACCACGTGGCGGTACTGGTCCCGGGTGGCGAAGGTCATCCGGCCGTACACCCCAGCGGGGTCTTCCCGGAGGACGGCCTCCATCGCGCTCTGCCGCTCGACGAACGACTCCCAGTCCATCCGGGCCACGCCCCGGAGGCTGGTGATGCTGTTCGCCATGGTGAGCTGGGTCAGGGCCACCCGCTCGGTCGAGCGGGCGGCGGCCTCCTCGGCGTGCATCCCGTGCTCGGCGATCCAGTGCTCCAGCCGGAACAGCGGGGGCCGGGTGGCGCTCGAGCCGCGGAGCCGGGTCAGCAGCCGGGCCACGAACGTGGGCGTGAGCGAGGGCGGCTCGCTGACGAAGCGGTGAAGGGCGGCCGTGGTGCCGGCATCGTCCTCCTCGCCGGCGCCGAGCAGCTGGTCGGCCCACTCGTCGGCCAGCTCCAGCTCGGTCAGCCTTCCGACCGTGCGCAGCGCCATCCGGCGGACGCTCTCGATCAGACCCAGCCGGACCATGGCCGGGATCGACCAGAGCTCGCCGATCACCAGCGGCCGGACCTGCTGGTAGGCGCCGAGGAACAGCTCGACGTTCTCCAGCTCGACCCGGGCCTCGGTGTGCGAGATCAGGGTGATGGCGATCTCGTACACCCGGGGATAGCCCGCCAGCGCCCCGCCGGCCAGCTCGGGCAGCTCCCGGTAGTAGCCGCGCGGCAGGCTGTCGCGGACCTCGCGGATGTGCTCCTGGACCACGTGCAGATTGTCGAGCAGCCACTCGCCGGCGGGGCTGACGTTGATCTCTCGATCGGCGGCGGCGGCCAGCCGCTGGTGGGCATCCTCGATCAGGCGGCTGGTCTCGTCCAGCCGGACCAGCAGCCGGGCGCGGTGGCGCGACGGCCGGGCGGCCAGGCGCTGCGCCCGGGCCAGCGTGCGCGCTCGCTCCGCGAGGTGCTCGGCACCGAGCAACTCGCCGCGGATCGGGCCGGTCAGGAGGTCCTCGGGACCGGCGGCGGGACGCGTAAACAGGGGGGGCAGGCGAAGGGAAGTCACGGCGGCCGCCCCCAATCTAGTCCGGTCACGCCGGCGGACGGAATCGGCGCGGTGTGATGGCGGCCGCCCCGGACGTCCCCTGCTCCGACCTCAGCCGGATCTCTCCCGCCATGAGCATCGCGTCCTTTCCGGTGCGCCGCGCGCACCCGCTTCGCCTGGTGCTGACCGGCGGGGTCCTCGCCGGCGCGCTCGACATCACGTATGCCTGCCTCTTCTGGCGGATCAAGGCCGGTCTTCCCGCCAGCCGGATCTTTCAGTCCGTGGCCGCCGGGCTGCTGGGGACCGCCAGCTTCAAGGGCGGGACTGCCACCGCCTGGCTCGGCCTGGGCCTCCACTTCTTCATCGCCGGGTGTATGGCTCTGGGGTACTACCTTGCGGCCCGGCGATGGCCGGCCCTCCGGCACCGGCCTCTGGCCTACGGGGCCGTCTACGGCCTGGGGCTCTATGCCGTGATGAACTATCTGGTGGTACCGCTGTCGGCCGCACGCGGCGGGTCCCGTGACCCGCTGTGGATCGGCCTCAGCGTCCTGGTGCACATGTTCCTGATCGGAGTGCCGATCGCGTGGCTCTCCGGCCGGGCCGCGACCCAGGACTGAATAGGTCATTCGGGCGAGGCCGGCGGTGCACTGCGTCACCCGCGCCTGTCCGTCATGGCCCCGACCGGCCGGCGCGCCTGGACGAGGGGCGTGGGCGACGGCAGCGTCCGGGGAGGTGGTCATGCGGCGGGCGGCCGTCTAGTCTACGGGGTATGACCACCCCCAGAGTCATAGGCCGCCTGCAGTCGGAGACGCCCACCGAGCTCCGCTCGAGTCCGGGGCGGCCACGCCGGCTGCCCGACGATCTGCTTCGCCAGGCCACCCGGCGGCTCCAGATTCTGGCCCTCCTGGCTGCGGCGCTCTGGTTCCTCGCGCCAGGTCTGGGACACCTCGCCCTCTACCTCCAGACACCGCCGGACCCTTCGGCCGGCCGGTTCCGGGTGATCGATGCGGTGGCGACGTTCGCGTGCCTCAGCTCCGTCGCGCTGGCCTGGTACCTCCGGGTCACCCGGCGCAGTCCCGCCTTCGTGCTCGACCTGGGTCTGGTGTATCTGGTGCTCACCGGCGTGGATCTCGGCATCATGGTCCATCTGGGGCCGGCGCCCGCCATGCTCACCGATGTCCGCCCGACGATCACCTGGATCGGACCCGTCATCCTGATGACCGCCGCCATTCTCCCGGCCGAGCCGTGGAAGATGCTGCTGGCGGGCTTGGTCACCGCCTCGATGGATCCGGTCGGCATGATCGTGGCGAGGGCCGCCGGCGTCTATCGGTTCGACTCCATCGGCAGCGCCTTCCTGATGCACTACCCCAACTACCTCATGCTGGGCGTGGCCGTGGTCATCTCCGGCGTGGTGACCCGGCTGGGTCAGCAGGTGAGCAAGGCCCGGGAGCTCGGCAGCTACCGGCTGGGGCCGCTGCTGGGCCGGGGCGGGATGGGCGAGGTCTACCTGGCCCACCACCGGATGCTGGCCCGCCCGGCGGCCATCAAGCTGATCCGGCCTGAGACCCTGGCCGGCGAAGAAGCGGGCGGCGCCCGGCTGGCGGTGAGCCGGTTCCGCCGCGAGGCCGAGGCTGCGGCCCGGCTCAAGTCGCCCCACAGCGTCCAGATTTACGACTTCGGCGAGACCGAAGAAGGCCGGCTCTACCTGGTCATGGAGCTGCTCGAGGGCATCACCCTCGACCAGCTGGTCCAGGCCGAGGGACCGCTGCCCGCGGCCCGGGTGATCCACCTGCTGCGGCAGGTCTGCGAGTCGCTCCAGGAGGCCCACGACGCCGGGTTGGTCCACCGCGACATCAAGCCGGCCAATATCCACGTAGGGCGGGTTGGCCGGGAGCCGGACTTCGTCAAGGTGCTCGATTTCGGTCTGGTCAAGCCGGCCGGGGGCGGGACCGGCGACGATTCCCTGGCCAGCACCGCCGGTCTGGCGGTGGGGACGCCCGCCTTCATGGCGCCGGAGATGGTGCACGGCGAGTCGATCGACGGCCGGGCCGACCTCTACTCGCTCGGCTGCGTCGCCTACTACCTGCTGACCGGGCAGTATGTCTTCGAGGGCGAGAGCGCGCTCCAGACCGTGGTGCTTCATCTCCAGCGGGCGCCGGTGCCGCCCTCGGAGCGGACCGACAACCCGATCCCGCCCGCACTCGAGAGCCTGGTGCTCGCCTGCCTCGCCAAGCAGCCGGAGCAGCGGCCCCAATCGGCCGCGGAGCTGGAGTCGGCCCTGGCGGAGGCGGCCGGCACGGTCGAGGTCGGGAGCGCGCGCGGGCCCGCCTGACGGCCCACGCCGCCGATCCGTCAGCGACTGACCACCGCCAGGATGTTGCCGCTCGGGTCCTTGAACCAGGCGGCCTTCATGCTCCCCGACACGTGCACATCGCCCTCGAGCCGGGTGTCGGGGAAGTCGTAGTGCTCGAAGGTGACTCCCTTCCGCTTGAGGTCGGACACCAGGGCATCGACGTCGTCCACCGCCCAGGTCGCGGCGGTGGCCTCGTTGGTGCCCGCGTGCTCCGACCGGTACACCAGCACCGACGAGCTGCCGCTCTTGCAGGTCAGCACGTCGCGCTCGCGGCTCGGTCCGGTCATCAGGCCCAGCGTCTCCTGGTAGAACCGGCGTGCCTCGTCGATGTCCCTGACGGGGATGGTCGCGATAGCGTCGTTGTCTCCCAGCATGGCTGCATCCTCCACAGGAATGGGTAGGCACCGGCGCACTGCCCCGGCGCCGTGATCCGCCGTCATGAGCCCACGCTAATATCCCAGCGGGCGGCCTCGGTGAGGCAGGTCACCGCCGGCCGCCAGGTCTGCCGGGTCGAGGACCGGCATCACCTCAGGTTGACGGATGTCCGTCCGAGAGAGACGTTGACAGGAGAGCTGGCCGGGCATGGGCGCCGTACCTGCTGGAGGCCGAGTGGAGCTGGAGCGTACCGTAGGACTGACGCCGGACGGCCGGGTCTGGCTGCCCGATCGGCCCACCGCCGTGAGCTCGATCCTGCTCAAGCTGGCGGCCATGGGCGTGCCCATCCCGCCCCGAACCGGCGACGAAGCCCTGCTCCATCTGGCCGGCGGCCTGTTCGCCCGCTACCGCGAGCAGACCCGGCTCCTGAGCGAGCATCTCTGCCCGGCCGACGGCCGGATCCAGCAATACCTGGACGCCCTGCTCGCCGCCTGTCCCCTGCCCGAGCCGGTCCGCCTCCCCGCGGAAACGCTGATCCTCGATCAGTACGGCCTGGCGCGCGAGCTGTCGCTCCCGCTCGACCGCGATTCGTGGCGCAACGAGCTGGTCTCGAGCTATCGGCTCGACAACGGCGTGCTCCACAACCCGGTCAACGATCGCCGCACCACCCAGGGCGTCTTCCACGTCGCCGAGGGCGGGCTCCCCATCCCGGCCGACAAGCTCCGGGTGCCGCTCGTCGCCTACCTCCGGCTGCTGCAGGAAGCGCTCCGCCCCCCGCGCGAGTTGAGGCGGCTGCCCTTCACCGCCGGGTGGGAGGAGCCGGTCGAGACCATGGTCTCGCTGCTGCTCCGTCCGCTGGTCTGCCCCGAGGTGCCCAGGGTCTCGCCCGAGAAGCGGATGGAGGTCCGGTTCTTCGTGCCGGGCGGGCTGGTGTCCAACCTCGACTTCGTCGAGAGCATCTTCGGCAACGCCGGCGACCCCAACCTGCCGGCCAACGACGCCGCGCTCGACGTCGACCGGTGGACCGGCCACAGCGGCTGCGTCATTCTGGCGCCGCACCTGACCCGGCTCCGCAAGGCGGAGCTCGGACTGCCCCACGAGAGCCGGGCGAGCGAGGCCGAGCGGGCGGCGGGGATGTCGTGGCGCGACGAGGGTGAGCTGTACAACGGCGGGCGGCCGTTCAAGATCACCTCGCGAGACGCCCGCGGGGTCATGGTGACCATCCTGGCCGACAACTACTTCGGCTACTGCAAGAAGGAAGTGAAGACCCAGATCGGCTACAGCGCCAATCTCTACGGGCTGGCCGAGGAAGAGCACGCCGGTGGGGCGCTGGCCTTCGCCACCTTCAACCTGGGCGACCGGTTCTCCCCCGACCAGGTCCGGCTGGTCAGTGCCAACCACCGGTTCGCCGAAGTGCGGGCGCTGCTGGGCCAGCGGGCGGTTTACCACGAATCGGGCTACGCCACCGACGTGCGCTATCCCGAAATTCATTACATGCCGGAGGACATGCAGATCGACGTCCACCGCCAGGACATCAGCTGGACCAGTCAGGGCCGGACCCAGCACCTCAAGATCCTGCCGGGGCGGATCTACTTCCATCCCAGCGGCTACAAGGTGCGGATGGCCAAGCACCTGGCGGCGCCCAGCTGGCGGCTGGTCGGCACCGTGCCCGAGGGCGCCTTCTGCCACAAGCCGTGCACCGTGTCGGGTGGCGGCAAATCGGAGATCAGCAAGAGCCTGGCGGACGCGGTGCTGCCTGGGTCGTTCTACGTCCGGAGCTTCGACGAGGACATGGCGCTGGTCCAGGCCATCGTCGACCGCGACTACCACGACGTCCGCCTGCCCGAGCTCCGGGGCGGCGAGGCCTGGGGCTCGTCCCGCGGCATCCTGTCCGAGGACCGCTCGCTCGGCTCGGTCATCAAGCTGCTCACCCCCAACCCGGACTATTCGCCGGCCTACAACGCCTGGCTGGAGAGCATCCCCAATTACGTCCGGGCCCTGCTGTTCGTGATCAAGCGGTTCTACCGGCCCGAGTGGGGCGACGATTGGCGGAGCCACTTCAGCGTCGACATCATCAACGGCGCTCCGGGCCACGAGCTCAAGTACGAGGGACGGCGCCTGGTGGCCAACTACCTCCGGATCGGACGCGAGGAGAACGGCGCCTGGCGAACCTACAAGCTCCGGCAGGACTTCGTCGCGGCCGACAAGGTTCAGATGGAGGACGACATCACCGCCTCCGTGGTGGTGCCCGCGCGCCGGCTGGTGGGGCTTCCCGGGGAGTACGACGGCCATCCCAGCCTCAAGCTGGCGGAGAACTGCGAGTTCCGGCTGTTCCAGCGGCCCGACGACGCCGTCCATCCCGGCCAGGACCGGCAGACCGAGGAGGACATGGCGGGCGCCGGCCTGTTCTGCTCCAACTTCCAGCCGCTCACCCCGGCCGACGCCCGGCGGATCGTGGAGGAGGTCCAGGTTCACGACGCCTTCACCCTGCCGATGCGGACCCATGTGGCCGAGCACGCCGCCCGGGAGGGCGACGGGTTCTCCATCTGCTCGGCCGAGCCGCGGATCGTGGACGGCAAGCGAACCAAGAATCCGCGCTATCTGCAGCTCCGGCCCGACCTCGCCCGCCCGCGCGACCGCTACGTCGCCGAGATGGGCGCCCGGCTCAATCGCCGGCTGCCGTTTCACATGCCGGTGCTGTTCCCGGTCATCAGCGTGCTGTCCGGCCGGCGCAACAACCGGCCCGAGGAGGGCGTCCGGCCGCTCTGCGTCTACGGCCCGATCCACTACCAGGAGCTGCCCGAGCTGTTCATGGACTATGTCTGCTCGCTCACCGGCACCTCGCCCAGCACCACCGGGGCGGGCTCGGAAGGCGCGCTGACCAAGGGCCCCTTCAACGCCCTCGCCGCCACCGCCGACCTCAACAACGCCCTGGTGGCCATGCTGCTCACCGGCTACGGCGGCTTCAGCTCGGCGGCCGGCTTCATCGGGCCGCGCTATCGGGTGGACCACGATATCAGCCTGCTGATCCCCGAAATCTGGTGCCGCCTCTTCCCCCACGAGCGCGACCCCAGGCGGCTGATCGAGGCCGGCCACCTCGAGCGACTGGACGACTTCCAGGTCGAAGGCCGGACGGTGCTGGCCAGCCGGCTGGGCTATCGGATCACCGCCAAGTTCGTCCATACCTTCTTCGGCCGGGTGTTCGACAATCCCACCGCGGTGTTCGCCGACGAGATCCTCCGGCCCGAGATCCAGAACCCGGCGGTGTTCGCCGACGGGATCGGCAACATCGTCGAGGCCCAGCAGCGGGTGGCCGAGGCCTACTTCGCCGATGGCACCATCGACGACCTCTGTCCCCCGCTTCAGGCCCTGCTTCACATCATGGCCTACGGCGGTTACCAGGGGAAGGACGCCCAGCATCCCGAGATCCGCGCCCTGTTCACCCGCGAGGCGCTGCTGGCGAGCGAGTGGTACCACGAGCGCCTGGCGGTCAAGCAGCAGCGGGACATCCTGCTGTGGGAACGGCACACCCGGAGCCTGGGCGAG
>DATAOR010000144.1:0-6462 GCA_036265635.1 Gemmatimonadales bacterium
GGCTTGTACGGGCCGAACCGCGAGGGCCACGTGCCGGCCATCTGCGAGTTCCTGGGCATTCCGTGTCACGCCTCGGACACGCTCACCCTCGGCCTCGCGCTCGACAAGCGCCGCGCCAAGGAGGTGCTGTCCTACCATGGCGTGCCCACCGCGCCCTTCGTCCTGGCCAAGAGCCCGGCCGACGCGCGCAACGTCCAGCTCCCGTTCCCGCTCTTCGTGAAGCCGGCGTTCGAGGGCTCGGGCAAGGGCGTGAGCGTCCGGAGTCTGTGCAAGACGCGGAGCCAGCTGGTGAAGCAGGTCTCGAAGCTCCTGGCCACCTACGCGGAGCCGGTGCTCATCGAGACCTACCTCCCCGGCCCCGAGTTCACGGTCGCGGTGCTCGGCAACGGCGACGAAGCGCGCTGTCTGCCTATCGTGGGCATGAACTTTGACACATTGCCCACGGGCGCGCCGCCGATCTACGGCTACGAGGCCAAGTGGCTGTGGGACTCGCCGAGCCATCCACTGGAGATCTTCGACTGCCCGGCCCGCATTCCCGAGGAGCTGGCCGAGGACGTCCGCGCCGCCGCGCTGGCGGCGTATCACGCTCTGGACTGCCGCGACTGGTGCCGCATCGACATCCGATGCGACGCCACCAATCGCCCCATGGTCGTCGAATTGAACCCGCTCCCGGGCATTTTGCCCGACCCGCGGGACAATTCCTGCTTCCCGAAGGCCGCGCGGGCCGCCGGGATAAGCTACGACGAGCTGATCCGCACGGTCGCCGACATCGCCTGGCGCCGGATCAGCGGCCGTTCCCTTCTGGCGGAGGTGGCGTGATGCGCGTGGCGATCCTGTACGACGCCGGCAGCGACGAGTGGAGCCCGCAGGACGTGGCGGCGGTGGTGGGCAACGTCCACGAGGTCCGGGACGTGCTTCGCCGCCGGGGCCACGAGGTCGAGCTCCTCGCCGTCCGGCTGGGGGACTTCCGCTGGCTCACCCGCGTCCGCCGGGCCGACCTGGTCTTTAACCTGTGCGAGGGGATCAACGGCCACGCCCGGTACGAGGAGATGGTCGTCGGCACCCTCGAGCTGGCCGGCGTCCCGTTCACCGGCTGCCGGACCTGGCCCACCACCATCTGCCACCGGAAGCACGTCGCCAACACCCTGCTCTCTGCGGCCGGGCTGCCGGTGCCGGCCTTTACTCTGGCCCAGGTCAACAAGACGCCGGCCGAGTTCCCGCTGCCGGCCATCGTGAAGCCGTCGGCCGAGGACGCCAGCGTCGGGATCGACAACGGGGCGGTCTGCACCTCGAAGCGGGCGCTCAAGAAGCGGGTCGCCATGATGCTGGAGCAGTTCGAGGAGGTGCTGGTCCAGGAGTACGTGGCCGGGCGGGAGTTCAACGTCGGCTTCGTCGGCAAGCGGATGCTGCCGATCGCGGAGATCCGGTTCGACGGCATGCCCGACGGGTCATGGCCCATCGTGAGCTACGCCGCCAAGTGGATCCCGGGCAGCCCCGAGGACGAGGGCACCCAGCCGATCTGTCCCGCCGAGGTGCCGGCCGACCTGGCCCAGCGGATCGGCCAGGTGGCCCGGGATGCCTGGCTGCACATGTCGGGCGGCGAGGGCTACGGCCGGGTGGACCTCCGGGTCAGCCCCGAGGGCCAGCCCTACGTGCTGGAGGTCAATCCCTGTCCCGACCTATCGAGCAACGCCGGCCTGGCCCGCATGGGCCGGGCTTTCGGCTGGAGCTACGACGACCTCGTCATCCAGATCGTGGACGAGGCGCTCATGCGCTCCCAGAGCCACAGCGCGGCCGCGGCCCTGGTCAGCGGGGTGTCCGCCGCGTGAGCGGCACCGCCCCGAGCGGGACCCTGACCCTGCCGTCGCTCCGACAGCTCACCCCGGCCGACCGCGGCCGGATCGACGCCATCAGCCGCGCGGTCGGCCTGTTCCGCCCCGACGAGATTGCCGTCGCGCTCGAGGTGTTCGACGGCGCGGTGGCCGGCTCGCCCGACTACCTGGCCCTCGGGGCCGAGCACGACGGCCGCCTGGCCGGCTGGATCTGCTGGGGCCCCACCCCCTGCACCCTCGGCACCTTCGATCTCTACTGGATGGCGGTGGACCCGGCGCTGCACGGCGCCGGCATCGGCACGGCCCTGCTCGAAGCGATGGAGCGGCGCCTGGCCGGCGTGGCCCGGCTGATCGTCGTGGAGACCGCCGGGCGCGCCGACTATGCGCCCACTCGGGCGTTCTACCAGGCGCGGGGGTATCGGGCGGCGGCACGGCTGCCCGACTTCTACGCGCCGGGGGACGACCAGGTGATCTACGTGAAGGCACTCGGTATCTGAGGGAGGCAGTCGCCATGGAAACCTGGCAGGAAGTCCTCAAACAGAACTCGATCCGGTCGCTCGACCTACTGGCGGCCAAGTTCGGGCCCGAGCATTTCCCCGAGCTCGACCGGCTCCGGCAGGCGGCCGAGAACTTCGAGTTCCGGATCTCGCCCGCCATGGTGGAGCTGATCAAGTCGCCCGACGATCCGATCTGGCGGCAGTACGTCCCGACGGTCGAGGAGCTCGACATCCGGGACGGCATCGTGGACTCGCTCAACGAGGACGCCGACAGCCCGGTCCCCAACATCACCCACCGCTACCCCGACCGGGCCCTGTTCCTGGTGAGTCCGGTGTGCGCCAGCTACTGCCGGTTCTGCACCCGGCGGCGGAAGGTGGGCGACCCGGAGAAGATCCCGATGTCGCAGTTCGAGAGCGCCTTCCAGTATCTCGAGCAGCACACCGAGATCCGGGACGTGATCATGTCGGGCGGCGATCCGCTGCTGCTCAACGACCGGCGGCTCGAGGCCATCCTGACCCGGCTCCGGGCCATCCCGCACCTCCAGATCATCCGGATCGGGAGCCGGGTGCCGTGCCACCTGCCCGAGCGGATCACGCCCGAGCTCACCAGCATGCTCCAGCGGTTCCACCCGCTGTTCATCAACACCCACTTCAACCACCCCGACGAGCTGACGCCGGCCGCCGTCGCCGGGCTCGGCCGGCTGGCCGACGCCGGCATCCCGCTGGGCTGCCAGACGGTGCTGCTCAAGGGGGTCAACGACGACCCGGCGGTGATGAAGGAGCTGATGCAGCGCCTGCTGATGGCCCGGGTCCGGCCCTACTACATCTATATGGCCGACCAGGTGGCCGGCGCCGAGCACTTCCGGACCACGGTCCAGACCGGCATCCGGATCATGGAGGCGCTCCGCGGCTGGACCAGCGGCCTGGCCAACCCCCACTTCGTGATCGACGCGCCGGGCGGCGGCGGCAAGATCCCGCTGCTGCCCGAGTACGTGGTCAGCATGAGCGACGACGAGGTGGTGCTCCGGAACTTCAAGGGCCAGCAGTACGTCTACCGGCAGCCGCGGGAGGCGGCGGTAATCGAGCTCAAGGAGCCGCGGGAGCGCGGCACGAAGCGGCCGGTGCGGCGGCGCAAGTCGGCCTGACCGCCGGCGCAGCGGAACGCACGAAGGGGCAGGCCCGAGCGGCCTGCCCCTTCGTGCGTTCGGGAGGAGTATCCCGTCACGGTGGCCGGAACGGCGAGGGGACGCGATTGCGGGCTGCCGGCTGGACTGTAGACTAGGGCAGTCGTCCGCCTGGCCGTCAGCGGCCGCGGGCAGGCGCACCGCATGAAGGGCCATGACTGCCCCCAACCGGAGACTCGTATGACCAGGGCGACTCTGCTGCACTCCAGTTCGCGGCTGCTCATCCTCGCGCTGGCCGCCGCGGCCGGTGCCGTCGCCGGCTGCGACAGCCCGACCTCCGACGGACCCGCCGCGCCCAGCTCGACCGGCCCGGCCATCGTTGCCCGGGCCAGCGCCGCGCCCGAAGCGCTGGCCCAGCCGAAGGTGTTCGCGACCGGCTTCCGGTTCCCCCGCAACTTCACCTGGGGCCCCGACGGCTCGCTCTACGTGGCGGAGGCCGGCAACGGCGGCACCCGCTCGACCTCGGCCAAGGAGTGTGAGCAGGTCGTTCCGCCGGTCGGGCCGTACACCAGCGGGCGTACCGCCCGGATCTCGAAGGTGGATCAGCAGGGTCGCCGCACCACGTTCGCCTCGGGATTCCCGTCGACGATCGCCGCGATCGGCGACGTCAACGGCGTGGCCGACGTCGCCTTCCTCGGCGGGCAGCTGTACGCCCTGGTGGCGGGCGGCGGCTGCTCGCACGGCAGCCGGATCCCGGCCCAGGTGGCCAAGGTGCAGTCGTCGGGCAGCTGGAGCCTGGCGTTCGACCTGAGCACGTACCTCCGGGCCCATCCGGCGGCCCACCCGGAGCCCGACGACTTCGAGCCCGACGGCACCTGGTACTCGATGATCGCGGTCGGCGACAGGCTTTTCGCCATCGAGCCCAACCACGGCGAGGCGGTGGTGATGCGCCCGGCGACCTCGACGATCCGGCGGGTGGCGGACGTGTCGGCCCGGCTGGGACACGTGGTCCCGACCTCGCTGGCCCAACGGAACGGGGTGCTCTACTTCGGCAACCTGGGCGTGTTCCCGGTGGTCCCCCGGTCGGAGAAGATCTGGCGGCTCGGTCGCGACGGGGCGATCTCGCTCGAGGCGCGCGGTTTCACCACCGTGCTCGGGCTCGATTTCGACGGGAAGGGTCGGATGTACGTGCTGGAGACGACCCAGGGCGCGGGCTTCCCGACCCCGGGGACCGGTCGGGTGGTCCGGGTCAACCAGGATGGCTCGCGGCAGGTTGTGGTGAAGGGGCTCTTCTTCCCCACCGCGATGCGCTTCGGCCCCGACGGCCGGCTCTACATCTCGAACAAGGGCTTCGGCCCGCCGCAGCCGGGCGAGATCCTGCGGGTGGACATCCCCGACGGCCAGCCGGCCGCGGTAGCCGCCGCTCGCTGAGGGAACTCAGCCGGGGAGCACGGAGCAGGGCCAGCCGATCGAAGGGGCATGCCGATGGCATGCCCCTTCGTCGTAGCTGCCGGGCGGCGCAGGGTGTGGTCCGGTTCGGCTGCGCAAGGCGCGGTCCGGCGCGGGCGGCGCAGGGTGTGGTCCGGTTCGGCGGCGCAAGGCGCGGTCCGGCGCGGGCGGCGCAGGGTGCGGTCCGGCGCGGGCGTTGCAGGGCAGCCGGCCGATCGCCGGTTTGCGGGGTCGGGCCACCAACAGGCCGCCGCATTCCGCCCTCAGGCATGGCCGACCTCGCTGCCATGGCCTGCACTTCACCCCCGGTCACCTCCGGAGGCCGCTCGTGATACCACGCCAGACGATTCCCCTCGCGCTCGCCCTCGCCGCCGTCGCCGGCCTCGCCGGCTGCAGCGGCTCCGACGGGATGGGCCGGGTCAACCTACAGCTCTCCACCCGCGCCTCGTCCGGCGGCATGGCCCGGGCCGGCGGACCTCAGCTCTCCAGCGTCGCCGGCCAGACCACCATCTCGCTCGGCGGCGACCAGATCGTGCTCGACCGGGTCGAGCTGGTGCTGAGGAAGGTGAAGCTGGAAGGCACCAACGCGTGCGCCGCCACGGCGGGGTCGACCGACGTCGAGAGCGAGGACTGCGGCGAGCTCGACGCGGGCCCGACCGTGTTCGACCTGCCGCTGGGCGAGGGCGCGGCCCAGATGTTCACCGCCAGCGTGCCGGCCGGCTCGTATCAGCGGGTCCGGTTCCAGATTCACCGGCCGGTGGACGCGAACGGTGACGCCACGCTCCTGGCCGAGCATCCCGACCTCAGCGGCGTCAGCATCCGGGTCACCGGCAGCTACCAAGGCGCCGGGGACACCGAGCCGACGCCGTTCAGCTACGTGACCGACCTGACCTCCGAGGTCGAGGTCGGGCTGGCCCAGCCGGTGACCCTGGCGACCGGTGGGGAGCTGGCGGTGACGCTGGCGATTGATCTGTCGGGTTGGTTCGCCAACGCGGAGGGGACCGGGCTGGTGGACCCGGCGCAGGCGCTCGACGGACAGCCGCTCGAGTCGCTGGTGGAGCAGCACGTCCGGTCGTCGTTTCACGCGTTCGAGGATGCGAACCAGGACGGGGCTGAGGACTAGGTTGGAAGGGGGGCCGGCGGCCTCGCCAGCGCCCGGTCGGTCCCAGAGCTGTCATTCCCAGCGGGGTGGTCACTCAGAGCGGAGCACGTCATCCCGTGCGAAGCGAGGGATCTCCTCACCCTGGCTCGATGCGCGGGTGAGGAGATCCCTCGCTTCGCTCGGGATGACAGCACCCGCCGCTCCTCGCCCCGCCCTCCCCCCTCTCTGCCCTGTTCGCTCCACCCTCTCTGTCCTGTTCGCTTCACCTTCCCCTGCCCTACCGCCCCGCTACCGCCCCCGCCCGCCAGCGCCGCAGTCCGCTGGCCCAGCTATACGGATCGATCTCCACTCCCTCCATTCGCTTCGACACCACCGCCAGGTTGGCCGGAGCGTAGAGAAAGATCGCCGGCGCCTCGGCATTGAGGGTGTCCATCGCCTCGCGATAGAGCGCCCGGGCG
>DATAOR010000145.1:0-9229 GCA_036265635.1 Gemmatimonadales bacterium
GAGGGCGAGGACCTGGTTGTTGACCACCCGCTCGCCCGCCGCGTACAGCTGCCCTCCGTGATGCAGCCCGTGGCCCTGGAGCTCGAGCCGGAGCCAGCGGGCCGGATCGGCGTGGAGCAGAAGGCCGTAGTCGAACACCTCGCGTCCGGTGCGGGTGTTAAGCCGCTGCCAGTTGAGGAAGACCTCGCCCCCGCCCGCCCGGTGCTGCTCGCGCCACTGGACCCCGTACTCGACCGGGCGCAGGATGTCGAGCAGGGTGCCCTCGAGCGGCTCGAGGTAGCCGTGCCGGTCCTCGGTCACCAGAGTGCCCAGCACGCCCAGGGAGTGCTCGGTCCGGTAGCGGAAGCCGAGGATCGGCTTGAACGGGCTGAGGAAGCGGGCGTCGCCGCTCTGGTGGTTGCCGTGGAACCCCGCCACCACCTCGGTGCGCGGGCCGAGCTGGGCGGAGAGATAGCTCAGGATCTGACCGCCGAGCAGCGTCTCGCCGGTGCGGTAGGGGTTGAAGAACTCGGTATTGTCGAGATAAAAGGTGAGCCCGTTGCGCCAGGTCAGCTCCTGGGCGTGCACCGGCAGGGCGCGGACGCCGACCAGCACCGCACCCACCGCCAGGGCCAGGCATCGCCGAAGCTGCATCGTATCCGGGGTGGTGGAAGGAAGGACAATTTACCACCCGGTCCGGGCCGGGCGCACCCCGCCGGTCAGTCCGCGGTGGCACCCCCCGCCGGTCAGTCCGCGGCGGCACACCCCGCCGCCCGGTCCAGCAGCAGCGCCCGCTCGCGGCCGTTCTGGGTCAGCCCCGCGGCCCGCTCGAACTCGGCTCGGGCCTCCGTCAGGCGGCCGAGCCGGAACAGCAGGTCGCCGCGGACGCTGGGCAGCAGGTGGTACTGGGCCAGCGCCCGCTCGCCCACCAGCGCGTCCGCCACCTCGAGCCCCGCCGCCGGCCCGAACGCCATCGCTACCGCCACCGCCCGGTTGAGCTCGACCACCGGCGACGGCGCCAGTTGGCCCAGGGCGTCATAGAGGGCGGCGATGCGGGTCCAGTCGGTCTCCTCCGCGGTGGTGGCCCGGGCGTGACAAGCCGCGATGGCGGCCTGCAGGGCATACGGCCCGAGCGCACCACCGAGGCCCTCGACCCGGGCCAGCGCCGTCAGACCACGGCGGATCAGCAACCGGTCCCACCGGGCCCGGTCCTGATCGAGCAGCAGCACCGGCTCGCCCGACGGACCCACCCGCGCGCGGAGCCGGGAGGCCTGGATCTCCATCAGCGCCACCAGCCCGTGGACTTCGGGCTCCTGCGGCACCAGCTCGGCCAGGATCCGGCCGAGCCGGAGCGCCTCCTCGCACAGGGCGGGGCGGGTCCAGTCCTGGCCGGCGGTGGCGGAGTAGCCCTCGTTGAAGATCAGGTAGACCACCTCGAGGACCGACCCCAGCCGGACGGCCAGCGCGTCGCCGCGGGGCACCTCGAACGGGACCCGGGCCTCGGAGAGCGTTCGCTTGGCGCGGACGATCCGCTGGGCGATGGTCGGCACCGGCACCAGGAACGCCCGGGCGATCTCCTCGGTGGTGAGGCCGCCGAGCAGCCGGAGGGTGAGGGCGACGCGGGCCTCGGTCGAGAGCACCGGGTGGCAGGCGATGAACACCAGCCGGAGGAGGTCGTCGCCGACGGGGTCGTCGATCGCCTCGTCGAGGTCGAGGACGGCTCGCTCCTGCTGCGCCTCGAGCTCGTGGCCCAGCAGCTCGTGCTTGCGGGCCGCCATCTGGTCGTGCCGCAGGTGATCGTAGGCCCGGTGCTTGGCGGTGGCCATCAGCCAGGCGGCGGGATTCCGGGGAATGCCCGCCTCGGGCCACCGCTCGAGCGCCACCACCAGGGCGTCCTGGGCCAGCTCCTCGGCCGGGCCCACGTCGCCCACGATCCGGGTCAGGCCGGCGATGAGCCGGGCCGACTCGATCCGCCAGACGGCGTCGATGGCCGCATGGGTCTCGGTCGTCACGACCCGGTCAGGCTGGCCCTCTCGCTCAGCCACCTGCCATGGCCCCGACCACCAGGAACGGCTCGGTGCCGGCCGCGACGGCCTCGGGCAAGGGGGCGTCGTCCGGCTGGTGGGTCAGGTCCTGCTCGCAGGCGAAGAACCGGAGGAAGGGACGGCGCTCGCGGGTGACCTGATCCCGTATGGTGCCCCGGAGGACGGGGTAAGCCGACTCCAGCGCATCGAGCACCGCGGCCCGCGATGGGCGGTCCCCGAGCTCGAGCCCCACCTCGCCGTCCACCCGCGCCAGCTGGCGCAGGTGGGTGGGCAGCACGACCCGGATCACGCCAGGGTCTGGACCTCGACCGACAGCACGGCCGGCAGGTCGCGGACGATCGGGGCCCAGCTGTCGCCGGCATCGGCCGAAGCGTAGACTTGGCCCCCAGTGGTGCCGAAGTAGATCCCGCAGGGCTCCAGCCGGTCTACCGCCATGGCGTCACGGAGGACGTTGACGTAGCAGTCCTGCTGCGGCAGCCCGCGGGTGAGCGGCTCCCACTCGCCCCCGCCGGTCCGGCTGCGGTAGACCCGGAGCTTGCCCTCGGGGGGGAAGTGATGCGAGTCCGAGGTGATCGGCACCACGTAGATGGTGTCGGGCTCGTGCGCGTGGACGTCGATGGGGAAGCCGAAGTCGGTCGGGAGATCGCCGCTGACCTCATGCCATCGGTCGCCCGCGTCGTCGCTCCGCATCACGTCCCAGTGTTTCTGCATGAACAGCACGCCCGGACGAGCCGGATGCAGCGCCAGCCGATGCACGCAGTGGCCCACTTCCGCATCGGGATCGGGAATACCCTGCGACCGGAGCCCGCGGTTGATCGCCTGCCAGGTGACCCCGCCATCGTCGGTCCGGAAGGCGCCGGCGGCGGAGATGGCGACGTACATCCGCTGCGCGTTGGACGGGTCGAGCAGGATGGTGTGGAGACACATCCCCCCGGCACCCGGCTGCCACGACGGGCCCGAGCCGTGACGGCGCAGGCCGGAGAGCTCCTGCCAGCTGCCGCCGCCATCGGTGGAGCGGAACAGGGCGGCGTCCTCGACCCCGGCATAGACGGTCTCCGGATCGGTCGGCGACGGCTCGAGATGCCACACCCGGGCGAAGGCCCAGGGATGCTGGGTGCCGTCGTACCACTGATGCGTGCCGGGCACGCCTTCGTATTCGAACTTGTTGCCCACCGCCGTCCAGGTCCGACCGCCATCGTCCGACCGCTGGATCAACTGGCCGAACCACCCGCTCGACTGCGAGGCGTAGAGCCGGTCGGGGTTCGCCGGCGATCCCTTCAGGTGGTAGATCTCCCAGCCCGGGAAGTGCGGCCCGCTCACCTCCCAGCGCTGGCGCTTGCCGTCGGAAGTCAGGACAAAGGCCCCTTTGCGTGTCCCCACCAGCACCCGCGTGCTGCTCATCGCTCCCCCGCTCGGTTTGGCGTCCCGATAGGATGACCCGGCTCCGTCGGTCCCGCAACGGCGGACGTTTCGGTCAGCAACGGCCGGGAGGCTAGCTTACTTGATCGCCCCGGCCCGACCGGCCAGCCGGCGCAGCACGCCGGTCTGGCCGGAGTGATACGCCTGGTGGAACAGCACGGTGGCCAGCAGCGATCCCACGGTCTCGTTCGGGTCGCCGGTGGGACTGTCCGGGGCCGGGCGGCCCAGCGTCTCAGGCGGAAGCGTGGCCAGCCCGGCGTCGAATCGCTCGCTACCCTCGTCGAACGCAGCTACCAGCTGGCCGAAGTCGCGCGCCTCGGCCGCTTCCGTCACCGGCGCTCCGCCCCGGGCGTACCGCGCCAGGGCGCCCTGATCGAGCCTGGTCCGCTGGCCGACCAGCGCGACCGCCCCGGCATAGGTCCAGGCCAGGTGGCCGACGACCCAGTTGAGGCAGTTGCCCCCCGGCGTGGGTTGGACCAGGCTGTCCGCGTGGCTGAGGCCTTCGACGTTGCGGCGGACGACCATCTGGACCATCCGGGCCTGATGGCGGAGGGCGGCGAGATCCGGGGTCGCTTCGGCGGCAAGATGGCTCATGAGACTGCTCCGGTTATTGCTACGAAATCGTAGCTTTCCCAACATCGCCGCGCGGCGGCCGGTCGTCAACCCCGGCCCCTGCCGTGGTCCGGAGTATATTGCGAGATCGTAGCACTCCCCCCGGAGCGCCCGTGGCCCTGGACTTCCTGTCGCCGCTGCACAAGGCCTCGCGCCAGTTGTCGGTCTATCTCGAGGACCAGACCCAGGCGCTGGGGGTGAGCCCGCTCGAGGGCCACGTGCTGACCTACCTGAAGAGCTATGGCCCGGCCTCCATCCGCGACCTGCTCCGTGTCTTCGGGCTCAAGCCATCCACCTTCACCAGCCTGCTGGATCGACTCGAGACCCTGGGGTGTGTCCGCCGCACCACAAACCCCGACGACCGCCGCTCGTTTCTGGTGCACATTACCCCCACCGGGCGCGATCTTGCCGCGAAGCTGCATCGCCTGTTGCGCCGGCTCGAGGCGGACATTCGTTCCAGGCTGGACGTTCGCGACGTCGCCGGGTTTCACGCCGTGATGACTGCGGTGGATCAGATCACCCAGGTGCGTCTGCGCGACCGCTGATTCCCTCTTGACCCCAGCAGGGCCAGGGCGTACTGTCCCAGCCCGCAGTCTCGCGTTGAGCTTATCCAATACAAATGTGGCAGGAGGGTAGCATGCGGCTCACCCAGTACTCCGTCCCGACCGCCATCGGGCTGGCCGGGATGCTCGCGTTCGTGGCCGGCTGCGGCCAGGAGCCGGCCGAGCCGACTCAGGCGTCGCCGGCTTCCAGCACCGCCGAGGCCACCGCCGGTGGCGATCGCTATCTGGTGTTGTTCAAGCAGAGCAAGACCGGCGCGGGCGTCTCGGCCACCGCGCTGAGCACCGACATGGCCCGGCTGGGCGGCAAGATCGAGCGCAATCAGGCCGAGATCGGCGTGATGCAGGTGCGGATGACCGCCAGCGCGGCGGGGCAGCTGAAGCAGCGGGTCGACGTCGAGGCTGTCGTCCAGGACCGCAGGGTCAATTGGCTGCCGCCGGGCGAGAAGGTGGCAGAGGACACCCGGCGCTTCACCGGCGAGAGCAACCAGCGCTCGGCCGCCTTCTTCGACTTCCAGTGGAACCTCCGGCGGATCAAGGCCCCCCAGGCATGGGATACCGGCGCCCAGGGCCAGGGCACGATGATCTGCATCCTGGACACCGGCGTGGATCCGCGCCACATCGACCTCGCCGGCAAGCTCAACACGGGCGCCAGCGCATCGTTCGTGTCCACGGAGCGGGCCGATCGCGACCTCGACCTGCACGGCACCGCCATGGCGTCGATCGCCACCAGCAACGGCCTGGGTATCGCCTCGGTCGCGCCGGACGCCGGGCTCTGCTCGGTGAAAGTGCTCGACAAGACCGGCAGCGGAACCTTCGGCGACGTCACCGCCGGCATCATGTATGTCGGCGACGTCGGCCGGGTGGACGGCGGCCGTCGGGTGACGGTGGCCAATATGAGTCTGGGCTCGCTGCTCCCGGCCAGCGACCCGGACGTGCAGGCGCTGGCGGAGATCATGCAACGAGCGGTGAACTACTCCACCCGGCGTGGCGTGCTGTTCGTCGCCAGTTCCGGCAATGAGGCTACCAACCTCAACAACCCCGACGTCATCCATCTGCCCTCCTCACTCGACAACGTGATCAGCGTCGGTGCCACCGGCCCGATCGGGCAGACCCGGTTCGACCATGTGGCCAGCTACTCCAACTTTGGCCAACGCGGCACCGACGTCTTCGCCCCGGGCGGCGAGTTCGCCTTCGCCGACAACGTCCTGGCTGATCTGATCCTGGCCGCCTGCAGCCAGAGCAATCGGGTCCCCGGGTTCGAGGACTGCGGCGACAACAGCTACATCTTCCTGGCGGGCACCAGCCCCGCCGCCGCGCACGTCTCGGGCGAAGCGGCCGACATCGAGTCGGCCTTGCCGGGGGACCAGAGCCCGGCGGAACTGACCGCCTGCATCCTGAATTCGGCCGACGCCCTGCCCAACCCAGCCAAGACCGGGCACGGCCGGATCAACGTGCTGCGGGGCCTCTCCTGCCCCAGTTGACAACCTGGCCGCCGGCATTGACGACCGGCTGATCGCGTTCTAGTCTCCCGACGCCCGGTGCCCTGCACCGGGCGTTCGTCTGTCGCCGGGACCAACGGCCCGGCAGGCCGCGCCACGCGACCCTGCCGGGATCCCAGGCATCTGACGCCGGGCGTCACTGAACGCGACGCCCCCGCCCGGCTGCGGCGCGGCGTCCTCCGCGGGCTGACCCCCGCACGGCCTTGACCCGCAACCCTAACGTGCTCATGAGTTTGCTCGCCCTCGACCGGGTGTCCAAGCGGTTTGGCGGTATCGCCGCGGTCGACCAGGTCTCCTTCGAGGTGGATCGCGGACAGGTCGTCGGGTTCCTCGGACCCAACGGTGCCGGCAAGTCCACCACCATGCGGATGATCACCCAATTCCTCGAGCCTGACGCCGGGACCATCCGGCTCGACGGCGTTCCGCTCGAGCAGGCCGGGCGCGAGGCGAAGCGGCGGATCGGCTACCTGCCCGAGAACAACCCGCTCTATCCCGAGATGCTGGTGTCGGAGTACCTCGACTACGTCGGCCGCCTGCGCGAGCTGCCCGCCGCCGAGCGCGAGCGGGCCACCGACGAGGCCGTCGCCGCCACGGGGCTCGAGCCGGTCTTCCACCGGCCGATCGGCGAGCTGAGCAAGGGCTTCCGGCAGCGGGTCGGCCTGGCCGCGGCCATCCTCCACAGTCCCGATCTGCTGATTCTGGACGAGCCGACCGAGGGCCTCGACCCCAACCAGCGGGTCGAGATCCGCCACCTGATCGGTCACCTGGGGCAGGAGCGGACGGTGCTGCTCTCCACCCACGTGCTGCCCGAGCTCCAGTTCACCTGCTCGCGGCTGCTGATCATCAATCGCGGCCGGATCGTGGCCGACGGACCGATGGACGGGCTGGTGGCCCAGGCCAAGGGCGCGGCCCGCATCGCGGTGGAGGCGGTCGGGCCCGGCATCGCCGAGCGGTTGGCCGCCTTGCCCGGCGTCGGCGACGTCGAGCGCCACGAGGCCACCGATGGCCGGACCAGGGTGACGGTGACTGCGGCCTCGGCCGACGACCTCCGACCCCGGATCTTCGAGCTGGCCGCCGCCCAGCGCTGGACGCTGTACGAGCTGCACCAGGAGGCGGGCAGCCTGGAGGACCTGTTCCGCGAGCTCACCCTCGAGCCGGAGGCCGGGGTATGAGCCTGACACGGATCTGGACCGTCGCCCGCCGCGAGCTCAAGGCCCAGTTCGACGTGCCCACCGGGTACGTCCTGCTGGTGGCCTTCCTGGCGCTCAACGGCTTCCTGTTCTTCCGCTCGGCCTACCTGGCCCAGGTGGCCAGCCTCCGGCCGATGCTCGATCTCCTGCCGTGGCTGTTCCTCTTCTTCGTGCCCGCCGTGACTATGCGATCGCTGGCGGAAGACATCCGGGGCGGCCAGCTCGAGGTGGTGCTGGCGCAGCCGCTGAGCGAGCTGGAGCTGCTGCTCGGCAAGTACCTCGCCTCGGTGCTGTTCCTCTGGATCGCCCTGGCGCTGACCCTGCTGATCCCGCTGTCGCTCGAGCTGGGGGCGGACATGCCCTGGCCTACCGTCCTGGTGCAGTACGTCGGCGCCGGGCTCCTGGCCGCGGGCTTCGCCGCGATCGGCACCTGGGCCTCGAGCCTCACCCGGAGTCAGATCACCGCCTTCATGCTCGGCGTGGTGCCGATGTTCGTCCTGATTCTGGTGGGGCTCAATCCGCTCCTGGTGGGACTGCCCGCCGGGCTCGCGGCCATCGCCGCCCGGGTCGGCGTGCTGTCCCACTTCGAGGGCATCGGCCGCGGCGTGCTCGACCTCCGGGACGTGGTCTACTTCGTCTCGCTGGCCGGCGTGTTCCTGGCGCTGGCCTACGGCGCGATCCTGGCGCGGCGGCTGGCACCGGCCGGGGGCGCCCGCCGCCGGCTTCGCCTCGGGGTCGGCCTGCTGGCCGGCTCGCTGATCGTGGTCACGCTCCTCGGCGGCTACCTGGGCGGGCGACTCGACCTCTCGCCCGGGCGGGCGTACAGCCTGTCGCCCGCCACCAAGCGGGTGCTGGGCAATCTGGACGACCTGGTGACAATCAAGCTGTTCGCTTCGCCCGAGCTGCCCACCGAGGTGGCCCTGATGAAGCGCGACGTGGACGACCTGCTGCGCGACGTCCGCGCGGCCGGCCACGACCGGGTCCGGATCATCGAGCGCGACCCCACCAGCGACAACGCCGCCCTGCGGGACGCCCAGAGCCTCGGGATCCAGCCGGTCCAGTTCAACGTGATCGGCCAGTCCGAGCTGCAGGTCAAGCAGGGCTACCTCGGGCTGGCCATTCAGCACGGCTCCGAAACCGATGCGATCCCCTTCGTCGATCACACCGACGATCTCGAGTACCGGCTGGTGTCGAGCATCCGGAACCTGACCCGGGCCAAGAAGCCGGCCCTCGGCTTCGTGACCCAGCCCTCCATGGAGCAGGGCGCCGGCTACAGCCAGCTGCAGGAGCAGCTGGGCAAGTCCTACGATGTCCGGGCGCTGGTCCAGACCGATTCGACCCAGCTCGACAGCACGGTGGCGGCCCTGGTCCTGGCCGGCGCGCCCGACTCGGTGCCGGCCGACCAGCTGGCCCGGCTCCGGCGATACATCGACCACGGCGGCAGCCTGCTGGTGCTGGCCGGGGGCATGGCCATTTCGCCCCAGGCCCCGCTGGCCACCCCGCGGCCGCTGGCGTGGAACCGCCTGCTCGAGCCGTTCGGGGTGAGTGTCCGGGGCGACCTCGCTTACGACCTGGTCGCCAACGAGGCGATCCCGCTGAACAGCGCCTTTGGCCGGGTGCTGCAGCCTTATCCCTACTTCATCCGGTCCGAGAGCACCCGGCTCTCCCCGGTCAACCAGTCGGTCAACGACGCGGTGCTGACCTGGGCCAGCACCATCGACACGACCAAGGCCGCCAAGGGCACCGTGACGCCGCTGCTGGTCACCAGCGCCAGCGCTGGCACCTTCACCGACGCCACTTCGATCGACCCCCGCAGCGATTTCCCCCGGGCCGCGCTCGGCCGCAAGCTGCTGGGAGCGGTGGTCCAGCCCAAGCAGGGCAAGGGCCGGGCGGTCGTGATCGGCAGCGCCGACTTCGCCACC
>DATAOR010000146.1:0-7821 GCA_036265635.1 Gemmatimonadales bacterium
GCCGTCGCGGGCGTAGCCGATCGCGGGCTGCAGCGCCTGTGCCAGGGTACGCCGTCCATAGGTGCGCACCAGCATCTCCCACCCCGCTAACGCGCCGGGGACGGTCACCGACAGGACGCCCTGCTGCGATCCCGGCTGAAACCCCCGGGCCTGCAGCCTCTCGCGGGTCATGAGCGAGCCGGCGCGCCCACTCGCATTCAGCGCCACCAGCCTGTGCTCCCGGGCCAGCCAGACGATCGTGAACATGTCGCCGCCGATGCCGGTCATGTGCGGCTCGGTCACGCTCAACACGGCAGCCGCGGCGACTGCCGCGTCGACGGCATTGCCGCCTTGAAGCAGGGCCTCGAGTCCTGCGGCGGAGGCCAGCGGCTGGCTGGTGGCGACCGCGCCGTGCGGGGCGTAGACGGTGGACCGGCCGGCCAGCGTGGTGGGGCGCTGGGCGGGGAGCAGGGCGGGGGCGAGGAGGAGCGCGGCCAGCGTGGAGGCAGCACGGAACAGGCTCAGTCGGGGCATCCGGACTCCCTCAGGGTGGGCAGCACGCCGATGGCGTCGGTCCCGCATGGGCCTGACCCACCGGGCCGGGCGGTGCTCCATGATGCGCGGGGGCCTGCCGGATGGCAATTCGGCGGGCCCGCCGGATGGCAATTCAGCGACAGCCGCTGGGGCCCGACCGGCGGCAGGGCGACCCCCGGGACCCGCCCCACCCGGCCGCCGTGTCGCCTCTTCCCGGGCAATCACGATCTACCAGGGCAAGGAGACTGCTGATTCTTGCGGTCCCCGCGTCGCCAACCCGTAGGTGCCCTTCACAACCCGAGGTTCTGCCGTTCCTGCTTGGCAGAGGAGGATCTTCATGGACGTCCGCAGCGGTTTCCGCCGCCCCCGTGCCGGGGCGCTGGCCACCACGCTGATGCTGGCAATCCTGGCCGGATGCGGCCAGGACGACACGACCACCGGTCCCGACCCGGTCTCGCCGCCGGATGGTGCCGGGGAGCTCAAGAGCCTGTCGAGTGACCTGGATGTCCGCACCTCCGCCGTGTCGCACTATGCCGACGGCTACGTCTGGGCCAACAGCCCGTCCAGCTCCTCCTACACCCCGAGCACGTTCTACTCCTTCAACAGGAGTGGGGGCGCCATCAGCATCACCCGGCAGGGTGAGGGCACCTACACCGTCCGGTTCGCCGGCCTGTCGGCAGTGCTCGGGACCAAGAGCACGGTGCACGTCACCGGCTACCTGTCGGAGAACACCTACTGCAAGCCGGGCGCGCAGAAGCTCCTGAGCGACGTGATCCACATCAAGTGCTTCGACGCGGCCTCGGGCCGCCCGACCGACGCCTACTACACCGTCTACATCACCAAGCGGTACGGCGACCTGGCGTTCGCCTACGCCAACCTCCCCACCACCAACGACTACGCGCCTGCTGGCAGCGCCTCCAGCAACCCGACCGGTGCGATTCGGGTGTTCCGGAACGGGATCGGCAATTACTCGGTCAAGTTCACGGGCTTCGGCACCCGGTTGACCTCCAACGGCGGGCATGCCCAGGCGGTGGCCCTAGGCACCGGCGCCCAGCACTGCAAGGTCGGCAGCTGGGGCGGGAGCCCGGACCTCTTCGTCAACGTGCTGTGCTACAGCCGGTTCGGCGACCCGAAGGACGTCAAGTTCAACGTGTTCTTCGCCACGCCCAACCCTCACCTGGCGTACGCCTGGGCCAACTCGCCCACGTCGTCGAGCTACACGCCCAGCACGTTCTACAGCTCCAATCCGAACGGTGGCGGCATCAACATCACGCGTTCGGGCGTCGGACAGTACTCGGTCAACTTCAGCGGCCTGACCCTGCTGGACGGCGGTGATGTGCAGGTGACGGCCTACAGCTCGGGCAACATCGTGTGCAAGGTGACCGGCTGGGGCTCGACGTCCGCGGGAGTCCGCTGCTTCAATCCGGGGACCAACGTGCTGGTGGACTCGTTCTTCGACATCATGTTCTTCTCGTAATTCGCTGGGGCACTGTCAGAAGCCCGGCCCGCTATGCGGGGGCCGGGCTTCTGCCATGTAGTGGGGGGAGAGGGCGCCGGATGGCGATCGACGATCCGGCGCCACCATCACGAGGTCGAGGCCGCGGGTTCGGCGAGGAGCGGCCTGAACCGCGGGTGGGCCCGCACCGGCGCGAAGGTCGGGTCGAGCCGAAGCCATCCCGGCGAAAGGTAGAAAGGCATGTGGAGCAGCGGCTCGAGCTGGTCGAGCGCCTGGTCCGGCTGGCCGCTCAGGAGATAGATCCGGGCAAGCTGAAGCTGGATGTAGGGGCCGAAGAAGGAGTCGCGGTCGATCGGGAGCAGCTCGACCCCGCTGAGACCCTCCCGGATCGCCTCCGACTTCCTTCCCAGGTAGGCCAGCGCCAGGCCGAGCAGCACGTGACGCTGCGCGTCGTCCGGGGCCGCCCGGCTCTGGTCCTCGAGCGCGGCCCGCGCCGAGTCGGCGTACGCGGCGCTGCGCCGGTGGTCGCCGCGCAGGTCATAGACTTCCGCCCGCACGATCCCCCACACACCCCGGTCGTCGTCGAAGGCGCTCGGCGGCAGGGTCAGCAGGCGCCGCTGCTGCGCGTCGTCCAGCACCCAGTAGAGGTCCTGATAGGCGGCCAGAAAGGTGATCAGCGTCGTCTCGTCGATCCGGCGACTGGCCGATCGGATCACCGCGCGTGCACCGGCCAGATCGCCGCGGCCCACCAGCACCATCACCTTGAGCAGTACCATGTGGGCATTGGTGGGGGCGAGCGCGAGCCCGCGGTCCAGCGCCGAGTCGGCGGCGTCGTACTGGCGGAAGAAGATGTGCACGGTGGCCAGCCGGCGGGCCGCCGTGGGCGAGCGCGGATCGAGTCGGAAGGCGCGCTCCAGTCGCGGCAGGATGCCGTCCCACTGCTGGAGCCTGGCCCCGGTGGTCGCCGCCGCGCTGAGCAGCTCCACGTCGTCGGGCGCCAGCCGCAGGCCCCGCTCGTACTCCGCCGTCGCGCGGTCGTTGTCGATCGGATTGACGCTGCTGTAGAAGTCGCCCGTGGCGAGGTAGGTCAGCGGGTCGTTCGGCCGGAGGGCCCGTGCCCGCTCGGCCGCCGCCCGCGCGGCTTCCGCCAGCGCCCGGTCGGGGATGCCGTTGGAGTAGAGCGAGGTGCGGGCGCGCGAGAGCTGGCTCCAGGCCTGCGCGAAGGTCGAATCGAGCGCCACCGCTCGCTGGTAGAACGCGATCGCCCGCCGCAGGCTGGCCGCGTCACCCCGCATCCCTTGCGCGGCGGCCTCGCCCTTGAGGTACTCGTCGTACGCGGCCAGGCTCTCGGTCGGCCTCGCCGCCAGCTCGCGCCGGGCGCTGTCGCCCAGCACCACGCCCAGCTCGTCGGCCACCCTGGTCGCGATGTCGGCCTGAACCGTGAACACGTCGGTCAGCGCGGCGTCGATCGGCTGCTGCCAGCGGGTGGTCGGCGGAGCGCCGGGCACCAGCCGGATCAGCTCCGGACTCACCCGCACCCGGCTCGAGCCTGCGGCCCCCCGCTGCCAGCGAATCTTTCCGACCAGCAGGTAGTCCACCCCCAGCTCGCGGGCAATCTCCGGTAACCGCCTGGTGCTGCCGCGATAGTCGTTGGAGCTCAGGCTGGCTACCACCTCGAGGCCCGGCAGGGCGGCCAGCTTGCCGCGCAGCTCATCGGTCACCCCGTCCGCGAAGTAGCTGTCCTCCGAATCGCCCAGGTTCTCGAACGGGAGCACGGCCAGGCGCCGCGGCCCCCCGGCCTGGGCCACCGGGTGATCCGGGCGCCAGAGCTTGAGCGTGGCGAACAGCACGGCGGTCAGCGCCAGCATGCCGGCGGTCACGGCCAGCACCCTGACAGCTGACCGCGAGGGTGGTACCGGGCGTGGGGCGTGGTCCGGCGCCGCCACCGGGGCCACGTCACCCGGGGCTGCACCGGTTGACGGGGGCGGCGAAAGCGTCGGCGACTGGGCCGGGGGCGGCGACTGGGCCGGGAGCGGAGCCGGCGTGGCGGTCGGCGCGCCTTCCCCCCCGCGAATCCGCTCGGCCAAGGCGGCGACCTCGGGGTCCGGCGGCAGCTCCAGCTGCTGTTGCCGGATCTGCTGCACGATCTCGGCGTGGCGGAGCGCCGCCGGCGCGTCGCCGGCCGCGGCCAGGGCCCGCATCAGCCCCTGGGCCGCCCGGGTGTCGGACGGGTCCACGGCCGCGAGCCGCCGCCACCAGAGCACCGCCCCGCCCCGGTCCGCCCGCGCGGTCGCGGCCGCCGCCGCCGCCTCGAGCAACCCGCGATAGTCGGCCGCCAGCCCCTCCCGCTCTTCCTCCGCCCAGCGGGCAAAACCCGGAACGCCGGGCAGGTGGAAATCGCCCAGAAACGGCCCCCCGTACAACCGGGCCGCCTCCTCGAACGCCCCGGTGGCCCGAGCGGTCTCGAAGGCCGCCAGATCCACCTCGATCAGCTCGGGATTGAGCCGCAGATCCCGGGTGCCCAGGATCGCCTCTTCAGCGCCGAGCTCCTGGCGGAGGGCGTACAGGGCCTGGTTCAGGTTCCGGCGGGCACGCTCCGCCTCCGCGTCGCCCCACAACAGGGAGGCCAGCCGATCCCGGTTCACCCCGCGATCGCCGGCGCGAGCAAGCACCGCGAGAATCGCGAGCCGCCGCGGCTGCTGGGCGTTCCCGCCCAGCGGGCGGGCCCCATCGAACACGGCCAGGCCACCGAGCGTCTGGATGCGCTTCACGAGTAACCCCGTGCTGGACTTTGCGTTCCGACGAATATCCGGGCCGGCTCCCCGGCTCACAAGGGGCCGCTTGAGAATCTCGTGATCGGGTCGTGAGCGCGCCGGATACACTGGTCCCCGTCAACCACGCCGGCAGCGGCCGGCCTGACCCATGACCCGGACCATCAGGAGGCTTCCATGTACGCCCGCTCCGCCGCCCTTGGCATTCTCGGCGCGATCGCCCTGGCCCTGCCCCGCCCCTCGGCACCGGCCTTCACCCTGGAATCGACCGGCGCGTTCCGCCTTCGCGCAGCCGGACCGGAGTCGCGGTACGGCGTCGTCCCCCAGGCCGTGCGCGGCCGTCCGATCCTCGCCCTGACTCTCGGCGCCGAGACGGGCGGGGGCGCGCTCTACCTCGCCCTGCCGGGCGACCGGCTGCCGGCGCCCGGCCGGTACCCGATCCGGTCCTCCTGGGACGAGATCGGGAGCGAGCCGAGGGCGTTTCGCGCCTCGTTCATGGCCGGAACGGCCGAGCATCCGCAGGGCTGGTTCCACGGGGAGTCTGGCTGGGTGACGATCACGGCGGCCCAGGCCGGACAGGTGTCGGGAACCTTCGAGATCCAGGCCCGCGGATTCCTCGCCGCCGATCCCGCCGACGAGACCCGGCAGGTGACCGTGCGGGGCCGCTTTGCGGCCGCCGGCGACAGCGCGGTCACGGCCATCGCCTCGGTGCAGTAGGCAAGGGACGCCGGCGCACCCCGCGCCGGCGCCAAGACCACGTCTCGCGCCAGTCGGCGCGAAGAAAGGAGGAGCACGATGTCATGGAGCGAGCGGATTCGCCGGCTGTCGACCCTGGCGCCCTGGACGGCCCTGCTGATGGCGATCGGCTGCGGAGGCGGCGGCGACAAGAGCCCCACTGCCCCGGGGGCTGATGGCGTCGTCCAGTTCGAGCTGTCATCGGTCGGCAAGATCGCGCTGCCGGCCGACGTCCAGGCCGAGGACTGCACCCCGACCCGGATCTACGGCGGCCAGCTCCAGCTGACCGACGACGGCAGCTGGCAGCTCCGGCTCCAGGTGCACGACGGCATCGAGGGCGACTGGCTCTACGGGGACGACGGCGAGGTCGAGGATGACGGGCCGAACCTGTGGTTCCAGTCCACCTACTCGGGCTCGACCTACCCGGCCGATGCCGACGGCTCGACCATCAAGATCATGTACGACTGGTGCTACAACGGGGTTCCGGACATGCAGCTGGTGTTCGACCGATGAGCGCCCCGGGCAAGCTTCTCGGACTGGCCCTTGCCCTCGCCCTGGCGGCCTGTTCCGGCGGCGGCGACGCCACCGGACCAGGGCCCCAGCCCCCGGCACAGGGACCAGGAACGCCCGCGCCGGAGCCACCCGAGCCGGGCGCACCGGCGACCGGCGTTCAGGGTCAATACCGGCTCGAGCAGATCAACGACGCCGAGCCGGGGCAGCTGGTCACTATCGCCAACCCCGACGGGACGGTGATCGGGCTGTACCGGTTCGAGGCGACGACGCTCACGCTGGACGGGCTCCAGACCTTCGAGCTCGGGCTCCGCTACACCGACGACAAGACCCAGTACGGCATCGACGACGCGGGCGAGTTCAAGCCGGCCGGTCCCCCTTCGCAGGGGGCGCTGCCGCTCACCTTCAGCTCGGCGGCCTACGGCGACTCGTTCACCGGCGTGGTGCTCGGCGACATCGTGGCGATCAAGTACGACTTCGACGGGGACGGCCAGGCCGACACGTCGTTCGGCTTCCGCCGCACCGGCTGAGTCCGGCCCGGGCTCGACGGCTGGCTCACTGATACGGCTTCATCCACCTACGGAAAGGAGTTCCATCATGCAGCGCTTCATCCTTGCGGTGCTCGTCGCCTCGATCGGTCTCGCCGGCTCGGCTCAGGCTCAGCGGGTCCGCCCGGCTCGGGCCCCGTCCGCCCGCTGGGTGATCAACGGGCACTCGACCGCCGCGCTCGGCACCTCCGTCGGCGATGCCGGCGGCAGCATCAATACCTCGAGTGGCCTGGGCGGCGGCGTCGAGGTCGGCTACCTGGTCACGCCGCGGCTGCTGGCCTATGCCGGCCTCGACATCGCGAAGCAGGCGATCGACGTGGCGGGGCTGGGCGGCGACTTCGGCCTCACCCACCTCGAGGCCGGCGCCAGGCTCAGCTTCCCGATCGCACGCAGCCGGGCGACGCCTTACCTCGGGGCCTGGGTGGGCCGGCGGAGCCTGAGCACGACGGTGGACAACTTCATCACCGGGGAGAGCTCGGATCTCTCGCTCTCCGGCCTGGCGGCGGGGGTAACCGGCGGCGTGCAGGTGTTCATGTCGCCCAAGCTCGCGCTCGATGGCGGGCTCAGCGTCGGCATCGGCAAGATGGGGCACGTCAAGGTGGACGGGCACCGCGAGGATTGGGGCACGCCCGACAACACGACCACGACCCGGATCAGGTTCGGGGCGAACTGGTATCCGTGATCCGAGGAGAATCAGCGAATGGCCTCCGCCCGGGCGATTGCCGGGCGGAGGCCGCCCCATGAGGGTCGGGATGCAGGCCAGCGTATCGGACCTCGCCCGGGGCTAAACGCGAGGCGGCCTGTGGGATCCGCAGGGCCAGGCATCCCGGCGTATCCCCGAGGAGGATTGACGCCCCGAGGAGAACTAACCCCGGATCATCGGCTTTTCCGCCAGGTAGGCATACCGCGACAGCCGCTTCTCCACGGAAAGCTGGTGGACGCATCGCAGGAATCTCTGGAGACCCTCGAAGTTGGTCTCCCCCTCTCTTGCCACCAGCGGCCCGCGGTGCCGCGCCCTCGCGTCGTGCCACCGGACCGCGACCTCCGCCGCGTTTGCGGTCACATCCCTCACGGCCAGGACCGTAAAACCGGCGTCACGGAGCATGGCTTCGTTCGCGCCGGGAGGTACGAACAGGTAGAAGCCGATGGAGCTCCTGGTCGCGAGCTCCTCATGGGACACGATGCCGGTCAGGACCATCGCATCCGTGAAGAGCACGCGGCCCTGGGGCCGCAGAACCCGGTGCCACTCGCGCAGAGCCGCGACCCGATTGGCGATATGGCACATGGC
>DATAOR010000147.1:0-34504 GCA_036265635.1 Gemmatimonadales bacterium
TTTCTCAAGGCCGCGTCGGTGGCCCAGTTCGGTGACGTGGCCTCGGGCGCCCGGATCCTCGGCCCGCTCAGCAGCAACCAGTCTCCCCTGCTGGCGCTGCTGGCCCTGGTGGCCCGCCACACCTCGGTCGACTCGACCACCATCGCCCCGGCCTTCCAGGCGGTCCAGCTGGTCACGCCTCCCGGCGACAGCACCAAGTACATCGGTCCGGGCAACGAGGCCTACATCAACGCGCTGGTCTCGCTCCACGCGTCGCTCGAGCAGGTGGCCAAGGCCACCGGCGACGACGGCGGGGCCGCCGCGGGCCAGGCGCTCAATGATGCCAGCCAGGCGTCGCTGGCCACCAAGCAGATAGCCAACAAGTTTCGGATCGACGAAGAAGGCGGCATTCACCTGGTGGTGCAGCGGCTGCTCGAGACACCCATCCTGAGTGCCGAGACATCACTCCAGGCCGTCGGGCCGGCCCGTCTCAACGGCCAGGGGCGGGCGTTCTGTGGCCCGTTCCTCCGGGTCCTCGCGAAGTATCCGTTCAATTCAGCCGGCGCGGTCAACGCCGGAATCGACGAGGTGACTGCCCTGTTCCAGCCGGGCAGCGGGGCCCTCTGGAGCTTCGTCGAGGGGCAGCTGGGGCCCTACGTCGCGCGGCAGGGCAATCAGTTTGCTCAGCGGCCGGGCAGCGCGGTGGCCATCTCCCCCGGGTTCCTCGGGTTCCTCAACCGGGCCGCTGAGTTCTCGACGGCGCTGTACCATGCCGACGGCTCCGGCCCCGCTCTGGCGCTGACCCTGCGGCCCATCCTGTCGGACGAGGTGCCCAGCCTCACGCTCAACGTGGATGGCCAGGTGGCGCGGTTCACCCGGAGCTCGGTCGCGGCCAAGCGCGTGGCCTGGCTCGGCTCCGAGGCCCAAGTGGCGACGCTCCAGGGGGCGATCGGCGGCCGGGAGCGGGACCTGCTGGCCTACCAGGGGACCTGGGCGCTGTTTCGCCTGTTCGGGCAGGGCGACTGGATGCCGGGCGAAGGCTCCTACACCGTGCGGTGGCGGGTTCCCGGCGCCGCCGCGCCGGCCGTCTTCGAGGTGACCCTGCCCGGCAGCCGTGCGGTACTGCAGCGGGATTTCTTCGGCGGGGTGACCTGCAGCGGACGCATCACCCGATGACCCTTCCTCGGCCAGGCGGATCTCCATGCGACCCTATGCTGTTCTGATCATCGCGCTCGGCGCTTCGGCGGCGCAGGGCTGCCTGTTCCACAAGAAGAAGCCGGCTCCGGTGGCCCCCGTGGCGGCGCCCGCTCCGGCTCCAGCCCCGGCCCCGCCCCCGGTGCCGGTCGAACAGTGGTCGACGCTCGGGTCCGACGCCCGCCTGTACTACGACGACGTCGACGCCTTCACCGATTCCACCCGGTTGACCATCACGGACCCCGATACCTGGCAGGACATCTGGCGCCGGGCCACCCGGCGCCAGGCGTCCACCCCGCCGACCCCGGAGGTGAACTTCAACCGGCAGATGGTGCTGGTGGTGGGGGCGGGGCGGATGAAGACAGGCGACGAGATTCACGTGGACAGCGTCGGCACCCTCGAGGGCCGGGTCCGCGCGGCCATCACCACCCGGGCCCAGTGCGGCCCCATTCCGACCGCGGCCTATCCGTTCGAGATCGTGCGGGTGCCGCGCTCCACCCAACCGGTGGTCTTTCTGGAGCAACGGGCCAAGGGCGCCGACTGCTCCTAGGTCTTGCGCCACTCGGCGTTGGGGCACAGGCCGCGATCCACCCACAGGGCGATCTTGCGGCGCTGCAGCGGTGTGGCTCGGGGCCACGACTGGTCCAGCAGACCGCAGGCTCGGTCCTCCTCACCCAGAATCGCCAGCGCCGTCGCGCGGTAGATGGTGGCGTCCACCGAATCGCGGGCGGTACGGAGCCGCGGCATCAGTCCCTCCAGCACCGCCAGTGCCGCCTCGGCCGAGTCGGCAGGCAGATCCGCCCGCAGAATATGGTCGAACGGCTCCAGCAATCCTGGCGCGTCGGTCCCGGACGAGGTCGCCGGGGGTAGCGTCGGGACTACCTCGCCGGGCGTTGCCGGTCGTGCGGGGGCGGGTGCCGCTCGCCGCTCGGCGGGCCCACGCCGGGTCGCCGGCGGGGTTCCGGGAGCTGCCCGGTCCGGCCGTTCAGCCGATCGCGCGCTCTCTGCCAGGGCAGGGTCGGAAGGTGAGGCCGCTACCCGGCCGGCCTTGTCGGCGGTGAGAGCCTTGGCGGGATCAGCGGCGAGAGTCCTGCCGCTATCGGTGGCGAGAGGCCGGCCGGTGTCGGCGGCGAGAGGCCGGCCGGTGTCGGCGGCGAGAGGCCTGCCGGTGTCGGCGACCGCGGGCCCCCCGGCAGGTGGCCGGGGAGCCGCGGCTGCGCCGCCCGATACCGGGACCGGCGGCAGCTGGGCGACTTCCGTCGTATCGACGGCGATGCCCGGGCCGGAGCCAGGACGCGGGGAGAGTTCCGACAGCAGCCAGACGACGCTCCCGGTCAGCGCGACCGCGGCCAGAGCGATTCCCGACGCGATGCCGGCGGGCCGGACCCACCTTCTCGAGCGGGCACGACCGGCGCCGGGCCGGGCCCCCGGGATGACTGCCTGTTCGCTTCCGAAGCCTTGCGCGAGCGCGGTCGCGAATGCCGAGGCGCTGGCGAACCGCTCCTCCGGGAGTCGGGCCAGGGCACGGTCGAACACGCCCTGCACGGCGTCCGGCCAGTGGGCCTCGGGCCTCATGTCGCGGAGCGGCCGCGGCGGCTCGGTCAGCCGCATGAGCATCGAATGTTCGGCGGTGGCGCCGGGAAACGGCAGCTTCCCCGCCAGCATCAGGAAGGCCATCAGGGCGAGCGCGTACAGGTCGCTGCGATGGTCGAACTCGCCGCCCAGCACCTGTTCCGGGCTCATGAACTCGTAGGTCCCCGCGACGAAGCCCGTCTTGGTGACTTTCTGGGATGCGTCCCGCACGGCTCGCGAGATGCCGAAATCGGCCACCTTCGCGACCTCCCCACCGCGCTCGTCCCGGATCAGCAGGATGTTGTCCGGCTTGAGATCGCGATGCACTACGCCGAGCCGGTGCGCCGCGTCGAGCCCGGCCGCCACCTGGTGGATCAGCCCGATGGCCCGTTCCGGGGGCAGGCTGCCTTCGTCGGCGAGTATCCGGCCCAGGCTCCGCCCGGGCACGAACTCCATCGCGAGATACGGAACCCCGGCCGAGGTCTCGCCGGCGTCGTAGACCTGTACGACATTGGGGTGGTTGATGCACGAAGCGTTCATCCCCTCGCGACTGAAGCGCCGGAGGGCGTCGAGATCCGACAGGAGGGCGGCGCGGAGCAGCTTGACCGCGGCGGGCCGCTGGAGCCGGACGTCCTGTGCCCGATATACCTCCCCCATGCCGCCCTCGCCGATCAGGTCGGAGAGCAGATACCGCTCCGCGATGACCGTCCCCAGCAACGCGGACGGATCCGCGTTGACCAACGGGGCCCGGTCGAGCGGGCAGAACAGGTTGGCCGCGGCGTAGGTGCCGCCGCACACCGGGCAGGTCTTGGAACCGGTCATAGCGGTGCCGGACGGGGGAGGATCCGGAATATACCGGCCGATCCCGAGGGCCGACAGCGCTTGACAGCGTCGGTACCCGGCGGAAGGTTGGCAGGTCCCCTGCCTGCGCCGATCTCTCGCTCGAGCCCGTCATGACCATGCTGCGCCTGTCCCGCCCAGCGGTTCTGGTTCTGTGCCTGGGCGTCTCGCCCGCCACGCGGGCGTCCGCCCAGAACGCCGACACCCGTCCCACCATCGCCGTCCTCTACTTCACCAACTCCGCCCTGATCCGGCATGCCGATTACGACCCCTTGAGCAAGGGGATCACCGACATGCTGATCACCCAGTTCTCGACCAGCCCCGGGCTGCGGGTGGTCGAGCGCGACCGGCTCCAGCAGCTGATCCAGGAGCAGGACCTGAGCGCCGGAAAGCGGGTCGATGAGGCCACCGCCGTGCGCCTCGGCAAGATCCTGGGGGTTCACCACCTCGTCATGGGCGGCTTCGTGATCGACCCGAAGGAGCGCATGCGACTCGACGTCCGATCGGTGGATGTGGAGACCTCGCGGGTGGAATACGTGGAGACCGTGGCGGGCAAGGCGGAGGATGTGCTCGATCTGGTCGACCAGCTCGGCCGCAAGGTGGCCAAGGGACTCAAGCTGCCGCCCATGCCCGCGCCTGCGTCGCAGCCGACGTCCCGGAAGACTTCGAAGTCCGATCAGCTCCAGGCGGTGATACTGCTGAGCCGGGCCTTGGAGCGGGAGGACCGCGGCGATCGGGCGGGAGCCGTCGCCTTGTACCGGGAGGCGCTCCAGGTGTACCCCGAGTACGATCGAGCCAAGGTCCTCCTCGCCTCGGCCACCGGAGCACGCTGACCGATCCGACCACCGCCGCCCTGACTTTGGTCGGGGCACCGTCCAGCCATGGTGAGAACCGGCTCCGGCCGCTGGTCCGATGATGCGGCCGCGCCGCCTTCGCATATTGGCCCCGTCAGTCACCTTCGATCACACGAAGTGCCGGCGGGTCCGGCAGGAGCGCGACGATGCAGGTCTCGAACAGCGGTGAATGGCAGCTCCGGCGCTGTGCCGAGCCGCAGTGTATGGGAACGGCGTGGCGGGTACGGCGCGATCCGCGGGCCCACGAGATGTGGTGGGTCGGCCGGCTGGACGACAGCGCGACCTGGCGGATCGCCGCCAGCGAGCCGTGCTGTCCGCTCTGCGGCGCCGATCTCGAGGCCGGCGAATGGCGGCAGGAGCAGGCGGGCTGAGACGGGGCGTGCTGACGGGGTGGGCTCGTCGTCCGAGACCACCCCGCGCTTTCGCCTTATGCCACCGCCTCCACCCGTCTCGGCTCGGCCGGTGCGGACGCCGTCCGCCCGGGCCGGCCGGCCGCGACCCGCTCCGCCACATAGGCGGCATCCCGGCCCACACCGTGGATCATCGCCGACGACATGGCGTAGAGGAAGTGCAGCCCGACGAAGCTGAGCGCCGGCTCGGCCGTCGCCTCCCCGCGGACCTGCACCGGCCGGCCGCGGCCGTCGAACACCGGCAGGTCGATCCACGAGAAGCCGGGCTCGAACCCGGTGCACCAGATGATGTTGCCGACATCGAGCGCGGTGCCCTCGACCGTGAGCGGCCGGCCGTTCCGGACTCCGGTCGTGCGCCCTACCACGCGCACGCCCCGCCCCGCCAAGTCGCGTTGCTTCACCCGGATCAGGGGAGTGGCGCCGGCCGACAGCCTGGGATAGAGCTTCCGGCCGATCGGCGTGCCCAGCGTCATCACCCGGAAGAACAGCACCCGGAACACCAGCCACAGCAGACCGAGCCGGGCGATCCGGTCACCCGGACGGAACGGGAGCTCACCCGGCGCCCGTCCCGATACCAGCGTCTCCCGCCCGGCGGCCGCCAGCTCCTGGGCGATCTCGGCACCCGAGTTTCCCAGGCCCACCACCAGCACCGCACCCGGCGCGAGCTGGGCCGGGCTGCGATAGGCGCTCGAGTGGAGCTGGGTAATGCCGGGGTCGATCGAGGCCGCGAACGACGGCAGCTGAGGCCGCTGGAAGTTGGCCATCGCCACGACTACGTGCCGCGCCAGAATCCGGCTGTCGCCCGCGCGCACCAGCAGGCCACCCTCCGCCCGGCTGACCCGCTCCACCCGCGTCCCGGTCCGAACCGGCAGGCTGAACCGGGCGGCATAGGCCTCCAGGTAATCGGCCATCTCGTTCTTGGTGGGGAACGCCTCGGGGTCGCCCGGGAACGCCCAGCCGTCCAGTCCGTCGAACCGGGCCGGGGAGAACAGCCGGAGAGAGTCCCAGCGGTTCCGCCAGCTGTCGCCGACGCGCGGGTTGGCCTCGAGAATGACGAACGGCACGCCGCGCCGCGCCAGGTGATAGCCGACCGACAGCCCCGCCTGCCCGCCGCCGATGACGACCGTATCGATGGTCTCGATCTCACGCATGATGCCCTGCCTCCGTGAAGTGACGATCGGACGGCATCCGCCGCCCGATGCCATACTACGGCAGAACGGACCCGACGGCGTCGGGCAGATTGCGCAGGCTGGATCGGGTCACGGCATGGGTAGTTCTATGTAGGCCGGGACCCGGCGGGCGAAACCGGCTCCACCAGGCCGTGCCGATAGGCAAACGAGGTGGCCGCCGAGCGGCTCGAGACGCCCAGCTTGGCGAAGAGATTGCTCACATGGCGGGCGACCGTCTTCTCGCTGATGCCGAGCCGGGCGGCTACGGCCCGGTTGGTGGCCCCGGTGGCGACGATCCCGAGCACTTCCACCTCGCGAGCGGTGAGCCGGCCGACGGCGCTCGACCGGTCGCCCGACCGGCTCGATGACAGTCCCGGCGCCGGCCTTGAGGCCAGCCTGGTCAGATCGTGCTCGGCACCGAGCTCCCCGAAGGCGTGCCGGGCGGCCTCGGTCTCCATGGCGGCACTCTCCTCGTCCCCCAGCGCGCGGTGGGCCTCGGCCGTGAGGGCGCGAACCCTGGCCGATTCGTAGGGCACGCCCAGCTGTCGCCAGGCGACGGCCGCATCCCGGAGTGCCGTAACCGACTCGCGAGCCTGCCCTTCCGCCAGCAGCACCGCGCCGAGGGCGTGGGCCGCGCGAGCGTGCAGCAGGGCCGAGTCCAGCGCATCCGCCGCCGCCGACAGCTCCTCGGCCGCCGTCCGAGCGGCGGCCAAGTCGCCGGCGGCCAGCATGATCTCGACCTGCGGCCCAAGCAGGTTCAGCCGGAGGCGCGGGTCGGTCGCCTCGGTCATGACCCGCCGCATCGCCGCCGCCGCGGCCGATACCCGGCCCTGCGCCAGCCGGAGCAGGGCCAGACCGGGCTGCGGGTCGTGGCCCCAGCCGTGGCTCTGGTGATAACACGCTTCCGCCCGGTCCAGCTCGCCCCGGAGCCGGTAGAGCTCGGCCAGCTCGTAGCTGGCGATGCCGGCGCCGTGGCGAGGCGGCGGGCCCGCCAGCGAGCTTCGGGCCCGCTCGGCCTCCTCCAGTGCGTTGGGCCACTCGCCATGGAGCTGGAGCAGCTCGGCCCGGCGGATCTGGCAGAGCCCGCGGTAGGGCGCGAGGTCCGGCTGCGCCTCGCACCAGCGGGTCAGCTCGGCGGTCCACTCCTGGGCCCGCCGGAGATCGTAGATCTCGTGGCAGGCCTCGATCACGGCGCAGTACACATCACCCACCAGGTCAGCCGAGATCTCTCCGGACGTCACCGCGACCATGACCTCGTCGAGCAGCGCCGTTCCCTCGCCGATCCGGCCGAGCCGGACCAGGGTCCGTCCCTGCCCCAGCCGGCCGAGGATGGTGAGATCGGGATCGGCGAACCGCTCGCCGATGGTGGTGGCCCGGGCGAAGGCGTCACTGCCGCCGATGCCGTCACCCCCAAGCGCCGCGCGGAGGGCCCCGGGGAGCAACCGCCAGCCCTGCTCGGCACAGTCGCGGCCGGCTTCCTCCAGCAGCCGCTCGCCCCGGGCCACCCATCCTCCCGCCCGGGCGGACTCGCCCCTGAAGGTGAGCCGCATCGCCAGGCGGAAGGCGCATCGCGCGGCCCGAATCCGCTCACCGCGGGCCAGCCAGCCGTGGTGAGCGCGGGCCCAGGCGTCGAGGCTGGTCTCTTCCTCGCCCACCAGGTGGCCCGCCATGGCCAGCCGCTCGGCCTCGTCCGGCTCGAGGGTGTCGCGCCGGTCGGCGGCGGACAGCGCGGCGAACCGCTCGCTCCAGGTCGCCGGACTCACCGGGTCGATCGTTTCGTTCGGCATGACTTCCGCTCCTGCGTCATTTCATCGCCGGGGAGATGCCGCCGCGAGCCCGGGGTGACGCCGGGAGCGCCCGCCATGCCTGGCCGCGCTACCGGGCGTCGCCGTCCTCCAGTCCGTGCTTGACCGCGAACAGGGCGGCCTGGGTCCGGTCGCCGGCGTTGATCTTGGGCAGAATCGCACTGACGTAGCCCTTGACGGTCCCGACGCTGAGGTTGAGCGCCGACGCGATCTGCTTGTTGCCCATTCCGCGGGCCACCAGCCGGAGCACGTCGAGCTCGCGCGGCGTCAGCCCCGCGAACGGCGACGGCATGCTCGGCGTGCTCACCTGCCGCATCAGGTGCTGCTGCGCCCTCGGGTCGAGCGTCGGCACCCCCAGCGCGGCGGCATGGATCGCCTGGACCAGCTGGGCCCGGAGCACGTCCTTGAGCAGGTAGCCGGTGGCGCCGGCCCGGATGGCGTCCCGGACCCGCTCGTCGTCGGCGTAGGTGGTGAGGATCAGCACCCGCGGGCCGCTGCCGCCGGCCCGGAGCCGCTCGGTAGCGGTGATGCCGTCGAGCCCCGGCATCAGCAGGTCCATCAGCACGACGTCAGGCGACAGCCGCGCCGCCTGGCGCAGCGCCTCGTGCCCGTCGGCCGCCTCGCCCACCACCTGGATGGTCTCTTTCTCCTCCGACAGAATCATCCGGAGGCCCTCGCGGACCACCTGATGGTCGTCGGCGATCAGCACCCGTACCGGTCCTCGGTGGCCCATCCGCTCCTGAGTCATGCTCGTCGCTCCGCGTCGTGCGGCACCGTGACCTCGACGGTGGTGCCCGTTCCGCTGGTCGAATCGATCCGGATGCTGCCGCCGATCGCCGTGGCGCGCTCCCGCATGGTCAGCAGGCCCAGCCCGCCGGCCTGCACCGCGTGCTCGCCGGTGTGCTCGACGGTGCCGCCGAAGCCCCCGCCGTCGTCCGAGACCTGGAGCACCGTGCTGGCGCCCTCGGCCGCCAGCCGGAGCTGGATCCGGCTGGCCCGGGCGTGCTTGGTGGCGTTGCTCAAGGCCTCCTGGGCGATGCGATAGAGCGCCTCTTCTTCGGCCAGCGGCCGGGGCACGTAGCGGCTCAGCTCGGCGTCCACCGGCACGGCATCGCACGATACGTCCGCGGCCAGCCTGGCCAGCGCCTCAGCCAGCCCGTGGCGGCGGAGCCGGGCCCGGGCGGAGCCCGCCCCTGAAGGCGCCCGGCTGCCCGGGCGAAGCTCGGCCAGCAGCACCCGCATCTCGTCCAGCGCCGTCTGGCTCAGCTCCACCAGCCGTCGGGCGCGGGCCTCGCCTTCCTCCCGCCCCCGGCCGTAGGCCGGCCCGACCGTCTGGGCGATCAGGGTCAGGCTCGACAGGTGCTGGGTCACCGCGTCGTGCAGCTCGCGGGCGAGCCGCTGCCGCTCCTCCAGCACCGCCACCTGCTGGGCGCTGGCGTAAAGCCGCGCGTTCTCGATCGCCACCGCGAGCTGGTCGGCGATGATCCCGACGATGGCCGCGTCCTCCTCGTCGAACGGCTCGTCCCGCTCCACGTTGACCACGCCGAGCACCCGCTCGCCAAGCAGGATCGGCACCGCGAGCTCGGCCTTGGCCGGGGCGGCCCCCGGGGTGGCCAGGTAGCGCGGGTCGGACGCCACGTCGTTCACCAGCACGGTCTGCCGGGTCCGGACCGCCGCGCCCATCAGTCCCTGGGCGACCGGAATCCGGTACTCCCCCGGAATCAGCCGCTTGTAGTGGCCGCCCTTGACCCGGAGCACCAGCATGCCGGGCTGCTCGGGGTCGATCAGCGGGATGGCGAGGTTGGGATAGCCCAGCAGCTCGTGGATGGCGTCGGCCGCGCGCTGCAGCAGCTCGCCCAGCCGGAGGTCGCCGGTGACCAGCCGGGCGATGCGCGCCACCAGCGCCATCCTTTCCCGCCGCCACCGCTCGTCCTCGTACCGCCGGGCGTTGGCGATCGCGATCGCCGCCGGCCGGGCGAACAGGGCGAGGGTCTCGGCCTCCTCCGGCCCCAGCGTGCGGCTGCCGGCGCCCACGCCGAGGAAGCCGATCATCTGGCCTTCCCACTCGATCGGCATGCCGATCACCGAATGCTCGGCGAATTCGGTCTGGGTCGGCTGGGGTAGGTCGCCGTAGCGCGCCAGGACGGGAACCCGGCGGTCCAGCACCACCCCCGCCAGCCCGACCCCCCGCGGCATCTCGGCGCCGGCCTCGCCGGGCGGCATCCGGTAGCCGGCGGCGGTCCGGATCAGGTCCCGCTCCGGATCGACCAGGCCCAGCGTGCCGTGCTCGGCGCCGATCAGCTGGCAGGCGTGCTGCAGGATGCTCTCCAGCAGCGGCTGCAGCTCGAGCTCGCCGCTGATGGTCTCCACCACCGCCCGCACGCTCTCCTGCCGCCGAAACAGCCGGCGCAGCTGGCCGGTGCTGGGCTCGGTGGGCGGCGCGGAATCTCGGGTCGTGCCGTCCGGCGTCATGTGCTCCGATCTTGCCACCCGTCCCCCCCTGCCGCAAGCCCGCGCCGGATGGGGGTCGCCCCTGTCTGGAGACAGAGGCGCGGGCCCGCAGGCGTGGGGCGGAAGTCCGGCCGCCTGCCGGAGGGCGGCGCCGCGTTGACTCGGCATATTGGCGGCGCGTCGAGGCACCGCCGCGAGGTGGACAGGATCCGGTCATTGTCGGGGAGAGCCCCCGCCCGGGTCGCCGGCCCCGGCGCCACCGAACGGGATCACCATGCGATTGCGCGTTTGCGACGGCGAATTCGAGCGAATCTATCCGGCCACCGCGGCCCGGCTGCGCGAGATCTTCGCGCCCGGGGCACTGCCGGCCCCGGGCACCGAGATCACCCTGGCGGCGGCCGAGCGCTGGCTCAGCGCCACCGTGCTGCCGTTGACCGAGGATGGGGTCTACCTGATGGCCGGCGGGCCCGGCCTCGGCGTCATCGTCATGGGGCGGACCGCCTGGGCCGACGCGATCCGGCAGTATCACGCCTTTCTCGAGGAGGAGCGGGCCCATGCGAACGGTTGATCGCTACGTCCTGCGGGTGCTGGCCGATCGCTGGGTGACGCCCGGCAGCGGTACCACGCTGCGGCGGTCCGTCCTGGACCTGGTCCCTCGGCCCGACGCCCTGGCGGCCGAGCTGGCCGGTCGCGGGTTCCAGGTGACTTCACTGGCGCTCCGCGACGGATCGCTCCACACTCTGGCCGAGCGGATGGTTGCGCTGCCGGGGAGCTGGGACGCCATCACCTGTCGCGGCATCCTGAACGCGGTCGACGACTGGCCCGAGCTGGTCGGCCGGCTGGCCGCTCGGCTGCGGCCGGGCGGGGTACTGATTTACAGCGTGGAACACGGCGGCACGGGCTGGTCCAGTTGGCTGGGCGGTCGGGTGCGCCGCTGGCTCGGCCTCGGAGGGCCCTCGCGGCAACGGCCCCGCTCGCTGCCCGCGCCCGACCTGGTCGCCAGCCTGCGCCGCACCGGGCTGGTCCCCCGCCACCTGATGGCCTTCGGCGATCGCGGCAGCGCTCGCCAGGCTGCCGGTTACCTCGGCTATTCGGTCAAGCGGGTGACGGTGCCCCAGGCGACGCCTGCCAGGCGCAGGGACTTGACCAATACGGGCGAGCGCTGGCTGATGTCGGGGTCGTTGGCGACACGATAGGCGCGAGGAGCCGCCGCCCGCGACGAGCCCGGCCGGGAGAGATCGCGGCCGGGCTCGCCGCCTTCACTGGGAACCGGCTTCTGCTTTCGTCGCAGCCGGCGCCGAAGTCGACCGCTCCCAGTTGACGAACAGGAACCCGCCCGGCGCGTCGAACTTGGGCTGGCCCGGGCCCGGGGTGATCTGAAGCTGCAGCTCGTCGACCGGGTTGCGGCTGCAATCCCAGCAGGCCAGGGCATAGGTGTCGGGCCGGCGGGTATGCGACAGCAGCATGACGTGGACGTAGGCGCTGTCGGACACCTTGGCGCCGTTGCGGTACAGGTGGGCGATCGACCACAGCGCCACCGCGCTGTTGATGGTCGGCACCAGAGGCGTATGCACGCCGGTCGCCCCATGATAGTAGAGACCGAGAATGACGCCGCCGAACTTGGGATGATGCGGCACGTCCATGGTCTGGACCCGGTCGAGCACGACCTTCCACCGGGCTCCGTCCTGGCCGGTGAACTCGGCGGTGCCGTCGACCGAGTCGCGGGTGGCCCCCTTGTCCCAGGCCCGGAACCGGAACCGGCCCGAGATGGGCACGACCCGATTCGAGTACGGCCCATTGCTGATCTGCGACTCGAGTGCCTCGTGCTCCGGCCCGAAGGACTGGAGAATCGGCCCGGCGCTGTCGGGAAACGGGAACGGGCCCGGCAGGATCTGGATCACTGGCCCGCCGCCGGTGACCCCGATCTCCCGGGCGGTCGGCATGGCCTCGGTCCGCTCGGTCGGTTCTTCCATGGCCGACCCGCTGGCCGAATCTCCGCCGCCGACTACCATCAGGTGGGTCTCCATGCCGAGCTTCTTGTGGGAGTCCCCGCCGACCGGGCAGTACAGCTCATACCGTCCCGGCGTGAGGGTGAGGGCGAGCGAGGCGGTGGCCCCGGGCTGGATCACGGCCGTCTCCCGCTCGGTGCCCTGGCCTTCGACCTCGAAGGCGTGCGGAATGCTGCCGCCGTTGGTGACCGTAAAGCTGACCGGCCCGGCCGCCACGCTGGGCTGCGACAGCCGGATGGTCCATTCGGACAGGTCGACCCGGACCGGCGCCGGCGGGCCGAATTGGCCCGGCCGACCCAGGTTGGTCGCCTTGGCGCGAGTGAGCTCCGTTTCGGGCCGTCGAAGTCCGGCCGGGGAGCCGTGCCCGGCGGCGAGGCCAAGGGTAAGGCCGGCGGCGGTGCCGCCGAGCAGCAAAGCGAGCAGGGTGGATGGCACGAGACGCTCCAGGATGAGGTGGCGATAGTGGCGTTCGTGCCGGAGACTCCTCACCCGCCGCGACTATTCCGCCGGGAATAAACTCGCCGTCCGGCGAGTCTGCCCCAGACGGACTGCCCTGCGACTCACTCGAGGACCGGTTTGGAGACCAGCGAGCTGGCACGTTTCGAGGCCGTGATACTGCCCCACCTGGACGCCGCCTACGGGCTGGCGCGCTATCTCACGCGCGACGACGCCGATGCCGACGACGTGGTCCAGGAGGCGCTGTTGCGGGCGCTGCGGTTCTTCGGCGGGTTCCGGGGCGAGGGCGTGAGCCAGGGTCGCGCCTGGCTTCTCGCCATCGTCCGCAACATGGCCTACACCTCGCGCCGGCGGCGCCAGGCGGACGGCGCGACCGAGTCGTTCGACGAGTCGGTCCACAGCGACGCGGCGGCAGATCACCACCCTGCCGCCGACCTCGCCAGGCGGGACTCGCGCGAGACGCTGGCCCAGGCTCTCGACCGGCTGCCGGCCGAGCTGCGGGAGGTGATCGTCCTTCGTGAGATCGAAGGGCTGTCCTACAAGGAGATCGCCGAGGTGGCCGACGTGCCGATCGGCACGGTGATGTCCCGACTTTCGCGCGCCCGGAAGCGGCTGCAGGCGGTCCTGGCCGCCGGCGGCGGCCCGGGCCAGACCGTGAGCGGCCCGCCGGAAGGAGCCGTGCGATGACCCACCCCGACATCGAGACCCGGGTCGATCTCGCGCTCGACGGCGAGCTCGACGAGGCCGATCGGGCAGAGCTCGAGACCCACCTGGCCACCTGCCCGGCCTGCCGCCGGTTCCGGAGCGACCGCCTGGCCCTGCGGTCGGCCCTCGCCGCCGAGCTGCCGAGGCTTCAGGCCTCGGCGGCCCTGCGCGCCCGAGTCCATCAGGCGATCCGGACCGAGGCCGGCAGCGAGGCCGGCGGGGGGACGACCCGGCGCAGCCGCCGCGGCCTGCCGCAGACTGCCTGGCGCTGGCTGGCGCTGGCGGCGAGCGTCGCCGTGGTGGCGGTCGGCAGCTGGCGGCTTGGCGCGGCCCGGGCGGACACGGCTGCCCTGGCCGACGAGGTGGTGGCGAGCCACGTCCGGTCGCTCATGCCGGGCCACCTGAGCGACGTGGTGGCGTCCGACCAGCATACCGTGAAGCCGTGGTTCGACGGCAAGCTCGACTTCTCTCCGCCGGTCCACGATTTCGCCGGCCGCGGCTATCCCCTGCTGGGCGGGCGGCTGGACTACCTCGACGGCCGGCCGGTGGCGGCCCTGGTATACGGCCGGCGCCGGCACGTGATCAGCGTCTTCCTCTGGCCGTCCGAGGCTCCCGCCGGGGTCACGACCCTGCCTATCCGGCGGGGCTATCACGTGCTGCGCTGGGCCACGCCGCAGTTCGTCTACTGGGTCACCTCCGACGTGGGCCTGGCCGAGCTGACCGAATTCGGCGCCATGCTCCGCCTGGCCGACTCGACGGCCGCCGGCGCGGGCGCCGAGCGTTGAGTCGGGAGCTCGGCCGAGGCTTGCCGTTCGCCGGGGGCTGTCAGCCCGACCGATCAGCGGCTCAGGTCAGCTCGGATCCAGGCGGGCCTTCCGCGACAGACCCCACCGGAGATTGGCGAACACGGCCGTCCGGTCCGGCCCGTCGAGCGCCGTGTAGGGCTCGCCGAAGCCGGTGGACAGCCAAAGCTCGGGGCTGACCCGGAACTCCACCCCCGCCGACCATTGTCCGTCGTCCTTCTTGACCGCCTGGCTCCGGTCCCAGCGGAACTCAGACTCCGCCTCGAGGAATCCGTTGAGTCGCACCCCGCCCACCAGCAACCGGCTGCCCAGCCTGAGCGCCTTGTACTGCAGCGTGTCCACCGCCGAGCGGCGGTTGTCGGCGTAGGTGGACTGCACGATCAGGGAGCCCCACCGGCCCAGCCCGAGCGAGCCGGTGAGCCAGAGGTTGAGCCCGCTCCAGCGCCGCTCGCCCAAGCGGGATTGCTCGAGCTGCACCCCGGTCGCCGCGGCCAGCATGAGCGCCGACGCGTTCCAGTGCTCGGCTGCCCACGAGCTTGCCAGGGAATCGATCGCGCGGGCCATGCAGGTGGCGTTGGCCTCGGAATCGAAGTCGGCCGGCGGCCCGCCGGTGGAGTCGTTCCCGGGAACGCATCCCTCGGCGATGATCCTGGCCCCGACCGAGTCGGTGAAGGCCGGGTTCCGAAGCGGATCTCCGCTGTCGATGAAGGGCAGCCGGGCGCCGAGCGCCAGATCGGTAGAGGCGGTGTCGCCCGTGCTCCGGACCGTGCCCAAGGAGAGTTGCAGGTTGCTCAGGGCGTACTTGTCCCAGCTGGTCTGGTAGTCGCGCAGCCGAACTTTGGTGAGGTAGAACGCGGGGGTGAGCTCGAACGCCAGCCCCTGCCGGACCTGTCCATCGGCGCCCACACCCTGGAGCAGGTCGGCCCCCAGATTCTTGAGCGTGGTCGGCCGGGTGATGGCGGCCGGACTGGTGCCGAGATAGGTGAAGGCGGGGCTCTCCGGCACGGCGGTCTGGATCTCGTCGGCCGCGGCCGTGGCGGCCTCACCGGTACCCGGCAGTTGGGCGGCGGCGGGGCCCACCTGGCCGATGAGACCGAGCGCGATCGCCAGCGCCAGCACCAACGGCCGTGCCGAAGACCTGCCTCCGCGGCCTCTACGCTCGGACCGGCGGCTCACGTGAGGTCCACTCGGACCACGGGGGTGTTGCCCACGCCGCCGCCCCGCACCGCCTCGTTCAACACGCCGGTCTCGGTCCAGCTCCCGCGCACGCGCCAGGTTCCCGCCGGATCGGCCGGATCGCGCTGGGCCACCGTCACCCGGACCCGCCAGGTCGAGCGGGCGTGCCCATACACGCCGAGCCAGTAGGCCAGCTTGCTGCCGTCGGGCAGGGGCGGGGTGAAGATCCAGTGGTCGGAGCGGTCGTCGCTCGTCGTCTCGGGGCCGATGGGGTGCCACCCTTCGCCGGCCCGAAAGACCCAGAGCTTGTACAGCACCTTGTGGGGGGTCTCCTCCTCGACGAAGAAATCGGTCAGCAAGTTGGGGTCTATGTCAACGCGAGCCGGAGCCATGCCCTACCTCGGCGATGTCGGGTGGTCAGGGTGGAGGTGGATCCTTCGGTACCCGGTCGAGCAGCACGTCGCGGAGCGCCGCCAGCTGCCCGGGCGTGAGCGTGTCGGGATCGCTCGGGGCGATGGTGAGGAGCTGTCGCCGGAGCTGCGCCATGGTGGCCGGGCCAAGCGGCTTGCGACCGGCGGCCCGCGTCGTGGCCTTGCGGCGTCGCGTGTTCGGTGACTTGCGCTTGGAGCGGGTCGCCTTGGCCATGCGATCTCCTGACACCGGCCGGCGACATGGCCGGTCGGCTGGGTGGTCCGGCCTGATCGAGGGGCGACACTATATGAACCGGGAGTCGTGCCTTGGCAAGATGGCGCTCCACCCGCGCGGGCGACGGGGTGGATCCTTCGGCGAAAGCTCGGGCGCTGGTACGCGGAACGTTGCCGGCCGCGACACTGCCGTCCTCCAACCACCAGGGCCGGGAGGTGTCGCCGGGGCCCACCCCGTTGGCTGATGGGCCCCGCCGAGCCGACCGCCGCTTACTGCCGCTCGTAGCTGCCGACGTCGCAGGCCGGCCCCTGCGGCCGAATCACGCCGCGCTGATCCTTGCCCGGGCAATCGGCCGCGCCGGCCGCATCGATCGCCGGGCTGCCGGCCAGCAGCGCATGGGTCTGGGTAGGCCCGCCGTTGCCGGCCAGCGGACCAATCTTGGGATCGATGGCCGCACTGTTGGGCGCCACCCGGCCCACCTGGTTTCCGGACACGTTGGCGATATCGCCGCCGGTTCCGTCGCCGATCAGACTGAAGCGCGCCGTGAAGCTGCCCAGCACGTCCGGGCCGGTGGGGGCCGTGTTCCGGCCGACCAGCGCGTTGGCCAGCAGGACACCGTTGGGATTCTCCAGCCCGTCGGCCTGCTGGATCCCGCCCCCGCGGACCCGGGCGGTATTGAAGGCGACGGTGGAGTTGATCACGCTGACACTGGCGCCGCCCAGCCGGTCCAGGTTGGCGATCGCGGCGCCCGAGTCGGCGGCATTGCCCGAGATCGTGCTGTTGGTGATGGTCATGGGCGCACCCGAGCGGCCGAACGGATCACCCGTCGTGTTGAAGATCCCGCCACCGTGCCGCGTGGCGGTGTTGCCGGCGATGGTGCTCTTCGCCACCGTGATGCGGCCGGCATAGTTGCCGATGCCGCCCCCTTCCACGGCTGAATTGCCCGTGATGACGCTGTTGGTGATCGTCGCAGTGGTGATGTGGAAGCTGATGCCGCTCCCCTCGTTGCCGGCGATGGTCACGCCGGTAAGCGTGGCTTTGCCCCAATCCTGGAGGACGCCCCCTCCGCGGGTGTTGTGGCTGACCGACCCGCCGGTGATCAACAGCGTGCCGGACCCCCCGAAGATGCCCCCGCCCACGTTGTCGCTGATGGTGCTGGTGGTGAGCTTGAGGGTCCCGCCATGGTTGTCGATGCCCCCGCCGTGGCCCGCGGCCGAATTCCCGGAAACCGTGACGTTGGTCAGGCTGAGCGGCCCATGAGTGTCGATCCCGCCACCGTGCTGGGCCGAGACGTTGCCCGTGACGGCCCCGCTGGCCAGGGTCAGACTACCGAAGTTGATGATGCCGCCGCCGGGCTGAGCCGTCCTACCCCCGCGGAACGACAGCCTGGAGATCGTGACCTTCCCGTTGGTCCCGATGGCCAGCAGCCGGAACTGCTGATCGGTCGAGCGGCGGCGCACGGTGACCCCGGCGCTCGGGCCGGTGATCGTGAGCGTCCTGTCGATCTGGAGCGACCCGCCGCCCGCGGCCGGCCCGGCCAGCGTGACGGTGCCGCTCAGGCCCGGGGCGAAGCCGATGCTGGTCGTGCCGGCCGCGGCGATCGCCTCGCGGAGGGTGCATTGGGCGGCGTTGCAGGTGCCGTCGCCCGGATCGGCCAGACTGTTGACGGTCCGGTGCCCCACCGCGTCGGTTGTGGCTCCATCGGCCGTGGCGCCATCGGCCGCAACTCCATCGGCCGTGACTCCATCGGCAGTGACTCCATCGGCCCCGGCTCCAGGCGAGGTGGGCGCGGCGGCCTCCTGCGCGCACGCGGCCACCGCGGCCAGCGTCAGTGCGACGCCCAGTGATCGGATGTACGACATGTCAGTCCCTCTGCCGCCGGCGGCGGCCTGCTGGGTGAGAACGGCGAGCTCGGCGATCGATCAGTGGGAGGGCTGGGCTGTTCCGGCGAGCCTGCGGGCACCGCCGCACCACAGCGCGGGCGACCCTTCCGCGGGAGAGCTTAGGCGGGCGGCGTCAAGCGGATGTCAAGCCGATGGTCGAGTGGCGGTTTCCCTGAGGGTGCCGAGACAAAGGGTGGCCGCGCCAGATGGCGGGCTCGTTCCTTCACACAGCATTCGTATCATCAATCGCGATTTCAGCGCGAGACCCGACATCAGGTCGGCCCGGCGCCATCACACCCCCCGCCGCACCCGAACCGGTCGCGAGTAGGAGGGCACCTGACTGGCCGAGTCGGCGGTGGACCGGGCCACGCAGCTGGCGAAGTAGGTCACCGTGCTCCCGGGCACGCCGTGCCGGTCCGGGTTGATCGAAAGCAGGTACCTGGCGGGGGCGGTCCCGCCGATCAGGCTGCCCATGCCGGCCAGGGTCGGCGCCCCGACCCCCGTTTCTCGATAGAACTCCACCCGGTCGGGCACTGATGCCCCGTCGCCCTCACGCGGGTTGACCTGGATCTCGGCCTCGAGATCGACGGTACCGGCCTCGGCCGGGCTGTCGTAGACATCGGTAGTCTGATCGACCGGCGTCCCACCGGCCGCCGTGATCCGGCAGAACGGTGGCGGGAAGAAGAACGCCTCCTGTACCGGGTCCATCACCATCGCCCGCGGGCCGATCGTGGCTGACTCCTCGTCGGTCGCGGCCACGCCCCAGTTATTGCTCCAGTCGGTGCCGGGCGTGCAGCTCGGTGCCGTCCCGGTCCAGCCCGGCTGGCAGCCATTGAGCGTCAGATAGGAAGCGCCGGTCGCGTTGTTCTTGCCCTGGCGCACCACGGTCGTGGCCGTCAACGGGTCGGTCAGGAAGATCGTGCTGTAGTTCCCGTTGTGGCCGAACAGCTGGCGGGACCACCGGCGGTGGCCCTCGGTCGCGGTCCACCGATCGGCCCCGTTGTTCGAGAACACGACGCCCCGGCCCGCCGCGACTGCGGCGGGGAGGTTTCCGTCGATCCTGGTGACGAGGTTCCAGTACCGGACCGGCTCGACGTTGCGGTTATCCCAGATGCCCGACCGCGCCGCCAGGCGCAGTACGGCCGCGCCGTCCCGCCCCTTCCACCGCGCGATACCGGCGCTCTGATTCCAGATCCGACCGCCGTCGGTGTAGATCTGCGCCGGGGCCACGGGCAGTCCCATGCCCGCCTGCCTGATGTACTGGCTGTAGATCGCGCTCAGCGACTGTCCGCAAGCCTGCTGCACCACGTAGTTGAGCAGCGCGTGCCCTACGCTGCTGTACTCGACCACGGTGCCGGGCACGGCGGCCGGCTCCCGGTTCTGCTCGGCTTTGGCCCGGGCGATGGTGAAGATGTCGGCCGGATGGACCCACTTGGTGCCGCCGCCGTCGGCCCGATCGAAATTCCGTTGCCAGTTCTTGTTCTCGTTCCGGCAGATCGTGCTCGTGCTGCCGTAGTCGCACACTCCGCTGGTGTGGGTCGCCAGCTGCTCGACCGTGATGTCGGTCCAGGGCCATGTCGTGGCCCAGCGAGCCCCGTCTCCGGCGGCCAGCCACTGAGCGGCCGGGTCGGAGAGCCCCACGCTGCACGAGCTCATGGCGTGCACCAGGGTCGGTGCGCCCAGCAAGCCCTTGTTCGCCGAATACGCCGGGTAGGCGACGGTGCCGCCCTTGTCGTAGACCACCTTGTCGTTCCGAATCACGATGAACCGCATCGTATTGAACTGGGCCGCGCTGATGGTGCCCCAGATGTCGGCCAGGGTGCGGGTGCAGCCGAGCTGCAGCGCGCTGCCGCACATGCCCTGACTTTCGGGCGAGGCGGAGCCCCAGGCAAAGCCGGTCGTTGCCGCCGCGGGCGCGCGAGTGAGCGGCACCGCTGGGGACCCGGGGCCGGTGGCGGCCTACGGGTCGGCGCAGCCGAGCGACCCGGCGGCGACCACCAGGCTGAGAGGAATCGTGAAGGCGCCCCGGAGGAAGCCGGTGTCGAGCAGGGACGACATGTCGGCTCCGCGCCGCGTCAGCATGTGAGGGATGATGGGGAATGACGCGTCCGCTCAGCGCGGACCCGCCTCGCACCACACCCGCGCCGCAACCCACATGCCAGTGCCGGGACGCCAAGATGAATTGCGCTTCATGAAAAAATGCTAAGGAGGGAGGACCGTGAGGACGCCCGACTACCGCCGAAGCTGGTAGGCCAGCTTGACGAAGAACCCGTCGTTCCGGCGCCGGAGCCGCGACCAGTTGAACTCGCTGTCGGTCTCGAGCGAGCTGCCGTAGCCCAGGAACGCCACGGTGCCCGGCGTGGGCTCGAACGAGGCGAGCAGGTCCACCCGGAGCCCGTTGAACTCGGTCCGCGTCTGGGCAGCGCCGTTCACGAACAGGGGCGCTCCGGTGCCGGGCTGAATCAGCGGCTCGGTCCGGTCCGACCGGTACTCGCCGATCGCGCGGAAGAACAGCGCCCGGCTCGGCTGATACTCCAGCTTGAGCCGCGGGATGGTGGACCGGCCGAATTCCCGCCCGTCGAGCCGCTGGATCCGGAAGATCGTCCCCGTGAGCGCGGCCCGCACCGTGGACACGGGGCGGAAGTCGAGCTCCCCGGTGAGCCGCCACGCCTTGCCGGTGGTGGCCTCCTCGAAGATGGCCACCCGGCCCTGCCGGTACTCCACGGAGCCGCCGAACTGCCGCCAGATCGGCGTGGTCACCTTGCCGCGCCAGACGAGCCCCGAGAAGTCGTCGCTCGGCCGGTAGGCCGGACCGCTCGCGCTCCCCACGGTATAGTGGGCGTAGGTCGAGTCCTCGAAGGTCACGAAGTCGCGCTCGACGTGCGCGTTGAGCTGCCAGCCACCACGAAGCTGGAAGGTGGCGTCGAGCTGCTCGTCGCCCTCGAGCGCCGGATTGAAGCCGAACTGGCGATAGGCCCAGGTCCGCTCCGGGCCGAAGAACAGGGTCAGGTTCTCCAGCAGGGTGCCCCGCGCGCCGTAGTGGGTCAGCCGGTTGAAGGCGTGCCCGTAGACCACGTTGCTGCGGAGGGCGTTGACGAAGCCCGCCTGGTCGTCGAAGTCGGTGCCCAGCCCCTTCAATTGATAGTTGAAGCCCCAGGCTCGGCCGGTCCGGTCGTACTCCGCCAGCCAGACCGGAGCGGTGCGGTGCCCGCCGGCCGGGTCGCTGGTGATCGAGCCGCCCAGCTGGCCCTGCAGGTAATACAGTCCCCACACGTAGCGGAAATCGCCCGCCAGCACCCGATTGTGACGATCGCCCTGGTCGCGGTTGATCAGGGTGATGCCGGCGATCGAGTTGCGGCCGAAGTCCCGGCGGAGCCGGGTGATGTTGAACCAGGCGTCGTCCTCCTCGCCGGCTTCGTCCACCGCGGTCAGGTGGGCCACGCCCAGCTGGCCGAACTTGCCGGTGAACTTGGCCCCGGCCTTGGGATCGGCGATCCGCCGGGTGTAGACCAGCGTCTGGGGGGTGCCGAACAGCTCGATGCCCTCGAGGAAGAACGGCCGCTTCTCGGGAAAGAACAGGGCGAACCGCTCGTTCACCGTCACCTGGCCGGCGTCGCTCTCGACCTGGCTGAAGTCGGGATTGATGGTGGCGTCGAGGGCGTAGCTGGTGAAGCCGAGCCGGAGATTGAGACCCGCGTCCGGGTTGACGTCCTCCCGGTCGAACCGGCGGGTGAGGTCGTCACGGCTGCCGTTGGCGGTAGCGGTGACGAACGGCTGGGCCTCGACCAGCACCCCGCGCCTGAGGTCGTGCAGCCCGCCGATGGCGCCCTCCTGGCCCAGGAAGCTGGCGTCGGCCCGCCGGACATCGGTCCAGGTGTCGGTGTAGCCGGTGCGCTGGACCACCCGGGTCACGTTGAGGCCCCAGCTCTGCGGCTCGCTCGACGGATAGCGCAGGCTCTTGAACGGGATCCGGATCTCGACCTGGTAGCCGTCGGCCGTCAACCGGCCCTTCGATTCCCAGATGAAGTCCGGGTTGAGATCGGTGCTCCCGGGCACCAGGCTCGACACCTGACCCGCGCCCTCGCTCCGGACGCCGTCGCTCTGGGCCCCCAGCGGATTGACCGCGAACGAGAACGCCCGGCGTCGATCGTGGAACGTGTCCAGGTCGATCACGACGTGATCGTCGTTGTCGAGGTTGTCGCGGTCGGCCACGGTCGCCCGGATGGCGGAGGGCACTTTGTCGTGGGCCACCACCCCGAACCAGATCGCGTCGGGGGCATACCACACCAGCACCTCGGTGGCCTCTTCCGCCGGCCGCCCATCCACCGGCAGGTACTGCCAGAAGCCGGTCAGTCGGGTGGCCTGGCGCCAGACCGGCTCGTCGAGCCGGCCGTCCACCAGGACCGCGGTGGCCTCGATCCGGGGAATGTCGGCCGTGGGCGAGCCCTTGCCGTTCACGGCCGCGCCGGCGAAAGCCGCCGCCGAGGATACGGTCGAGTCGGGGACGCCCGCGTTGGAGGCGGGACCGGCCGGGGTGACGGCCTGAAGCAGCAGCAGCAGTGCGAGCACGAGCTGGCGTCTCGAGTCGTTGGATCGGTGGTGGAACGGACTTCATCCGCCCAGCCGGTCCGGCGGCGGCGATCGCCGGACGCGGTCGTACGGGTCATAGAATGTACGCGGCCGTCAATCGGCGGGTTTCCCGACGCCTCCGGGGCCGACGAATCGTCGCTACCGATCCGCAATTCTGACGGATCTCTGTCTTGCCGGCCCGTCCGAACCGTTGCCTTGCCCGCGCCGGCGTCGGATGTTGCACCGATGGCTACGCCCCCCGGCCGGGTGCCGAGCTCGGCCCGGCTCGAATCGATCGACGCCCTCCGCGGCCTGGTCATGGTAATCATGGCGCTCGATCACGTCCGCGACTTCGTGCATCGCGGCGCCATGTCGGCCTCGCCGACCGATCTTGCCACCACCACCCCGCTCCTGTTCTTCACCCGCTGGATCACCCATCTCTGCGCGCCGACGTTCATGCTGACCGCGGGGCTGGGCGCCTACTTCTGGTGGCAGCGGGGGCGCACCCGGCGGGAGCTGTCCGTCTTCCTGCTCACCCGCGGACTGTGGCTGATGCTGCTCGAGATCACCGTCATGCGGCTGGCGTACAACTTCGACCCGACCGGGGACTACCCGCTGCTGCTGGTCGTGCTCTGGGTGCTCGGCCTCTGCATGGTCGGCCTGGCGCTCCTGGTGTGGCTCCCGGTCCCGGCGCTGGCGGGGGTGAGCCTGGCGACCATCGTGCTGCACGACACGCTCGATGGCGTGCAGGCGGCATCACTGGGCACCGCGGCACCGCTGTGGCATCTGCTTCACCAGCCGGGCGCGTTCCCGCTGTCGGACCTCACGGTCTTCGTCGCCTACCCCCTGGTACCCTGGATCGCCGTAATGGCGCTCGGATTCTGCCTCGGTCCGCTCCTGCGGCTCGGGCCGGCGCGCCGCCGGTCCCGGCTGGTCGCGCTGGGCGTGAGCGCCACCGTGGGATTCCTGGCGCTCCGGGCCCTCAATGGCTACGGCGACCCGGTGCCCTGGATTCCCCAGCCGTCGCCCGTCTATACCCTGCTCAGCTTCTTCAACACCACCAAGTACCCGCCCTCGCTCGCCTTTCTGCTGATGACCCTGGGTCCGGCGTTGCTCCTGCTTGCCTGGTTCGACCGACCGGGCTCGCCAGCACGTCGGCCCCTGCTGGTCTTCGGGCGAGTGCCGCTGTTCTACTTCGTCCTGCATTTCTATGCCGCCCATGCGGCGGCCGTGCTGCTCGCCCTGGCCCGCTACGGCCGGACCGCCTTCGACTTTGCCTTTTACCCGGTGCCTTCCATGGGCGCGCCCCCGGGTCTGTACCCGCCGGACTTCGGCTACGGCCTGGGCGTCACCTACCTGGTCTGGGGCGTGATCGTCCTCGGACTCTATCCGGTCTGCCGCTGGTTCGCCGGGATCAAGGCGCGGCGGCGCGACTGGTGGCTCGGTTATCTCTAGTTCTCGGGCTACCATTGGGTCATGCACGCCATCGTCGCCCGCTCGCTCGGGCCGCCGGAAGTGCTGGCCTACGTCACCCTGCCGGATCCTGCGCCCGGCCCCGGCGAGATCCTGGTCCGGGTGCACGCTGCCGGCGTCAACTTCGCCGACACCGAACGCCGTCGCGGCCTGTACCAGCAGGTCACCCTGCCCTGGATCCCGGGCGACGAGGGAGCCGGCGTGGTCGAGGCGCTCGGCCCGGGAGTGGACCGGGCCTGGCTTGGGCGCCGGGTCGCCTTCTGGGCCCCGGCCACCAGCGGCAGCTACGCGGAGCTTGCCGTGGTCCGGGCCGACGGCCTGTTCGAGCTGCTCGACGGACTCGATTTTGCCACCGCCGCCGCGCTTCCCGAGCAGGGTCTGACCGCCTATGGGCTGGCGCATCGCGCCACCTCGCTGCCTCCCGGCGCGACCGCCCTGGTCCATGCCGCGGCCGGAGGCGTCGGGGCGCTCCTGGTGCAGCTCCTCCGCCTGCGTGGCGTCCGGGTCCTCGGCACGGCTTCGTCGCCCGCCAAGCAGGCGGTCGTCCGCCAGCTCGGGGCCGAGGCGCTCGACTACGGAGACGGACTGCTGGAGCGAGTGCGGGAGGCGACCGGCGGACGCGGCGTTGACGCCGTGTTCGACTCGGTCGGCCGGCCGACCCAGGCAACCAGCCTGGCGTCGTTGGCCCCATACGGCCGACTCGTCTTCTTTGGCGACGCCGGCGGCCGGCCCGAGCCGGTCGATCCCGACGCGCTGTACGGCCGAAATCTCTCCGTGAGTGCCTGGCTCCTGCCGGCCGACCCGGTCGGCAGCTGGGAAGTGGCCCGCGGCCAGCTGCAGGACTGGGTCGTCTCGGGGGCGCTCCGGGTCATCGTCGGGCAGGTCTTTCCCCTGGCCGAGGCGGCCGAAGCCCACCGGCAGCTCGAGTCGCGGTCCACCCATGGCAAGCTGATCCTTCGGCCGGCCGGCGCCGGGGCGTAGGTGCGGGCCACCGGCCCACGACTCCCGCCCCTCACAGCTCCGCAACGGCGTTGGCTCCCACGCCCTCCGAGGCCGGCCGCCGTTCGCCGGCCCGGCTGACGGACGGCCGCAGCCCACTCCTCTTTCTGGTGGAGCACCATGCTCTAACCGGCCAGCCCGCGCCCCTCGGCGGTGGTCGGATCGATGATCGCTCCGACCTCCAGCACCCGGTCGGTCGGAAATCCGCCCCGCCGCCCGTGTTCCCGCACCGCCTCGATGGTCGGCGCGATGTAGACGCAGGTGATCTTGTCCTCGGTCACATAGCTGTGGATCCACTGGATGTCGGGGCCCATCGCCCGGAGCACCTCGCACGACTGCCGCGCGATGGCCTGCAGCTCGCTCGCCGACAGCGCTCCGGCGTTGGGGAGCTCGCGCTCGATCAGGTATTTTGGCATCGGCCGCCTCAGTGGTGCGCCCTGGTGGACAGCTGTGGGGGCGTAAACTGGCAGGTCACGGTCGGGTTCCAGCTGGCGTACAGTCCGGCCGGGTTGGCCTTCCAGGCCCAGACGTGGAGGGTCCACACCTTGAGCCCGGTGTTGAAGCTGAACCTCTGCTCGAACAGCACCGGGGCCGGGTCGGTCTCGGGCGCGGCCTTGACGTATTCCACGCCGACCAGCTTCATGCTGCCGTCCTCCTGCGGCTCGTACATCAGGAACGGCGGCTTGGTGACGCTCGGCGCGGCGGCCAGGTCGATGGCCCCGTTGCCATAGTGGACCCCCATCGCGCCCGAGTCGCTGGCGAAGCAGGCGTTCATGAACGGGGCGGTCCAGCCCGCCGCCTTGCCCGCCTCGAAGCTCTGGTAGGGCGCGGTCAGCGCCTTGAGGGTGGCCAGGTCCTGGGTTGCGCCGGTGCCAGCCGGGTCGTCGCCGCAGCCGGCCAGCAGGGTGAGGCCCAACAGAACGCTCGCGGCGTGTCGCACGGTGCCCTCGCATGGTGGCGGTGGTTAGCTTATGGCGAATCCGGATGCCAACATGCGATGGGGCGGTTAGCCGCGGCTTACGCCTGGGTTAGCTGCCGATTAGCCCGGGAGTGAGAGTCGAGTGATCAAGGTTCAGCTCCTCGGTGGCGCCAGCCTTCGCGCCGGCGACGTTCCGCTGGCCGGGCCCCCGGCCCAGCGTCACCGGATCGCCCTCCTGTCGCTCATCGTCGCCGCCTGGCCCCAGCCGGTGTCGCGCGACCGGGCCATGGCTCTGCTCTGGCCCGAGCGGGACACGGCCAAGGCGCGCCGCCTGCTGAACCTGGCGGTCCACGTGCTCCGCTCGGCCCTGGGTGAGGAGGTCATCACTACCACCGGGGACGGGCTGCTGCTCAATCCCGCTCGCCTGCAGTGCGACCTGCACGAGCTGACCTCCGCCGTGGCGGCCGGCGACCCCGAACGGATCGTCCGGGCCTATACCGGCGCGCTGCTCGAGGGCTTCCACCTCGACGAGTCCACCGAGTTCAGCTACTGGCTCGACGAGCGCCGGAACGAGCTGGCCCACGCCTATACCGGGGCGCTCCGCCTGGTGGCCGAGACCCAGGAACGGAACGGGGACGTGCACGGCCGGGTGCGGACCTGCCGGCGGCTGGTCGCCACCCGGCCCCATTCCAGCCTCTACGCCCGAGCCCTGATGCGGGCGCTCGACGCTGCCGGCGACCGCCCAGGGGCCATCGCCCACGCCGGCGAGCACGCCCGCCGCCTGGCGGCCGACCTCGAGCTTCCGCCCGATCCCGAGGTGGCCGCCCTGGCGGAGGAGCTCCGCACCGCCGCGCCGGCCCGGCAGGTCGCCGCCCGCAACCGGCTCCGCCCGTCCGGCCAGGCGTACAACCTCTTCCTCCAGGGCCGTCGCTGGATCAGCGACTATACCCTACCGGGCCTCCGCCGGGCGGTCGACTGCTTCGAGCGGGCCGTGGCGCACCATCCGGGGTTCGCCCCGGCCAGCGCCAACCTGGCGCTGGCCTACATCGAGCTGGCCGAGCAGGGAGGGATGGTCCCCGATGAGGCCTACCGCCGCGCCGAAGCCGCCGCCGCGGTGGCCCTCCGGCACGACCCCGGCCTGGCCGAAGCCTACTGCATCATGGGATGGCTCAAGACGGTCCGGGACTTCGACTGGCCCGCCGCCGAGCAGGCGTTCCAGCGGGCCCTGGCGCTCGATCCGGACGACGCCGACACGCTCGACCTGTACGGCCGGCTCTGCGCCGCGCTCGGCCGCTACGACGAGGCCATCGCCATGCAGCGCCGGGCCCAGGAGCTCGAGCCGCTGTCCCACCGGCTGGACGCGATCTCGACCCTGATCCGGGCCGGCCGCTACCACGAAGCCGTCGTCGGCGCTCGCGACGCGGTCGAGCTCGATCCCGGGCACGATCGCTCGCGCGCCACCCTGGGCTGGGCCTACTTCTTCAGCGGGCGGCGGGAGGACGGGCTGGTCGAGCTCGAGCGGGCCGCCGCGTTGTCGCCCGACAGCACGCTCTGGCTGGCCCAGCTGGGACAGGCCTACGCCCTGGCCGGCAAGACCGGGCGGGCGCACGAAATCCTGGAGGAGCTGGAAGGTCGGGCCGAGCGGGAGTACGTCTCGCCCTACCATCTGGCCTATGTCTACACCGGCCTGGGCGATTTCGAGGGCGCGATCGACTGTCTCGAGCGCGCGGTGGCGGAGCGGAGCGGGGCGGTCTACGGGATCAAAGGGTCGTTTCTCTTCGCGGCACTGCACCAGCACCCGCGGTTCGGGGCCCTGGTCGGCCGGATGGGCCTCGACTGACGGTTCGAGGCCGCGCCGGTCAACGGCCGGTCACGGCCGAGTCGGGCGGCAGCGGCTCCGGTCCCGGCCCGGGCGGGGGCAACGGTGGCGGCGGGGGAGGCGACCAGGCGACGACCGACAGCCGGACACCATCCACCGCCGACTCCGCCAGCGCCAGGGTATGCTCGCCGTCGGGTGTCGCGGGCGGCGTCTCGGCCACGGGGCCCGGTGCCGGGACGATCCGGAGGGGCTCGACCCGCATGGTGAAGCCGAAGCGGAATTGGGCCGCCTGGCAGCGGAATTCAGCCCAGTCGAACGCCGCCCGGTCGGCGGTGCAGGACCCGGCCGAGCCTTCCAGCGCGTTGGTCTCGCTGCCCTCCACCGCGAACCAGGTACCCTGGTCGGCGACCAGGTATTCTCCCATGAACCCCGGATAGCCACCCCAACCGCCGCCGGTGCCGCCGCCGGAATCGGGCGGCGTGCTGCCTGAATCGGTCGGCGTGCCGCCGGGGTCGGGCGGCGTGCTGCCGGGATCGGGCGGCGCCCCCTCGGCGGCGCCGGGGTTGGTGGGCAGGCCCGTCATCACGTCCGGCACGCCGGGCACGACGGTGTTGGCGCCCACGTCGGCCACCAGCCGGACCACTTCGGCCATCCGCTCGGGCTCCCAGGCGATCAGCGTGCGCATCGAGAAGGTGCCGACCTCGGTGCACTCGCCGGGTGAGGAGGGCGGGACGGGCGGCACGCTGTCGGCGGCGCCGATCGGCGGCCCGCCTGGCGTGCTGGACCCGCTGCCGGGCGGGGACGTCCCAGCGGTGTCGCCCGGGACGCCGCCGCTGTCGGGCGGGGGCGCCACCAGCGTGTCGCCCGGCGGGACGCTGCCGCTGTCGCCCGGCCAGCTGCACACGATGGTGGGAAAGTCGAGCTGTTCGGCCACGGAGAGGAAGGGCCGGCTGGTGCCGTCGACCGTCAGGCTCACCGGCGTGGCGTGCCCGGTGAGCCGCACGATCTCGGCGGCGTGGCGAAGCGCCTCGGCGGTGGGGGTGTAGCCGGCGCCGTCCACCGAGTCGGCCAGCCGCTCGAACCGGCCGGCCAGCCGGGCCCCGTCGGTGTCGGTGGGTGGGCTGGTGCCCCCATCCCCGCAACCCAGGCTGCCGAGCGTGGCGGCCAGCAGCAGCGCCGTTCCCTGTCGCATGCTCCCTCCGGGGCGCCGTGGGCGGTGTCCATCCCCTGGTCAATAGTGCAGCGCGCCGGCCCCGGCCACAACCAGGGGCCGCCCGGCAGGGAGCCGCCTGGGTCTGCCGCCTGGGTCTAGGGGAAGATGCCCAGCTGCTCGTAGCTCAGCGCCACCTTGTCGATCGCCACGATCATCGCGGCGGTGCGGAGGTCCACCGTGCCGCCACGACGCTTCCACTCGGCCCGGATCGGGTGGTAGGCGCCCATCATGGTCTCTTCGAGCCCCGAGGTGACCAGGTCCTCCTCGCTGGCGCCCTGAGTCACCCGGGCGACCTCCTCATCGGTGAAGGTCCGACCGGTCACGCTTTCCACCGCCGACAGCAGCCGGGCGTAGGCGCCCTGCTCGAACCGCTTCTGCATCCGGCCGAACCGGACGTGCCCGAGATTCTTGACCCATTCGAAGTACGACACGGTAACCCCGCCGGCATTGATGTAGGCGTCGGGAATGACCATCACCCCGCGGCGGGCCAGGATCTCGTCGGCCTCGGGCGTGGTGGGGCCATTGGCCGCCTCGACCACGATCTTCGCCTTGATCCGCGGAGCGTTCTCGGCCGTGATCTGCCGCTCCAGGGCGGCGGGGATGAGAATGTCGCAGTCGAGCTCGAGCGCATCCTCCCGCCGGGCCAGCCGGGTACCGCCGGGGAAGTCGCGCATGCTGCCGTTCGCCCGCCGGTGGTCGAGCACGGCCTCGAGATCGATCCCCTTGGGGTCGGCGATCGCCCCCTCCGCCTCCGCCAGGCCCACCAGGATCGCGCCGGCGTCCCGGAAGTACTTGGCCGCGAACGAGCCCACGTTGCCCAGCCCCTGCACCACCACCCGCTTGCCCGCCAGCCCCGGGGTGAGCCCGATCGCCTTCATGTCCTCGACCACGCTGACCGCCTCGCGGGTGCCGAAATAGACCCCCCGTCCCGTGGCCTCGGTCCTTCCGCGGATGCCTCCCGCGCTGATCGGCTTGGCGGTAACGCAGCCGAGCGCATCCAGCTCGCCGGGCCGGAGCTGGGTATAGGTGTCGGCGATCCAGGCCATCTCCCGCGAGCTGGTGCCCACGTCCGGCGCCGGCACGTCGAGGCCGGGCCCGATGAAGTTCTTCCGCACCAGCTCGAAGACGTAGCGCCGGGTGATCCGCTCCAGCTCGCCCACCGAGTACTTCTTGGGGTCGATCCGGATCCCGCCCTTGGCCCCCCCGAACGGCACGTCCACCAGGGCGCACTTGTAGGTCATCAGCGCCGCCAGGGCCTGGACCTCGTCCGCATCCACCGCCAGGGCGTACCGGATCCCGCCCTTGCACGGCAGCTTGTGGTGGCTGTGCTCGGCCCGCCAGGCGTGGATCACCTCGATGGTGCCGTCGTCGCGCTTGATGGGGAAGCTGGTATAGAACAGGTTCTTGCAGGCTTTGATGTTGGCGAGGAGCGTCGGGGGGTGGTCGGTCAGGGCGGCGGCGCGATCGAATCCGGCGTCGACCTGTTCGAGGAAGCTGGTGCCCACGGACATGAGCGCACTCCTGGGGGCGGAAGAGGAAGGTGCGTGCATTGTTAGCCGCGGTCGAGGCGGAGCGCCAGAGGCACCGGGGCCGTAGTCCCGCCATACTCCAGGTCACCTGCTGCGGCCTCATCGCTCCGGCGCCGGACTTTATGTTTCCGCCCGCCGTCGTTGGCCCGCCCATTCCGCTCATCACTCCCTGGCAAGGATTCCCAGTGTCCCGCTGCGCCGGGTTGCTCCTGACCGTCCTGATCACCGCCCTCCTGCCGTTGCCGGCGGGCGCCCAGCAGCCCCTGTCCTACGCTCGGCGCGAGCTGGCCATCCCGATGCGCGACGGCGTTCATCTCTTTGCCGTCGCCTTGCTCCCGAAGGCCGCGGCCGGTCCCCTGCCGATCCTGCTGGTCAGAACGCCTTACGGCGCGGCCGGCGCCTTCCGGACCTCCGAGCTGCCCGGCGAGTACCGCGAGCTGGCCCAGGACGGCTACATCTTCGTTGCCGAGGATATCCGGGGCCGGTTCGGCTCCGAGGGAGAGTTCGTCATGACCCGTGCCCAGCAGGACCCCCGCAGCCCGCCGGGCATCAACGAGTCCACCGACGCGTACGACACCATCGACTGGCTGGTCGGGCACCTGCCCGGCAACAGCGGGAAGGTCGGCGTGCTGGGCACATCATACCCAGGCTGGCTGGCGGCGCTGGCCGGCGTCGGTGCCCATCCCGCGCTCAAGGCCATCTCGCCCCAGGCGCCGATGACCGATACCTGGCTGGGCGACGACTTCTTCCACCAGGGCGCCTTCCGCCAGACCCAGGGTGTCGAGTTCGCCGCCATCATGGAGACCGACCCCCGGGGGTTCCACTTCCCCACCATTCCCGATTACGACCACTACGAGTTCTACCGCCGGTTTCCCACCCTCGATTCGCTCGCCCGGGCCATGCGGGTGACCGGGTTGCCGTCGTGGAAGGATTACGTCGCCCATCCGGCGTGGGACGGCTACTGGCAGGCCAAGGCCCTCCAGCGCACCATGGTCCGGCCCGAGGTGCCGACGTTGACGGTGGGTGGCTGGTGGGACCAGGAGGACATCCTCGGTCCCCAGCTGGCGTATCACACGCTGGAGCGGGCCGATACCGGGCGGTGGAATCACATCGTCCTCGGGCCATGGTTCCACGGCGGCTGGAACCGCCCGGGCGGCGACTCGCTCGGTCCCATCCAGCTCGGCAGCGCCACCGCCGACTCGTTCCGCGCCACGATCCTGCGGCCCTGGTTCGCCTGGTATCTGCACGGCCGGGGCGACGGGAGGTTTCCCGAGGCCCGGATGTTCGAGACCGGGGAGAACGCCTGGCACAGCTTCGATGCCTGGCCCCCCCGGCAGGCGACGCCACGGAAGCTCTACCTGCGGGAGCATGGGGGCCTCGCCTTCGACCCGGCGCCGGGCTCGATCGGCGCGGCAGATGGGTTCGACGCCTACCGCTCCGACCCGGCCCATCCGATCCCGTACCGGCCTCGGCCCGACGACGGCAGCGGCTGGCAGACCTGGCTCCAGCAGGACCAGCGGTTCGTGGACGGCCGTCCCGACGTGCTCACCTACGAGTCGGCCCCGCTCGAGCAGGATCTCACCATCGCCGGCGACGTCGTGGCCCACCTGTACGCCTCGACCACGGGGACCGACGCGGACTGGGTGGTCAAGCTGATCGACGTCTACCCCGACAGCGTGCCCGACCGGCCGGCGATGGGCGGTTACCAGCTCATGGTCAACGCCGATGTGATGCGCGGCCGGTACTGGCGGAGCTTCAGCCGGCCCACCCCGATCCCCGCCGGCGTGGTCACCCCGTTCACGGTGGATCTGCACGAGCAGCTCTACCGGTTCAAGCGGGGCCATCGTCTGATGGTGCAGGTCCAGAGCAGCTGGTTTCCGCTCTACGACCGCAACCCCCAGACGTTCGTGCCCAATATCTTTCGGGCCCGTTCGGCCGACTTCCGGGCGCGGGAGCACCGGGTCTGGCACACCCCCCGGTACCCCTCGCACATTGTGCTGCGGGCTCTGCCCTGATGTCCGACCCTGCTCCCCACCCGAGGCCGCCATGATCTGTCCCAAGTGTCACGCCGAGATGACGGCCTTGCTGGTCGAGGAGATCGCGGTGGAGCGATGTGACCGCTGCGGCGGCCTCTGGTTCGACCAGCGCGGGGCCACCGCCATCCGCCAGGTCGACCCGGCCGCGGCCGCGGCCATCGACACCGGGCCATCGTGGCAGGCCACCATCCACAACGAGCAGGGCAAGGTCTTCTGTCCCCACGATGAGACCCTGATGCGCCGGCTGACCGTGCCGGATCGGCCGGGCATGTGGGTCGAGCGCTGTCCCACCTGCCGGGGCACCTTCTTCGACGCCGGCGAGTTCAGCCAGCTCACCGACCGCGAGATCGGCATGCTGGTGCGCTCGAGCGGGGCATACCGCGCGCCCTGATCGCGACGGTCCGGTGGCGCCCTGGTGGCGCCGCTTGCTGGCCACCCGCTGGCTGGTCCTGGTGGCCGTCGCCTTGCTCGCCCTGTTCCTGTTCAGCGAGCTGGGCGTCGAGATCCTCGAGCCCGGCGCGAACCGGGTGGACCAGGCGACGCGGAACTGGGTGCTGGCCCACCAGTGGCCGCCGCTGGTGACCCTCTGCCGGGTCCTCACCACGTTGGGCTCGACCGTCGGGACCACGATCCTTGGCCTGGCCGTCACCGCCTGGCTGTGGCTTCGTCGCCATCGGCGGATCGCCAGCGTCATCGCCACCGCGCCCATCGTCGCGTCCGCCGGGTTCGACGGGCTCAAGCACGTCTTCATGCGGACCCGGCCGCCCGGGGCGGCCCTGGCCCGGATCACGACCTACTCGTTTCCCAGCGGCCACGCCACGGTCGCCGCCGCGGTATGGCTCACCCTGGCCTACACCCTCCGCCGGGAGCGGCTGATCTCGCGGCCGGCCACGCTGGCGCTGGGCGTCGGCTGGCCGGTCGTCATCGGTCTGACCCGGATCTACCTCGACGTCCACTGGGCGACCGACGTCCTGGGCGGCTGGTGTCTCGGTGCCGCCATTGCCGCGATGGCGACGGGCCTGTACGAGCACCTGGAGCGCCGGGCGGCGCGCGCGGCCTAGCCCGGGAGGCCCTATGGCGCCCGAGTGCCGGCCGTCGCCGACCGGTCCGCCGTTGCCAGGTGTCCGATTGCCGACCCTCGATCGGACCGGTATGTTCTCCCCGGCATTCATCTCCCCGCCCCACCGCCGTTCCCCACAATGGAGGCAGCTATGCGTCGCATCGGCATCTGCTGTGGTGCGCTCGTGCTCCTCGCCTGCGGTAAGACCAAGGACCAGTCCGCCATGGACCAGGCGGCCCAGCCGGCGACCGACTCGGCGGCCATGGCCCCGGCGCCCGAGGCGCCGGCCCCGGTCGCCCTGGCGGACCTGAACGGCAAGTGGAAGATGCGGGTCACCCCCGAGGGGAGCGACAGCACCCTGCTCGAGTTCACCATGGACGCCACGTCGGACGGCTGGACCCTGCACTTCCCCAAGCGGCCGCCGGTGACCAGCAAGCCCGTGGCCGACGGGGACAGCATCGTGGCCGACGCGGGTCCCTACGAGAGCGCGCTGCGGAAGGGTCAGAAGGTGACGACCCACAGCGTCTACCGGGTGCAGGACGGCAAGCTGGTCGGCAGCACGGTGGCCCACTACGACACCAAGGGTGCCGACTCGGTCAAGAACCTCCACGTCGAGGGTACCCGCGAGTGACCGCCGCGCCGGCGCTCCGTCAGGGCGCTTTGGGCGCTGCCTTTCGCGGGGAGACCAGCAGCGCCGTCAGACCGAACGGCCGCCGGCCGTACGCTCGCTTCCAGGCGGGACGGGTCGCGTCCAGCAGCAGCGCCAGTGCCCCGCCGATAGGGTAGAAGGCGACTCGCTGCTGCTCGCCCGGCGCCAGCTCGGCCAGCTCGCGCCGGAGCCGCTCGCCCATGCGCCACGCCGTCGCCTGATAGGGCTCGTAGTCCGGCAGCGCCCGGAAGGACGGCTCCGGCGGCGGGGCGGACGCCGCCGCCCGG
>DATAOR010000148.1:0-4022 GCA_036265635.1 Gemmatimonadales bacterium
CCTTGAACAAGCTCGGCCCGACCGGATCGGGGTGTAGTGGGCAAGGTAAGGACCGCTGGCTTGATGTTCAATGATGGCGGTACAAACATTGAACAAACAGGAGGCTTGTCAAAGTCTTCGCGTCGACCAGCTCGCCGGCCAGGATCAGCCCCATCACGCTCGACCAGGGCAGCCGGTGCAGCTCCATGAACTCGTCCGCCTCCCGCTGGGGGGCGCCCTCGCCCGTCGCCTGGGCCAGAAACAGGTGGATCCGCTCGTCGGTGAAGCCCGGCGTGGTGTAGATGGTGGTGAGCCGGTCGAGCCGTTCGGCCCGGAGGCCGGTCTCCTCCGCCAGCTCGCGGTGCGCGCACGCCTCGGGCGACTCCCCCGGGTCCAGCCGGCCGGCGGGGATCTCCCAGATGAAGCCGTCGGCTGCGTGGCGGAACTGGCGGATGAGCAGGACCGTGGGGTCGGCCCCGCGCGGATCGTCCAGGAACGGGACCACGGCGGCGGCGCCCGGGTGGCGCAGCATCTCCAGGGTCCCGGTCGAGCCGTCGGGGAAGCGGACCGTGTCGCGGTCGAGATGGATCACGCGGCCGCTGTAGAGCCGCTCGGTCGAAACCAGGGTCATGCCGGGCTCCCGGCTGAGGGGTCACCAGCTCCGGATCCAGGCCACCGGGATCTTGAAGCCTTCGGCGAAGAGATAGCGGAGCTCGAGCACGGGATTGCTCGAGATGGGGCTGCTCGCCGTGGGCGAGGTATAGGCCTCGATCGCGATCCGCCGGGCCTCCAGCCGAAGCCGGAACATGTGGAACGGATCGCTCACCAGCACGATGCGGCGGAGCCCCCGGGTCCGGAGCCACTCGGCCACGGCGTCCATGGAGCCCGTGGTGGTATGGCCCACCCCGCGCGCCACCACCGCCTCGGGTGGGACGCCGCGGGCCACCAGGTACCGCTGCCCGACCATGGCTTCGCTGGTGGTGTCGCCCCGGCCGACGCCGCCGGTCACCACCACCATGGGGGCGGTTCGCTCCCGATAGAGGTCCAGCGCGTGATCGAGCCGGGCCCGCAGGACCGGGGATGGGTGGCCGTTGTACTGCGCCGCTCCGAGCACCACGATGGCATCCACCGGCCGGCGCTGGTCCTGCTGACTGGCGATCAGCACCATGATCAGCGCGACGGTGTAGGCCAGCGCCCCCGCCAGGAGCACGAGCCCGATCGTCTGCCGGAGGACTCGGGCCGGATGGCGCACGGTGGCTGGGCTAGAGATCGAAAGCTTCGCCGTGCTTGGGCAGCACCACGTCGCGCACGCCTTCCTCGCGCAGGATCGTGGCCATGGCGCCGAGGGCGGGTGCCTCACCGTGAACCACGAACGCGCGCCGGATGGGCCCGCCCAGGCGGCGGATCCAGGCCCGCAGCTCGTTCCGGTCGGCGTGGGCGGAGTAGCCACCGATGGTCTCGACCGCGGCCCGCCGGGGATATTCCTGGCCCAGGATCCTGACCAGCTCGTCGCCCTGCTGGATCCGCCGCCCCAGCGTGTGCTCGGCCTGAAAGCCGACGAACAGGACCAGGTTGCGGTGATCGCCCAGGCCGTGGGCCAGGTGGTGGAGGATCCGTCCCGACTCGGCCATGCCGCTGGCGGCGATGATCACCGCCGGGCCGGAGAGGGCGTTGAGCGCCTTCGACTCGGTCACGTCCCGGACGTAGCGCACCAGGGGGAAGTCGAACAGGGACGCCCGGTCCACGATCAGGCTCTCGCGCTGATCGAAGATCTCGGGGTGCATCCGGAAGACCGTCGTCGTGTCCACCGCCAGGGGACTGTCGACATAGATCGGCAGCTGGGGAATCTGCCCCGACCGGTGCAGCTGATGGAGGCTGTAGATCAGCTCCTGGACCCGGCCCAGGGCGAAGGCCGGGATCAGCACCTTGCCGCCGCGGCCGGCGGTCCGGCGGATCGCCTCCGCCAGATGCTGCTCGGCGCCGGCCACCGACTCATGGTCGCGATCGGCGTAGGTGGACTCGACGATCAGGGTATCGATCGGCCCCGAAGGGGGCTGGGGATCACGAATGATGGGCAGGCCGGACCGCCCGATGTCGCCCGAGTAGACCAGGCGGTGGTGGCCGCCTTCGGTGATCCGCAGGTCGGCTGAAGCCGAGCCGAGGATGTGGCCGGCCTCGACGAACTCGAGGGCCAGGTGCTTCCGGAGGTGGGTGATCCGCTGGTAGGGCACGCCCACCATCAGGTCCTGCACCGCCACCGCGTCGGCCAGGTTGTAGAGCGGCTCGCTCTCCGGGCCGGCCGCATTCCGGCGCTGGAGATACTGGTGGTCCTTCTCCTGGATGTGGGCCGCGTCGGGCAGCATCACCGCGCAGAGGTCGCGGGTGGCTGGGGTGGCATGGATCGGCCCGTGGAACCCGTGGCGGACCATGAGCGGCAGGCGCCCGGAGTGATCGATATGGGCGTGCGTGAGCACGATCCCGTCCAGCCGGCGGGGATCGAACGGCAGCCGGGCGTTGAGCTCGTGGGTCTGGCTCCGGCGGCCCTGGAACAGCCCCGCGTCCAGCAGGAACCGTCCCCCCGCGGCCTCGATCAGGTGCATGGAGCCGGTGACCTGCCCGGCGGCGCCCCAGAACGTCAGGCGGATTGCGCTCACGGAAGCTTCCGGCGTCGAAGGTGGAGGCGGAGGGGGAAGTCAGCCGTGGCGGGTGCCGAACAGCCGGTCGCCGGCGTCGCCCAGACCGGGCAGAATATAGCCCTGCGGATTGAGCTCGCGATCGAGCGCGGCGGTGAACACTGGGACGTCGGGATGGGCCTCCAGCATCCGCTGCACGCCCTCGGGGGCCGCCACGATGGAGAGGAACCGGATCCGGCGGGCGCCGGCCTGCTTCAGTGCCGTCACCGCCGCCACGGCCGACCCGCCCGTGGCCAGCATCGGATCGAGCAGGTAGAAGTCCCGCTCGACTTCGGCGGCGGGGATCTTGAAGTAGTAGTCCACCGGCTTGAGGGTGTCGTGATCCCGGTACAGTCCGATGTGGCCCACCCGGGCCGACGGAATGAGCTGGGCGATCCCGTCCACCATGCCGAGTCCCGCGCGGAGGATGGGGACCAGGGTGAGCTTCTTCCCGGCGACCTGGCGGCCGGACATCCGCTCGAGCGGGGTCTCGATGGCCACCGGCTCGGTGGGGAGATCCTTGGTCGCCTCGTAGGCCATCAGGGTGGCGATCTCACCGACCAGCTGCTTGAAATCGCGGGTGCTGGTATCCCGGTCACGGAGGAGCGACAGCTTGTGCTGGATCAGCGGATGGTCGAGCACGGTGAGATTGGGGAAGCGGCGGGTCGGCATGCGACCAATATGCGGGAGGGGTCGGGGCAGGGGGAGGGCACGGCGAGGCCGGCCGATGCCCGGACAGCAGGACGGCCACCTGGTGGTGGCCGTCCTGATCGATCAGGCCGGCGCGGTGATCAGGGCGAGGTCGACTTGCCCGAGCTGCTGTCGGGAGTGCCGGTCTCCGATGCTCCGGTCGAGCCGCGGGCATTCTGCGCCGCCCGGGTCGCGACGGAGTCGATCCCGCCGTGGGCGCTGCAGCCGCTCTGTCCGCTGGTCGAGTTCGAGCCGTCCTTGCAGACGACGGTCTCGGTCTCCGACCCGCCGGTGGCCGAGGCTCCGGTGGCCGAGGCTCCGTTAGCCGAGCTGTCGTTCGCTGCCTTGCCCGTCTGGGTGCCCGGGGCCGCCTTGAGCGCGGTATCCGCCGGGGCGCCGTGCTGCATGGTGCTGTCCCGTCCCGCCATCGAGGTGTCGGTCCCGCTGTTCGACGGCTGGTAGCCCGCCGTGTCGCTGCTGGGGCGGGTCGCCGACGTCGTATCCTGAGCCTGCGCGACGGACGCGCCGCCCAGCGCCAGCATCCCGACCAGGGCGAACATCGGGGCGCGGCGGAAGTGAATAGCCATCCGTAATACCTCCATGAGATCAGTCTGAATCGATGCGCTACGTCCCCGGGCGGAGCACGCCCGTGGCCAACCGCCCCCAGCTTACGTTCGCGCT
>DATAOR010000149.1:0-3499 GCA_036265635.1 Gemmatimonadales bacterium
GACGAAGTGATCCGCGCCTTCCGCTTCACCCCGGCGCGCGCACCAGATGGCCGCACGGTGGCGGGCACCACGACCGTCACCTTCACCCTGCCGGGCAAACGCAGCTCCTGACCACGGCAGGCTCCCCAGACGAGGATTCGCATGCACCGGCTGTTCCTCCGGAAATCCGTGCAGGACTGCGAGAACGACATCCTTGAGCGGGGCGGCCTCAAGCGCTCGCTCGGCAAGTGGCACCTGACCGCGCTGGGCGTCGGCGCCACCATCGGCGCAGGGATCTTCGCCACGACCGGGACCGCCATCGTGGGCGACCCCGTCCGGCCCGGCGCGGGGCCGGCCATCGTGCTGTCGTTCCTGCTCACGGCCGTCACCTGCGGCTTCGCGGCGCTGTGCTACGCCGAGTTCGCGGCCATGGTGCCGATCTCGGGGTCGGCCTACACCTACGCCTACGCCAGCCTGGGCGAGCTGGTGGCCTGGATCATCGGCTGGGATCTGATCGTCGAGTATGCGGTGGGCAACATCGGGGTGGCCATCGGCTGGTCGGGGTATTTCCGGGAGCTGCTCAGTCATTTCGGGGTGGCGATGCCGGCCTGGCTCGCCACCGACGTCCGATCGGCCCACATGGCGGCGGACGCGATCGCGGGCGGGGCCACCGATCCCACCAGCCAGTACCTCGCCTCCGCCCTCACCAGCGCGCCCCGCCTGTTCGGCTTCCCCGTCATCGCCAACCTGCCCGCCTTCCTGATCGTCGCCCTGATCACCGTCATCCTGGTGATCGGCATCAAGGAGAGCGCCAACTCGAACAACGCGATGGTGCTGCTCAAGATCGGCATCATCCTGTTCTTCTGCGCGGTGGGGGCGACGCTGATCAAGCCGGAGCACTGGAACGATCCCGCCACCGGCGGCTTCGCCCCCAACGGCTTCGCCGGCATCAGCGCCGGCGCGGCGATCATCTTCTTCAGCTATATCGGCTTCGACGCCACCAGCACGGCGGCCGAAGAGGCCCGCGACCCGGCTCGCGACATGCCGTTCGGCATCATCATGAGCCTGGTGGTGTGCACCGTGCTCTACATCGTGCTGGCGCTGGTGATGACCGGGATGGCGCCGTGGCAGAAGCTGGGCACGCCCGAGCCTATGATCACGGCCCTGGCGCTGGCCGACGGCAGCCCGAAGCTGCTGACCCTCTCGCGCCTGATCGTGTCGCTCGGGGCGGTGATCGCGATGAGCAGCGTGCTGCTGGTGTTCCAGCTGGGCCAGCCCCGGATCTTCATGTCGATGGCCCGGGACGGCCTCCTGCCGCCGTTCCTGGCCCGAGTCCATCCCCGCTTCAAGACGCCCTACATCGGCACCGTCATCACCGGGCTGTTCGTGGCCACCTTCGCCGCCTTCGCCAACATCGCCGAGGTGGTGGACCTGACCAACATCGGCACCCTGTTCGCGTTCGTGCTGGTGTCGGCGGGGGTGATCGTGCTGCGGAAGCAGGAGCCGGACCGGCTGCGTCCGTTTCGGGCCCCTTGGGTCCCGCTGACGCCGATCATCTCCATCCTGGCCTGCCTCTACCTGATGATCCAGCTTCCGCTGATCACCTGGATCCGGTTCGGGCTGTGGCTCCTGCTGGGGCTGGCGATCTATTTCAGCTACGGGGTCCGGAACAGCCGGCTGGCCGCGAAGGCCGAGCGGGAAGGGCGGGCCGGCTAGGGCGAGCTCGGCTGGTGCCGGAGATTGACGGAGCGGCTCATGCCGCCTTGGCGGCCAGCCGCAGCGCGCCGGCCACCGGATCCACCGGATCCTCCAGGGCCGTGAGACCCGGCTGCTCCCGCAGTCGGGCCAGCAGGCTCCGGCGGAGCGGGCCGTCCGCGGACAGCAGCCCGCCGGTGAGCGCTACCCCCACCGGCCCTTCCACCTCCAGCGCCGGCAGCAGGCAGATGACCAGCTGGCTCAGCTCGCGGGCGGCGTAGTCCAGGATGCCCTGCGCCAGCGGGTCGCCCTGGGCGGCGACCTCGAGCACGGGCGGGGCCAGCGATGCCACCTCGGCGGGCGAGGCCCCGGCCGCCCAGCGGACCAGGGCGTCGAAGTTCTCGCTGCGGGAGGCGGCCAGGACTCGCTCGCTCAGGGCGGTGGCCGGGCTCCGGCCGTCGGCCGCCCGGCTGACAGCGCCCAGCGCCGCGCGGCCGATGGCGTACCCGCTGCCTTCGTCGCCCATCTGCCAGCCGTACCCACCGATCCGGTGCTCCCGGCCCGCCCGATCGCGGCCCACCGCCACGCTGCCGGTGCCCGCGCTGACCACGATGCCGGGCCCCTCGTCGAACGCGGCGGCCAGCGCGATCGCGATGTCGGTGGCTACGACCACGGTCGTGGCCAGGTTCTCACCCCGGAGCGCCTTGCGGAGCTCGTCCCGCTCGGGGTCGCGGCCGGCCCCGGCGGCGCCGACGAAGAGCACGTCGCCGGTCAATCGTCCGATGCCCGCCAGGGCCTGCCGGACCACTCCCGCGATGACCGACGAGGACGCCAGCGCTCGACCGGGCCGGACCGCGCCGCCGCTGCCCTCGGCCCGGGCCACGATGCTGTTGCCGTCGGAGATGCCGACTGCCGTCTTGCTGCCGCCCACGTCGGCGCCGATGAGAATGCGGGTCACGATCTGCTCGCGCTGATGGAAGAACGGGGTTCCTGTCCGGGAAGATAGCTCAGGGCGATGCCGCTGCCGACCGCGAGCAGCGTCCCCAGCGGGACGTACCAGGGCCAGGCCAGCCGTCCCAGCGGCTCGAGCCAGCCGAGCCCGGGAGCCGCGGCGAGCCGCTTGGCGAAGATCACCACCAGCATCAGCGCGACCGTGACGGCGACCGCGCCGACCACGTCCCGGCCGCGCGCCCTGGGCCACCGACCGGCCAGCAGGTAGGTTCCCAGCAGGGGTCCGTAGGTCACCGACGCGATACTGAGGGCCAGCACCACGACGGGCGTCTGCCCGCCGCCGGCGGTGGCGTGAAAGAACAGCGCGCCGGCCACGAGGCCGATGGCCCAGGCGGCGGAGATCACCCGGCCGACCTTGAGCAGGTGCACCGGATCGCGCCGGCCGGTCCACGAGGCGTAGAGATCATGGGTCGCCGAGGAGGCCAGCGAGTTGATGGCGGAGCTGTGGGTGCCCATGGCGGCAGCGAGGATCCCGGCGATGACCAGGCCGGCCAGCCCGGTCGGCAGGTGATTGATCACGAACGACGGAAAGATGTTGTCGCTGGCCATCTCCCCCGGGGCCAGCCCGGCGGCCCAGATGGCCGAGCCGACCAGCAGGAACAGGCTGAACTGGGCGATCACCATGATCCCCGAGCCGACCAGGGCGGTCCGGGCGTCGCCGAGGGACCGGGTCGCCAGCAGCCGCTGGACGATGAGATGATCGGTGCCGTGCGACGCCGCCGACAGCAGGGCCCCGCCCACCAAGCCGCTCAGCAGGGTATAGGTATGGGTCAGGCTGGGCTCGAGGTCGAGCAGCCGGAGCTTGCCCGCCGCG
>DATAOR010000150.1:0-22337 GCA_036265635.1 Gemmatimonadales bacterium
ACCGCCAGGCCGAGACCGGCGAGGCGGAGAGCAAGACTGGCCTTCAGCGGGCGCAAGGGCATTCGGCACCTGTTGACTACCTGTGTCGTGTCGCCGGCCGGGCAGGCCGACGGCTGCCTGTTCGGCATCAAGCCATTGTACACCAGACCGCACGGGACCGACGTGTCCTGGATTACGGCTTCAGGCGGGCCGGGCCGCCGGCTCGATGAACAACTGGTCGACGTAGCACCAGCTCCAATCCTCCCCAGGCTCGAAACTCCGCATCACCGCGTGACTTGAGGCCTGGAAGTGCTTGGTGGCGTGGCGGCCGGGGGAGTTGTCGCAGCAGCCAACATGGCCACACGCCTGGCAGAGCCGCAGGTGGACCCAGCGGCCACCCGTAGCCAGGCATTCCTCGCAGCCCTGGGGGGTGCGGGGCTGGACGTTGCGAACCGAGGTCAGATGGGAGCAGTGGGGGGCCATCGGGCCTCCTCCGACTTGAGGGACGAGGAGGCCGGCCCTCGGCGCACGTCGCCGAGCGAGGTGCCGAAGACCGGCAGGATCCCGCGAAACTTAGCCGAGGGCCGTATTGGTGCGCGCTGCGCCGTAGCGCTTCCGCCGGGCCCCGTTCCAGATGTCCAGCGAGGTGGTGCCGCTCGCCTTGCCCTCGACGTCCTCGTCCGCCCGGTAGGCGAACACCATGGTCAGCTGCTGCTCGCTGGCAAAGCTCCGGCCGTCCCCGGTCCGTGAGATCAGGGGCAGAAACGTGCCGGTGTTGACGTACAGCTGCACCGCCCCCGACACCGCGGCCGCCAGGTAGTCGTGCCGTGCCCGGTGGGTATGGCCGTAGAGGACATACTCGATCCCACCGGCTGCCGGCCCGCCTCGGAGCGCCGTCTCGGCCCTGGCTCCGGCGAACAATCCGTCGTCGCCGGGGAGCAGAAACGGCACCAGCCGCTGGAGCCGCTGCAGCACCTCCACCCGCCCCCGGAACGAAGCGAAGTCGGGACCCAGCAGCAGCGCCCGGGCCTGCTCCAGGCGGTCCACCAGATCGCCCGAGACCAACGTGTCGCGCTCGAGCCGGTCCCACACCCGCGCCACGCTTGACTCGAGCAGGCCGTCCAGGGACCGGCGGAGTGCCGCATGCAGCATCTCCCGGTGAAGCTGCCCTCGGGTGCCACCGATCCACTCCAGCCAACCGAACACGTCGAGCAGCGGCCGGAGGTTATTGACGTTCTTGAGCTGGTCGACCAGCTCCGGGGGAGCCCCCTGATCACGAGCGTGGAACACCAGGCCACTCATCAGCTCGGCCGTGACCACCTCGCCGATGGCCATGGTCCGGTAGGCGTCGACTGAGAACCGGTCGATCGGCCGGGAGGGACGGAGCAGCTCGGCCCGAAGCCGCCAACCGTGGGTCGCCTCGTCCCATTCATGCCCGTGCCGCGCCAGCACTCCATACTCGGGGCGTTCGACTGCGGCCGCAAAGGCACCGATCTGGGGAAGCGCCCGTCGGGTGTCCTCCTGGAGCGACGGGAAATTCCACATCACCCGCTCGTGATTGCCGATGACATAGGTGACGGTGAACGGCACCGTGGCGCCGGCCAGCCGCGCCAGCATTCGCTCGAGCGCCGCCCCCGTGGAGCTGGCCAATGCGGCTGCCAGCACCGAGCGGAACTGGAGCTCGATGGCCGGGCTGGGGTTCATGCCGGTGTCCGGGTCAAGCTGACCACCCCAGGGCCGCGCGGCCATCGGCAGGCCGAGCCGGTGCCAGTGGTCTGAGCGGACCAGGTCCAGGATGTCACCCAGCAGGACCAGGTGGATCTCCCGGGCGCCGCGCCGGGCTGCCGCGTCCACGATTTCGTCGCCCAGGAGCAGGAAGGCCTCAGGGTTCACGTTGTTGGCCGTGGTTTCGTCGGTGATGTGGAGATCGCTGACCAGCACCAGCATGGTTCCCCCGAGCGTTCGCGTCGTACGGTTGGCGGGGCTGCCTAGACCCCGGCCGGCGGCCCGGCCATCTTCCGGTACCCATGTCCACCACCTACCGTGAGTGCCCGGAGTGCGGCAAGCGGGCGTTGCAGGTGGCGACCCGGTGCCCGCAGTGCGGCGCCGAGTTCCCGCCCCGCCCTCTGGGGCGCCTGGGCCCGGGGTCCGATCCGGGGCGGCCGGGCCCTCGTCTTGTCATAGTCGGCCTGGGCCTGCTTGCCGCCGGGGCGGTGGTGGTGGGACTGCTGCGAGGACACCGGGGCGCGACTGGAGCGGAGCCTGGCCGCGCTGCGCTCCACGAGGATGGGGCCGGAGCCCCGACTACCGCGGCGATTGACTCCGCGGCGGCAAGCGCCGGGGGGCCGCTCGAGCGCGGCGTGCCGAGGGTGGTGATCAACTGGGCCAATATCCGCCAGGCGCGGGCCCGATCGTCGCCCGCCGTCGGCCGACTCGAGCCGGGCGATTCGGTGATGGTGGATTCGCTCCGTGGCGGCTGGTACCGGGTCCTGATGGACGGCCGGCCGGTCGGCTACCTGCATCGGACCTCGGTGGGCACCGTCCTCACGGGCGAACGGTAAGCCTCACCCGCTATGCCAACCCTGCCCCTCCCACCGCGGACGCCGCCGTGTCCGAGCCGCTGAGCCGCCGCGAGCTGCTCAGGACGGCCGCGGCCGGCCTCGGTCTCAGGGTGATGACGGCGGTGACGCCGCAACATCCCCGATCCCACAATCCGGATCGGGAACGGCTGGCCCGGTGGGTGTCCGCCCTGCGGAGTGAGGGACTCGCCCGACCCGAGCGGCCGCTCGGCCAGGCCGCCGCGCGGGCGGGCGAGCTGGCTCAGGGGACCGTCTATCAGCCAGGCACGCTCGACGCGTATCTCCAGTTCGGCGGCCGGCCCGAGCGCGAGCCGCTCACGCTCTGGCTGACGCGGTTCGACTGCGTGACCCTGGTCGAGTCGTGCCTGGCGGTTGGCCGGGCCGCGGCGGGGGACGCGAGCTGGGGGGCGTTCGGCCGCGAGATCGAGCGGATGCGCTATCGGGGCGGGCGGCGCGACGGCTATTCCTCCCGACTGCACTACTTCAGTGAATGGATTGAGGACGGCGGCCGCCGGGGCCTGGTGCGGGACCTGGGCGCCGAGCTTGGCGGTGCGGCGGACACGCGGCCACTGCGGTTCATGACTGCCCACCGGGCCAGCTATCCGGCGCTGCGGGATGACTCGGTGTTCGCCCGGATCGGCGAGATCGAGCGGAGTCGCGACGGCGCGCCCCGGCTGGTAGTCCCCACCAAGCGGCTGCCGCTGGTGGTCGACCGGATCGAGACCGGCGACGTGCTCGCGTTCGCCACCGAGATCCCCGGACTCGATGTGACCCACGCGGCGTTCGCCTACCGGGGGCCGGACGGAGTGCTCCGGGTGCTGCACGCGCCGCTGTCCGGGGGCGTCGTGGAGATCACCCGCCGGACCCTTCCCGAGTACGTCGCCGCCATCCGGCACGCCACCGGCATCCTAGTGGCCCGGCCACTCCGGACCTAGCCTATCCCGCAGGTCCGGCACCACGCCACCACGGTGCCCGCCAGCTCCTCCACCACCTCGTCGCCGGTACGGCCAGACCGCTTGAGCACCTCGAAGGCGTGGTCGGCACCGTCCACAGGGTGCAGCGTGGCCCGCTCTCCCAGGGCCCGACAGGTCCGGCTGATCAGCCCGAACTCGGCCAGCTCGTCGCGGGTACCCTGAAGAAAGAGCATCGGCACCGCCACCTGCCTCAGATGGTCGGCTCGGGCAGTGGCCGGCTGCCGCGCGGGGTGGAGCGGAAAGCCGAGAAAGACCAGACCGGCCACGCCGTCGAGTGGGCGGCGCGCCTGGGCGCCCGACGTCATCCGGCCGCCCATCGACTTGCCGCCGGCCACCAGCGGCAGGTCGGGGGCGACCACCGACGCCATCTCGGCCGCTGCGCGGACGGTGGCCTGCAGCACGGCCGGCGGGTCAGGGCGACGCCCGCCGGCTTCGGTGTAGGGAAACTGATAGCGCAGGGTTGCCACGCCGTGCCGGCCCAGCGCGTCCGCGATGGCAACCATGAAGCGATGATGCATGCCGGCGCCGGCCCCGTGGGCCAGCAGGTAGAGCACCCGGGCCTCGGGCGGCCGCGCCAGCAGGCCCGACACGGTGCCCACGCCGTCGCCGACCGGGATGACCAGCTTCACTGCCCGCGCTCCTCGAGCTCGGCCTGCAGCCGGGCCAGCGCTTCGGCCAGGTCGGGAACCTCCTCGAGCACCGGCGCCAGCGGGTCGGCGCCCAGCTTTCGCATCCGCTCCGGCACGGTCCGCATGGTGTGCTGCCGGATATCCAGCTTGCGGTTCACCTCGCGCCACGTCAGCGGGGTTGAGACCGGCGCGCCGGGGATCGGCCGGACACAGAAGGGCGAGACCAGCAGCTTGCCCGAGCCGTTCTGGAGATAGTCGATGTAGACCCGGCCGTCCCGGCGGCTCACCTGCCGGGTGATGGTGGCGATCTCCGGGAGCTCCCCGACCAGGCAGCGTGCCAGCAGCTCACCCAGGGCGCGCGACTGGTCGTGGGTGCAAAGCCGCCCGAGCGGCACCAGCAGGTGGAGACCGGACGAGCCGCTGGTCTTGACGTAGAGCGGCAGCTCGATCCGCCGACACAGCCGGCGGGCCGCCAGCGCCACCGTCACCACCTCCGTGAACGGCGCGCCCTTGGGATCGAGGTCGAGCACGCACCAGTCCGGCCGTTCCAGCGTGGGCGCGTGGCTGGCCCAGAGATGCAGCGGGATCGAGCCCAGATTGATCACATAGAGCAGCGAGGCCAGATCGTCGCAGACGAAGTAGTCGATCTCCCGCTGGGTATCCTCGCTCCACATCCGTTCGGTCCGGACCCATTCCGGGGTGAAGCCGGGGGCGTCCTTCTGGAAGAACGACTTGCCGCCGATCCCGTCGGGGAACCGGGTCATCACCAGCGGCCGGTGCCGCAGGTAGGGCAGCAGCCAAGGCGAGATGGCGCGGTAGTAATCGACCAGGTCGCCTTTGGTATAGCCGTCCTCGGGCCAGAACACCTTCTTGAGGTTGGTCAGCTCGAACGGCAGCTCGTTCCCGGCCGGGCCCCCTGCCGAGGCGTGACCGCGCGCCGGGGCCGCGCCAGGCGGAGCCGGCGCGGGTGGCGGCGCTGCGGGTGACGGCACCGGAGCCGGTGGCGGCGCCGGAGCGGCCGAGCCGGCAGGGAGGCACGCCTCCGGCGGCTTGTCGTCGCGGAACCGGACAAACACCGGCTGGCGCAGCAGCCCTTCCTCGGTCCATTCCGAGTACTCGACTTCCGCCACCAGCGTCGGCTCGACCCACTGGGTGCTCCGCTCGGCCGGCATCGGCCCGCCGGGGAGCGGGGCCTCGCAGGGGGGCGTCGGCCGGCGGCTCGCCTCGAGGGTGCGGCGAACCTCGGCCAGCTGCCGGTCGCTGAAGCCGGTACCGACCCGGCCACTGTAGCGGAGCGATCCCTCGACATACTCGGCGAGGTGCAGGGCGCCGAACCCGCCGCGCGAGCCCTTGGGCGCGGTGAATCCGACTACCACGAAGTCCCCGGTGCGCCGCGAGCGGACCTTGAGCCAGAGCGGAGACCTTCCGGCCTTGTAGGCCGCCGCCGCCTTCTTGCCGACCACGCCCTCCAGGCCCAGTTGCTCGGCTTCGCGATAGAGCGCCTCGCCATTCTCCTCGACGTGCTCGAGATAGCGCAGCGCCCCCAGGGGCGGCAGCAACCGGCCGAGCACGGCCTTGCGGGCTGTCAGCGGCAGCGGCCGGAGGTCGAAATCCTCGAAGCCGAGCAGATCGAAGACGTAGTAGGTCACCGGCGTCTCGACCGAGGCGTGCCGGATGTCGATCGGCCGGCTCAGCCGGGCCCGGCCCTGCAGCCGCTGAAAGCTGGGAATGCCGCGCTCGTCGAGCGCCACGACCTCGCCGTCGAGCAGCAGGCGATCGAACGGAAGCGCGGCGACCGCCCGGGCCACTTCGGGGAATGCCCGGGCGCATTCGTTTCCGTTCCGGGTGCACAAGTAGGCCTCGCCACCCCGGCGGGATGCCAGTACGCGGTACCCGTCCAGCTTGGGCTCGAACAGCCAGCCCGCTCGGGAGAAGGGGGCTTCGGCGGTCTCGGCCAGCATGGGGGAGGCGAGCTTGGGATCGACCACCCGGCGCGGTGCGCCCAGCCGGAGGAGCTCGGCCCGGATGGCGTCGCCGGGGTTACGCCCGGCCTCCAGGTCCTCAACGGTGAGCCCCGACAGGACCGACTCGGGTGGCGACACCCGGTCGGTCGCAGCCCAGCCGTCGCGCTCCTTGATGAGCAACCATTCCTTGTCGGCCTTCTTGATCTTCACCAGCGTCCACAGACCGCGCAGCTTGTAGCCCTTGAGCTCGAACAGCAGCTTGCCCTGGGCCAGGCCTTCGAGCGGGTCGCCGACCGGGATCCACTGGCCTCGATCCCACACGACGACGGCGCCGGCGCCGTAATTGCCCTCAGGGATCATCCCCTCGAAGTCGCCGTATTCGATCGGGTGGTCTTCGACCAGCACCGCCAGCCGCTTGTCTGCCGTATCGTAGGAGGGGCCCTTGGGCACGGCCCAGGAGCGGAGCACGCCCTCCATCTCCAGCCGCAGGTCCCAGTGCAGCCGGGTGGCGGCGTGCATGTGCACCACGAACAGCCGCCCATCGGATGGGCGGACCGCACCGGCGGGCTCCGGGGTGCGCTCGAGCGCCCGCTTGGCGCGGTAGGAGGCGAGAGGATCGGACGCCGGCGGTCGGGGCATCGGTAGAATCTAGACCCGGGCGGGTGGGGGCCGGCGGGTGCCGTTTCTTGCACTAGGTCGGGCGAACGGACGCCCGGCCGGTGGGCCGCCGCCGGCCGCCGAGCTGGGGTGTCGGCCGGTCACGGGCCCGGAGCGGCCCGAGCAACAGCTTGCGGTTGTTGGAGATAGGGAGGGGGCTCGGGAACGTTTCAGGCCGCCGCTCCGGTTCGCCTTGCGGTGGCCCAATTCTGCCGGTATATCAGCCCGACACCAACCCCACACCATCATGGCCGCCAGATCCATCGGGTCCGCGACAATTTCGTTCGGGCTGGTCTCAGTCCCGGTCAGCCTCTTCTCGTCCAGCGAGTCGTCGGCCAGCATCAGCTTCAACATGCTGCACACGACTTGCGGCTCGCGCCTCAAGCAGCAGTACATCTGCTCGAAGGAAGGCACGGTGGTCGAGAAGGACGAGGTCGGCAAGGGATACGAGTTCTCCAAGGGCCAGTACGTCCGCTTCTCGGCCGAGGAGATCAAGGCGCTGGACGAGAAGGCGACCAACGCTATCGACATCGCCGAGTTCGTCCCGCTGGCGGCGGTGGACCGGATCTTCCTCGAGAAGGTCTATTATCTCGGGCCCGACAAGGGCGGCGAGCGGGCCTACGGCCTGCTCTGCAAGGCACTCGAGGCCACCGGCCGGGCCGCCCTCGGCCAGTACTCCGCGCGGGGCAAGCAGTACCTCGTGCTGGTCCGCCCGATGGGCGACCTGCTGGTCATGGAGCAGCTTCACTACCATGCCGAGATCCGGAACGCCGAGGACGTGCCCCGCCCCGAGGCGCCGGTCAAGGACACCGAGCTGGCCCTGGCGCGGCTGCTGATCGAGCAATCGGCGGTGGACGAATTCCATCCCGAGCGGTTCCGCGACCAGGTGCGCGAGCGGGTGCTCGAGGCGATCCAGCAGAAAGTCGACGGCCAGGAGATCACGGCCGAGGCCAGTGAGGCGCCGCAGACCAAGATCATCGACCTCATGGACGCGCTCAAGGCCAGCCTGGCCAAGCGCGGCGCCCCCGCCAGCGAGTCGGCCAAGGGGCAGTCGCCGGCGGTCAAGGTCGCCAAGGAGATGGCGGCCAAGCCGAGGAAGCGGGCCAGCGGAGCGCGCTGACGCCTGCCGCCCCAGCTTCCATGCAGCTCTCCGTCGGCACCAGCGGCTGGTCGTACAAGGAGTGGAAGGGCAGCTTCTATCCCGCCGAGCTGTCCTCCAACGGCATGCTGGCCTATTACGCGGCCCGCCTGCCGGCCGTCGAGATCAACAATTCGTTCTACCGCATCCCCAAGGAAGGCGTGCTGCTCGACTGGGCGGCTCGGGTGCCTGCCGGGTTCCGGTTCGTCCTCAAGGCCTCGCGCCGGATCACCCACATCGGCCGCCTGGCCGACGAGGACGGGTCGCTCGACTATTTCCTCCGTACGGCCAACGTGCTGGGTGAGAAACTGGGGCCCACCCTGTTCCAGTGTCCGCCGTCGTTCCGGAAGGACCTGCCGCGGCTCCAGGCCTTTTTGGGGCGGGTGCCGCGGACCTGGCGCGCCGCGCTCGAGTTCCGTCACGCCTCCTGGTTCGTCGACGAGGTCTACGACGTGCTCCGCGAGCACGATGTGGCCCTGGTGGCGGTGGACGAGGACGAGAGCGAAGGGGCCGGGGCGCCGCTAGTACCGACGGCGTCGTGGGGCTATCTCAGGCTGCGCCGTGCCGACTACGCCGACGCGGCGCTGGCGTCGTGGCTGACTCGGATCCGGGCCCAGCCGTGGAGCGAAGCGTTCGCCTTCCTCAAGCACGACGAGGACCAGCCGACCGGCCCTGACGCGGCGGTGCGGCTGTACCGGCTCAGCCAGCAGGGGTCGGCCTAGCGGAGCAAGGGCTCCGTGTCCGCGTCGCTAGACCGGCTCGACCAGTACCGTGGCGTACGTCCGGCCCCCCCGCGTGACCAGCTTGAGGTACAGCAGGCCGGTGCCGCTGTCGTACCAGTAGCGGTCGCCGGTGCTGGCATCCAGCTCCGCCAGACTTCCGGCATGGGCCAGGGGCTGCGAGCCGTTGTAGTCCCGCGTCACCTTGAGCGACGCCTGGGCGTACGGCACCGCCACCCGGACCCATTCGCCTTCCTGGACGCCGTTGAGCGAGATCCTGGGGCGGAGCGGCGCGGCGCCGGCGTACTGCACGGCGTACGACCGCCCGGGCACCACGGTCGCGAAGGCCGAGTTGGGGTTGCCCGGGACCCCGACCAGGGTCACCGCCGCGGCGTCGTCCCGGGTCACGGTGAGCGGGGCGACGGTCTCGGCGTCGCTCCGGACGGTCAGCCCGACGTAGCGACCGCCGCAGACCAGCGCGTTCCACTCGATCCGGATGCTGCAGCCGGGCACGGCCAGGAACGGGGAGTTGGCCACGACCCAGGCGCCGGACGTTCCCGTGACCGCCCCGTCCCGGTCCAGGAAGACGGCCGCCTTGTCGCCGTCCTTGTCGGCGTGCGGCGTCTCCAGAAAGAACGGCGTCGCATTCACGAACTGGACGCTCCCGGCGAAGTTGCCGGTGCTGACCGAGAACCCGTTGTTGCGGTTGAATCCCATCGCGCTCGACGGAATCGAGCCCGCCGCCGTGAAGTTGGCGAAGGTGACCCGGTCCGCGCCCACCCGGCCGTCATAGAACTCGTAGCCCCGCCGCGGCGTGCCGGCGGACAGCGTGCTGGCGTTGTTGGCGGTCTCTCCCACGAACAGGGCGTCCTCGACGAAGGTCTCGTTGGCGGCGAAGGTGGCCCCGATGGCGTTGTCCGCCAGAACCGCGTCGGTCAGCCGGTGGTCGCGGCCCCGCAGCCAGACCGCCCGGCCCGAGTGCTTGTAGGCCGTGAGGCCGGTGAAGACGGCTACCACCGCGGTGCTCGCGTCCGCCGGATCGGTCCGGGGCGAGTAGAAGGTGACCTCGGTGGTCCCGTCCGGCCGGGGGCCATCGTCCACATTCAGGCCCGGCCGCCGGTTGGAGTGCGCCACGTTGCCGCTGAACTCGCGCAGCGGCAGGGTCCGCGGCAGCACAGGACTGCCGGTGGACAGCCCGGTCGGCGAGGCCGGCAGCGCGTACCAGAAGCCGAACCCTTCCGAGCCGGCCGCCGCATTCCCCCGGATCGTGTTGTCGGGGTTGGTGATCCAGAACGTGGCCGCCTCGGTGTCGGTGGGCAGCACCCCCTCGCCTACCGCGGTCACGTGGGTGCCGAGCCCGAGGTTGCCCGCGATCAGGTTGCCCGTCTCCGCGCCGTCCTCGAGGAAGTAGCCGTGGCCCAGATGGTCGAAGCAGACGTTGTTCTCCACCCGGGCGTTGTTGGTGCCATGCACGGTGACGCACCGGTTGAAGCTCTTCCAGACGCTGCTGCCGGCGAAGTACTGCCCGTCCACCGGTCCCATCATGTGCCAGTGCATCGGGTACCGAGCCATCAGTCCCTTCTGGCCCATGAAGTGGAGCTCGACACCTTCGACCCGAAGGGTGCCGCCCATGCCCATCAGGTGGCCGCCGTAGCCGCCCGCGCTGGTGGCGCTGTCGCCCTGGATCACGATGTTGCGGGTCAGCAGGCCCACCTCGGCCCGCTCATCCACCGTTCGGCCGGCGATGGATTGGAGCTGGCCGTAGTGGGCATAGGTCAGTGGCGCGGCCAGGGTCACCGAGGTACCGCTCTTGCCCGTGACCACGACGACCTCGGCATGTTTGGGATCGAAATCGCTGGACGCTACGACCAGCTTGTCCCCAGGCCGCCAGGCCTGGGCCCCGGCCAGCTCGAGCTGGGTCGCGCCGGCGGGCGCGGTCGCGGCCAGCCGGGTCCAGCCGCCCCGCGGCTCACCATGGAGGTCGAGCGTGCCCCCCATCACGCCCAGCACCCGGTTGCCCGCTCCGTTGATGGACGGACCATCCGGGCTGCCGGTCAGGGTGATGGTGGCATGATGCTGAAACGGCGCGGCGCTGGTGCCGATCCGGAAGGTGCCGGCCACCATGATCCAGCCGGCGGTGAGCTCCAGATCGGCCTCGTCGAACACCAGGGCACCGTCCACCGTGAGACTGGCCAGCGGCGGCGGGCTGACGTCGAGCGAGATGGCGGTCCCCGCCGGGATCACGACCGAGTCGCCGGCCGCGGGCACGTGGCCCCCCGGCCAGGCGGCCGGACTGGACCAGCGCAAGGCAGGCGGGAGCGGCTCGGCGCCGGGATCGGCCGGGCCGGTGGTATCGCTGGAACAGGCGAAGAGTGCAGCGGAGAGCACTCCGAGGCGGAGGCAAAACGCCAGTCGGCCTTGCATGGGACCTCGCGCGGATCGGGCTGGAGTGGCGGGATGGCGCCGGCGAAGACGGTTGGTCGCCAGGTGGCAAGACCCGGGCGCGACCGGGTGCAAATGCCCGCACCGGTTTATCTTTCCGCGACCCTCCCCAAACCCTGACGCCGGTTCCGACGCCTCACCCAGCATGGTCGAGCGAGACGCGGTCGTCCCATTGATTCGACGGGTTCCCGTCGTTGCCGGCGCCACGGCGATGGTCCTCGGTGTGGCGCTGCTGCAGGCCTACGTGCTGGGCGCGGTGCCAGTCGAGCCGGCCGCCCTGTTCGTGCCGGCGGCGCAGCCGCTCGACGGCGTCCTGTTCGTGCTGGTCGGCGCGGCGCTCCTCTCGCTCCAGATCGAGTCCCGGCGGCTGCGGCAGACGTCGGCCGGGCTGGCCGTGGCGCTCGCCGTCCTGCTCATCGTCGAGTACGTGTTCGACCTCCGCCTCGGCCTCGACCCGGCCCTCTTTCCCGACCAGATCGGCCGGCTGGTGCGGGTGTTCCCGGGCCGCCCCGCGCCGCTGAGCTGCGCCGCGTTTCTCCTCATCGGCGCCCTGCTGCTCCGGCCACCCGTGGCCGGCCACACGCTCCGCCGGTGGCACGGCGCCGCCCTCCTCGCCGCCATCATCATCCCGACGCTGGCCCTGGCCGGACATCTCGGCGGCGTGCCTGAGCTGTACGGCCTGGTGCCGGGAAGCGGCGTCGCGCTCTACGCCGCCCTGGCGCTGCTGCTGATGGCCATCGGCATCGCCTGCGCCACCCAGGAGCGCGCGGTGGTGGAGCTGATCGCCAGCGACGAGCCGGGCACGGTGCTGCTCCGTCGGCTCCTGCCGCTCGCCCTGCTGCTCCCGATCGTGTTCGCCGTCGGTGGCGCCCAGGCCCTTCGGCTCAGCTTCTACCAGGTCCACGTCGGCCTGGCGGCCTACATCACCCTGTTCATCGGGATCTCACTCTGGGGCGCCTTCCGCTCGGCCGACGTGGCCCGCCGGGTCGAGGCCGAGCGCCGGGCCGCCGAGCGGGCTCAGGCCGACCTCTGGCTCCGGAACCATCTCCTCGAGGCGCAGGCCGAGGCGCAGGCCAAGCTCAAGGTCAGCGAGGAGCATACCCGCGAGCTGCTCGACATCCTCAGTCACACCCCGGTGACGGCCCGCGGGCTCGACCGGCGGATCCGGTTCTGGAGCGCCGGGGCGGAGCGGCTGTACGGCTGGCAGGCGGACGACGCCTACCGGGCCGGTGCGCGCGACCTGCTGTCGACCGAGCTCCCGGTCTCCCCCAGCGATGCCGAGGCGGCCCTGCTCGACACCGGCGAGTGGATGGGCGAGGTCGTGCGGCACACCCGGAGCGGCGAGACCCTCAGGATCGCGACCCACTGGATCCTGCACCGGGACCCCGAAGGCAAGCCGGACGCGATCATCGAGGTGGACGACGACGTCACCGAGCAGCGCCGGGCGGAGTCGGCCGTGCGGGCCAGCGAGGCCCGCTACCGGGCGCTGGTGGCCGCCTCCGGCCAGATCGTCTGGACCATGTCGGCCGACGGCTGTCAGGCGGGCGACGTCAGCCAATGGGAGGCCTTCACCGGCCAGACCGCCTACGATGCGGCCGATGCGGGCTGGATTCAGGCGATCCTGCCCGAAGACCGGCCTGAGGCGGCTCGGCTGTGGCAGGAGGCGGTGCGGGACCGGAAGGTGCTGGTCACCACCCACCGGGTGCGCCGGCGGGATGGCGAGTTCCGCAACATGGAGTTCTGCGCGGTGCCCATCCTGGACATCCGGGGCGGGGTGCGCGAGTGGGTCGGGGCGCACATCGACATCACCGACCGGGTCAAGGCAGAGGAGCAGCTGGCCCAGGCGCAGAAGCTTCAGGCGGTCGGCACCCTGGCGGGCGGGGTGGCCCACGAGGTCAACAACCAGCTCATGGCGGTGCTGGGCTTCGGCGAGTTCGCGGTCAAGGAGCTGGGCCCCGACCATCCCCAGACCAAGGACGTGGAGGAGATGATCCGCGCCGCCATGCGGGCGGCCCAGGTCGCCCAGCAGCTGCTGACCTTCAGCCGGCGCCAGGTGAATCAGGTCCAGCCGCTCGGCGTGCACGAGGCGGTGATTGCCCTGGCGCCGGTGCTCGAGCGCGTGCTCGGGGCCGACAAGGTGCTCGACATCCGGCCCGATCGCTCGCACAGCCGGGTGATGGCCGACCCGACCCAGGTGGATCAGGTCCTGATCAATCTCGCCGCCAACGCCCGGGACGCCATGGGCACCGGCGGCCGGCTGACCATCGTCACCGACGAGGTGACGCTCAACGAGCCCTACGCTCAGGCCCACGGGCTCAAGCACGTGGCGCCGGGGGCGTACGTCCGCCTGACCGTGAGCGACACCGGATGTGGCATGGATCGCGCCACCCTGGCCAAGATCTTCGAGCCGTTCTTCACCACCAAGCCGGTCGGCTCGGGCACGGGGCTCGGCCTCTCCACCGTGTACGGCATCGTCAAGCAGCACGACGGGTTCATCTGGGCCTACAGCGAGCCGGGCCACGGCACGACGATCAAGGTGTACCTGCCCGCGACCGTCGACGCCTCCGCCGGCAGCGGCGTCGCCCTGGGGCTCCAGATCTCCGATCGCGCCCCGCTCGCGCCCGGGCTGGTGCTGGTGGTGGAAGACGAGGCCGCCGTCCGGCAGCTGGTACGCCGAGCGCTGGAGGCGGCCGGCCTCACCGTGCTCGAGGCCGAGAATGGCCAGCAGGCGCTCGAAGTGGTCTCCCGCCGGCGTGAGATCCCCAAGCTGGTGCTGACCGACGTGATCATGCCGGGCCTCAACGGGCGCGAGCTGAGCGAGCGGCTGGCCTCGGCCCAGCCCGGCCTGCCCGTGCTGTTCATGTCGGGCTACACCGGCGAAGACGTCATGCTCCGGAGCCTGCTGCCGGAGCAAGCCCCCTTCATCCAGAAGCCGTTCGCCCCGGAGGAGCTGGTGGCGAAGGTGCGGACCATGCTCGGGCAGTAGGGTGCGGACCTGCTCGGGCAGTAGGGTGCGGACCCTGCTCGGGCAGTAAGGTACGGACCCTGCTCGGGCAGTAAGGTGCGGAACCTGCTCGGCCGGTAACGATCCGGAACGTCGCCATGGCGTCCCGGATCGGGCCGTCTAGTTTTCCGGCCCACCGTCCGACCGGAAGACCGCATGGCGCAGCCCGCCAGACCCATCAGCCCCGCTGACGATGCAGCCGGCGCTCAGGCCGTGAGCTTCTGGGCCATCGTCCGGGAGTCGGTCCGGGGCGAGGCCCACCACGATTTCACCGTCGGGCCGGTCGGCCGGGCGGTGCTGCTGCTGGCGATTCCCATGGTGCTCGAGGTGGTGCTGGAGAGCATCTTCGCCGTGGCCGACATCTTCTGGGTGTCGCACCTGGGGCCTGAGGCGGTGGCGGCGGTGGGGCTGACCGAGTCGCTGCTCACGATCGTCTATGCCCTGGCCATCGGCCTCGGGATCGGCGCCACCGCCATCGTGGCGCGGCGGGTCGGCGAGAAGGATCCGGAGGGAGCGGCCCGGGCCGCCAGCCAGGCCCTGCTGCTCGCCCTGCTGGTGTCGCTGGTCCTCGGCACGGCCGGCGCCCTGCTGGCACCTCGGCTGCTGGCGCTGATGGGCGCGACCCCATCGGTGATCGCCACCGGCCGCGGCTATGCCATCATCATGCTGGGCGGCGAGGCGGCCATTATCGTGCTGTTCGTCGTCAACGCCGTCTTTCGGGGCGCCGGCGACGCCGCCATCGCCATGCGGGTGCTGTGGCTGGCCAACATCATCAATATCGTTCTCGGCCCACTGCTGATCTTCGGGCTCGGCCCGTTCCCGCGGCTGGGCGTCACCGGTGCGGCCGTGGCCACCACCTTCGGCCGTTCGGTGGGGGCGATCTACGCGGTGGTCCGGCTGTTCCGCCGGGCCAGCCGGCTCCCGGTCGGACGCCGGCACCTCCGGTTCGACCTGCCGGTGATGCGTCAGATCCTGGCCTTGTCCAGCTCCGCCACGTTGCAGAACCTGATCGGCATGGCCAGCTGGATCGGGCTGGTGAGGATCCTGGCCGAGCACGGCAGCACCGCCCTCGCCGGGTATACCATTGCGGTCAGGCTGATCATCTTCGTGCTGCTGCCTTCGTGGGGCCTGAGCAACGCGGCGGCCACCATGGTGGGGCAGAGCCTCGGCGCCCGGAAGCCCGAACGGGCGGAGGCGTCAGTCTGGCGGGCCGCCCGCTACAACGCCTGGTTCCTCACCACAGTCGGGCTGATCTTCTTCGTCGGGGCGCCGCTCATCATCCGCGCCTTTACCAGCGATCCGGCCGTCACCGGCTACGCCGTGAGCTGTCTCAGGATCGTCGCGCTCGGCTACCCCCTGTACGCCTATGGCATGGTGCTGACCCAGTCGTTCAATGGCGCCGGCGACACCTGGACGCCGACCTGGCTCAATCTCACCTGCTTCTGGGTCTTCGAGCTGCCGCTGGCGTGGTGGCTGGCCGGGCGGGTGGGCCTGGGCCCGGTAGGGGTATTCTGGGCCATCATGACGGCGTTCTCCTTGCTGGCCATCGCCAGCGCGGTGGTGTTCCGGCGAGGGAAATGGAAGCTCCGCACCGTGTAGCGCGATAGTGCCTTGCGGGATCTTCACGATTGGTTCCGGCTCGCTTTAAGGGCGGGGGCTAGGTTGAGGGCATGCCCTCCAACGGATCTCCCGCCGGCCCCGCCGCGGTGGTGCTGCCAGACGTATCGGCCGAGCTTCTGGGCCGGTACGCCCGGCCCGCGCCTCGCTACACCAGCTACCCGCCGATTCCGGCCTGGAGCCGGATGATCGGCCCTGCCGAGTATGCCCGCGCGCTCGAGGCGGCCGCCGAGCCGGCATCCGGCCCGCTGTCCATCTACGTGCACCTGCCGTTCTGCCCCCGGCGCTGTCTCTACTGCGGCTGCAACGTCACCATCAGCCGGCGAAGTGATGTGGCCAATCGCTATCTCGACCGGCTCGAGCAGGAGCTTGGCCTGGTCACCCGGCACCTGGGCCGGAAGCGGCTGGCCACCCAGCTTCACCTGGGCGGAGGGACGCCGAATCACTTCGATCCCGGCCAGCTGGCCCGGCTGCGTGACCTGCTCAATCGGCACTTCGAGCTGGGGGGCGCCGAAGCCGGCATCGAGATTGATCCGCGCCTGCTGCTACCCGGCCATCTCGCGGCGATCCGGGCGCTGGGCTTCGAGCGAGTCAGCTTTGGAGTGCAGGACCTCGACCCCGTGGTCCAGCGGGCGATCGGCCGGATCCAGCCGCTCGAGCAGGTCCGCCGCTCGATCGATGATGCCCGGGCCGCGGGCTTCGCCAGCGTCAACCTCGACCTGATCTACGGCCTCCCGGAGCAGACCTTGCTCCGGTTCGCCCGGACCATCGAGTCGGTGGCCGAGTTGGCGCCCGACCGGATCGCCTGCTTCGGCTACGCGCACGTGCCCCGGATGCAGCCGCACCAGCGGGCCCTCGAGCGCTACACCCACCCCGATACCGTCGCGCGGTTCGCGCTCAACCGGCTGGCGATCGAAGGGCTGACCGCGGCCGGCTATGTCTGGGTCGGCCTGGATCACTTCGTCCTGCCCGGCGATCCGCTGGCTCGCGCCGCCCTGACCGGCGGGCTGTCCCGGAATTTCAACGGCTATACCACCATGCCGGCGACGCACCTGGTCGGTTTGGGGACCAGCGCCATCGGGGAGGTGGCCGGGTGGCAGGTACAGAACCACAGCGACCTGGCGGGGTGGCATGCGGCCGTCGCGGGGGGGCGGCTGGCCACCGTCCGCGGGCACCGGCTCACCGACGACGACCGGCGTCGTCGAGCCGCCATCCTGAGCCTGATGTGCGACCTGACTCTCCCGGCCGAGCGCCTCATCGGGCTCGAAGCGGAGGCCGCCCGCCTGGCCGGCTTCGAGGCCGATGGCCTGATCGAGCGCGGCGCGGGCGATTTCCGGGTGACCGTGCTGGGGCGGGTGTTCCTGCGAACGATCTGCACCGCCTTCGATGCCTACCTGCCGGACGCCGCGGCGCCGGCGCCGATGTCGCAGGCCGTCTAACCCTCGCGCGGCCGGGGGCGGGCCTCGTTACCCGATCCCGGGCGGGATGGGTGCTGGCCTCGGTGCGCGGGCAAGCCACCGGCGGTCCCGCAGCGCTGGGGCCAGCGACAGGGCCATCACAGCCGCCGTGATGGCAAACGCGGCGACATACCCCGACCCCGCTGCCAGCAGGCCGAACCCGAACGCCCCCACTCCCATCCCGGCATCGTAGGCCAGGTTCCAGACCGCGCTCACCATGTCGTAGCCCGAGGCCGAGACCTGGGCGAACATGAGCGACAGACTGGCGTTCTGGGCCACTCCGAACCCGATTCCCAGCAGCATCGCTCCCCCCAGCGCCGCGGTCCCGTGCGAGGCGAGGACCAGGACCAGCATGCCGATTCCCGCCACGGCGACGCCGGCCAGCAGGAGCGAGCCCTGGTTGCGCCGCCCGCCATATCGTCCCGCCCACCACCGTGCCGCGGTCGTCGCTCCGGCGTGCATCAGCAGCGCCAGCGCGCCCAATCGGGCCGGCCCCCGCACCACCAGGGGCAGGAACGTCACCACCACCCCGGCGCCCATCGCGGTCACCAGGAACAACAGTGCCGGGCGCCGCTGGCCGGGCGAAGCCAGCCCGGTCCACACCCCAATCGGTGGGTGATCGGGCCGGGACCGGCCCGGCAGGCCGGGCACAGTGAGCAGGGCGACCAGAGTGATCGCGGCCGCGGCGATGAACACTGGAGGAAAGCCGACCCGCTCGGCCAGCCACACGCCGAGCGGCAGCGCGGCCACAGCCGGAATGCCGACCACCACGCCGTACCAGCCGAGACCTTCGGCGCGCCGCGCCGCCGGCAGGAGTGTGGCGACCAGCGAGCCGCCGGCGACAACGAACACGGCCAATCCCACGCCCCTTACCAGACAGACTGCCAGGATGGTGGGGAACCCTGCCGATCCTACCAGGGCCAGCGACGGCGCGCCGAGCAGGAGTAGGCCGGCACCAAGCACGACGCCGTACCCCGCCCTCGCCAGCAGCGCGGGGGTGCCCAGTTCGGCGACGACCGTAGCGAGCATGAGGACGCCGGTGGTGAGGCCGGCGCCGATCCCGTTGGCGCCGGTCCGGGAGGCGTAGAGCGGAACCACCGACAGCAGCAGGTAGAAGCCTGTCATGGCGCAGAACGACGCCACGAACAGGAGCACCAGCGCCCGACTCAGCAGCGGAGGTGAGGCGACACCGGCCGCCCGCCGGGTGGCGTCGACCGTGGGATCAGCGGTCATGCGCCGGCGGCTAGGACTGCATCACGCGCTGGTGACGCTCGGGCTCATCACCCAGCCAGTCCGGGTGGGCGGCGGTCCCGTCATAGACCGACGAAGTCTTGAACAGCTCGAACTCGCCGCGGGCGGCGGCGGTCGCCGTGCGCGCCAGCAGGGCTGTGACCTGAGCCGGACTGAGCGGCTGGAAGGTCCGGGCCGCCTCGAGCGCCTGCTCCAGGATCTCCATCCGCTCGCAGCCGGTGATGACCACCGAGGTGGGCAGGTGCAGGGCATAGTGGAGGCACTCGACCGCGGTAACCGTGCGCGACGCGAGGATCTGGCCATTGGCCAGAGACTTCATCCCCAGCACGCCGATGCCCCGACGGACCAGCTCGGGCAGGACCAGCCGCTCGAAGCTTCGGTAGTGGGCATCCATGACGTTGAGCGGCAGCTGGACCGTATCGAACGCGAAGCCATGGGCCTCGCTGGTCTCGAGCATGTGCAGGTGAATGTGCGGGTCCTTGTGTCCGGTGAACCCGATGTACCGCAGCTTGCCGGCCTGGCGAGCCTCGACCAGGGCGGCATGGGCACCCTCGGGGTCGAAGATCCGGTGCGGGTCCTCGTACCGGAGGATCTCGTGGTGCTGGACCAGATCGATCCGGTCGGTCCGCAGCCGCTGGAGCGACTGATCCAGCTGGCGGGTCGCCTCGCGCTTCGAGCGGCCGTCGATCTTGGTCATCAGGAATACCCGGTCGCGATAGCCGTCCTGCAGCGCCCGGCCCATTCGGATCTCGCTGCGGCCCTCGTTGTAATCCCAGCAGTTGTCCAGGAAGGTGATGCCGCGGTCGATCGCGGTCCGCACCAGCCGGAGGCTGTCCTGATCGGACAGGCTGGTGAAGCCGAGGTGCCACCCGCCCAGTCCCAGGGCGGAGACGCGCTCGCCCGTGCGGCCAAGGAGGCGGGTCGGGATGTCGGTTGACGGGGTGGGCATCATGGCTCCCGGCGGCGACGCAGGGGTCGGGTCATGCGCGTAGGTGCGGTGGGTGACGTTCGGGCCCCGTGGTTCGGGCCCCATGGAATGATAGCGCACCCCGGCGGGTGGCTGACGGGCTCGTAGGTCACCGTTCCCCGCGGGCGAGAACCAATGCGGCTGAGCGATTGCGAGGTGATCGGGGTCGCAGAATCCCGGCGGCCGTCAAGCAATTTGGGCGTGGGTCTTGGAGCCGCTCAAGCCGCCATGGCCGCGGCCCCTCGAGCCGATGACCTCGCCGCGAACCGCGGCCCAACTTGCCGCCAACCCGGTCGTGCGGCGTGCCCCCATAGCAGCGTTTCCGCAAGGAGGATCGACTCTATGAACTCCCGAACCTTCATGACCACGGCCGCGACGGCGGCCCTCGTCGCCTGGGCCCCTATGTCCTTCGCCCTGGCTCAGGATACGGCGCCCAAGGACAGCATCCAGGCCGACGCCAAGTTCGTCCATCACGCCGTCCGCGACAACGCGCTCGAGGTCCGGTTGGGCGAGGTTGCCCAGCGGCGGGCCGCCAGCCCCATGGTGCGCAAGTTCGCCCAGCGGATGGTGACCGATCACACCAAGATGGAAAAGCAGTGGGTGGACATCGCCAAGAAGCACGGGCTAGAGGTCGAATCGACCCTGGGACCAGGCGGGGAACAGCGGGTCAGCCGGTTTCAGCAGGCGGACAAGGCCAGTTTCGACAAGGAGTACATGATCGCCATGATCAAGGGCCACACGGAAGACGCGGCCGGCCTGGAGTTCCAGATCGACTCCGCCCGCTCGGAGCCGGTCCGGAAGATGGCGGCCTATGCACTCCCGATCGTCCGCGACCACCTGCTCGCGGCCAAGGCGGCGGGGAAGGAGGTCGGGGTGGACAGCGCGGCGGTGGCCGACAGCAGGAAGATGGCGAACACCCACTGAGCCGGACGGGCCGACCGCCGGAGTACCGGCGGCCGGCCTGTGGCAGGGGGAACCCGCCGTAGCAGGGCGAACCCGCCGTAGCAGGGCGAACACCAGGACCCACGCCAGCGTCCGGGCCAGTCGGAAGTGAGCCCTCGAAGTTGGAACGTGGCGTGGCCGCCGTCCGTATAGATTGCGGCCTACATGACGGATACCTCGGCGCCCGCCGGCTCGGCCGTCTCTACGGCCGCCACACGACCGGGCGGGTCGCCCCCGCCGCGCTACGACCGCTCCATCGTGGAGGGGCCGCTGGCGCGGGCCGTCTGGCGGCTCGCCTGGCCTACCATGCTGGTCAACATCATCGGCGGCCTCCAGAGCATGGTCGACCAGGTGCTGGTGGGTCACATCGTCGGGTTCGCCGGCAATGCGGCCATCGGGGTTGCCAACCAGATCTTCATCGCAGTCGTCATCTTCGTCTCCTCGCTGTTTACCGGGATGAGCGTCCTGGTCAGCCGCTTCGTCGGGGCGGGCGAGACCGACGAGGTCAATCGCACCGTCTACCAGGCGTTCGTCACCGCCGTGGGCATCGCCCTGTTCATCCTGGCCCCGCTGGGCTACGTCTTCTCGCCCGCCCTGCTCCGCCTGGTCAACGCGGCGCCCACCGTCCAGGCCGAGGCGCTGCCGTTTCTCCGGATCATGTTCACCACCAGCACCGGCATGCTGGTCTTCTTCATGCTGGGCGGCGCACTCCGGTCGGCGGGGGATGCCCGCACGCCGATGGTGCTGGGCTTCGTGCTCACGGTGCTCAACATCGCCTGCAATGTGGTGCTCATCCGGGGCCTCGGGCCCATTCCCGCGTTCCGCACGGCGGGCGCCGCCATGGGCACCGCCATCGCCTCGGGCCTGGTCGCGGCCTATGCCCTGGTCCAGCTCTGGCGCGGCCGCTGGGTGGTGCGCTTTCCCCGGGGCCACGGCTACGGCCCCGACTGGCGCATCATCCGCGAGCTCTTTCGGTTCGGTCTGCCGGCCGGGGTTCAGGGCATCGCCATGAACATCGGCGGCGTGTTCCTGCTCTCGTTCATCGGCTCCCTGCCCCAGAGCGCGGCGGCCCAGGCGGCTTACGCGGTCAGCTATACCCAGCTGTTCTCCTTCGTCACCTGGACCTCGATCGGACTCATGGGCGCCGCCGCGGCGGTGGCCGGCCAGAACCTGGGCGCGGGCCGGCCGGACCGGACCGCCGCCGCGGTCCACATCGCGGCCCGCATCGGCGTGACCGGTGCGGCCTTCGTCGGCCTGCTGTTCCTCTTCATTCCCGGCCACCTGCTGGCGCTGTTCGGTATGACCGATCCCGCGGTCGTCTCGGTCGGCACCGGGCTCCTCCGAGTGCTCAGCGTGTCGGGTCTGTTCATCTCGGCCGCGCTGACCTACACCGGCGGACTCCAGGGCACCGGGGACACCAGGAGTCCGCTTTACATCTCCATCGTGTCCCAGGTGATGCTCCCGCTGGGCATCTGCCTGGCCATCCAGCGGACCGGGACGCTCCACGCGATCCACATCTGGCTGGCCATCCTCGCCGGCCACGTGACCCGGTTCAGCCTGAGCGCCTTCCGGTTCCGTCAGGGCAAGTGGCGCGATATCGCGGTGGACATCGGGACGGGCAGGACGGTGTGAGCTGCCTCGCGCGTCCTGCTGGCAAGCCCCTGACTCGGTCAGTGTGGCCCGACCGAGCACCCCGGGCCGCCTGGGCCGCTTGAGCCGAGCGATCGTCGGGCCCTTGGCGGGCGGTCTGCTGCTTGCCTTGATCGCCGCCCAGCCCGCGTTGGGCGCGCACGCGCGCTGGTGGGACCTGGGCCACCGGATGGTGGCTCGCATCGCCGAGCTCCGGCTCACCCCCGAGGCCCGGGCCGCCGTAGGCGATATCCTGGACGGCCAGAGCCTGGCCGATGCATCCGTCTGGGCCGACAACATCAGGCAGTACCGCCACGACGCCGATCCGCTCCACTACGTCAACCTGCCGCTGGCCGCGACCACCTGGGACTCGGCTCGCTACTGTCCCG